>JBGPPC010000085.1:0-13547 GCA_041488355.1 Gammaproteobacteria bacterium
AACCGGGAGAGCTTCACCGCTGCAGCACGTATGACGACCTGGTGGGCTGGCGGTATCGCGCTGCTGGCGTCGACCTTGTTCGCAACACTCGGCACGGTGGCCGTCGACGCGCTCACGATCGACCCAGCCGTCCGCGCAACAGCTCGCGCTTATCTCCCCTGGGCAGCCGCTTCGCCTCTGGTCGGCGTATGGTGCTTCCAGCTCGACGGGATCTTTATCGGGGCGACTCGCACAGCCCAGATGCGAAATGCGATGCTGCTGTCGCTGGCGATTTTTCTGGTCGCCTGGTGGATGCTCGTGCCGTTTGGCAACCACGGCCTGTGGGCATCGTTCTACGTCCACTACGTGGCCCGCACCGCGACGTTGTTCTACTACTATCCAGCCCTGGTTCGCTCGATACCGGCATAGCGGATGTCGCGCACCAAGCGCGCGCTCAGTTTGTCGAAGAGGCGGCTTCGCCTGATCGGAGGTAACGCCTTCGCGCCGGCTTGAGCACGATCAACGCTAGGAGCGCGGTCGCGAAATTCATAGCGATCACGACGGCAAACACCGATATCCAGGTTCCGGTGCGCTGATAGAGCAGCGCAGCCATCGGCGCCCCAAGGATGGAACCGACTCCTTGCGCCATGTACAGAAAGCCGTAGTTGGTGGTGGCATGGCGCGCGCCGAAGGTGTCGGTCAGGGTGGAGGGAAACAACGAGAAGATCTCGCCCCAGCCGAAGAACACCAGGCCTGAGAGCAGGACGAACAAGACCGCGTTGTCGCGGGTAAGCAGCCATGCCGTCATGGCAACGCCTTCCAGCATGAATGCGATGAACATGGTGTGCTCGCGCCCGATGCGATCCGACAGCCAGCCGAAGAACGGCCGCGTCAAGCCGTTGGTCAAGCGATCCAGAGTGAGTGCGAGCGGCAGCGCGGCAAATCCCAACACGGTGGTCTGGGTGATGCCAAAGTCTTTCGCAAAGGCGGCCATCTGGGAGATGACCATCAGTCCCGAGGTGGACATCATGGCCATCATTGCGAACATCAGCCAGAAGATCGGCGTGCGCAACATCGAGCCCGGCGCGACGTCGCGCGCCACTATGCCACGCAGAGTTGCGCCCGAAGCGCTTTGCACTTCCGGCGGACGCTTCAGCGCCAAGGCAGCGAGCAAGCCGACCACGCCGATGATCCATCCATAGACGGCCAAGGTGCGCTCGTATCCCGACGCCGCGAGGCTGCCTGCAATGGGAAAGGTCGTGAGCATAGCGCCCATGCCGTACCCCGCAGCGACCAGGCCGGTAGCCAGGCCCCGCTTGTCCGGGAACCACTTGACCATCAGGCCGATGACGCCGATGTAGACGATCCCGGTACCGATGCCGCCGAGCACGCCATAAGTCAGATACAGCCCGAGCAGACTTTCCGCCCGCGCGGCTAATATCCAGCTCGCGCCGGTAAAGGCCGCACCTACCGCTAGCAAACGTCTGGGTCCGAATCGATCAGCCAGGAACCCCTGCAGCGGCGACAGGAAAGTCTGCAACACGATCAAGATCGAGAAAGTGACCTGCAGTTCGGCCAGGGAGACGCCAAGCTTCGCAGAGATCGGCTTGGTGAAGAGCGTCCACACATACTGCGGGCTCGAGATCGCCATCATGCATACGACGCCGACAACGAGCTGTGTCCAACGTGTGGAACCCGAGGACACGGCTGTTTCGGCGCCGTGCTGAGCCGTTGCGGCGGTATCCGCTGCGGTTTCGGACTGCAATGCCCGCCCCTCTATCTGGCCACCGGATTGTGCCGCCACACGAGCGGCCGCTTGCCTGCCTCTGCAGCCACCAGCTCTGCCAGATATTTGGACGGCACCATGTCGTACGCGTAGTCGGTCAGCACTGTCATCATATCCTTCACGCGCTCCGGATACTTGCCGGCTACGTTTTCCTGCTCTTCGGGATCATTCGCGATATTGAACAGCTCGACTCTCGTCGGCAATGCCGCATAGACAATCAATTTCCATTCGCCGATCCGGATCGCGCCGAAGAAGTCTTCGACGTTGATCAGCACTTGCTTGCGCGGGCTCAACCGCCCTTCCGCAATCACCGGCCAGACGTCCATGCCGTCCAGTTTCTTGGGTTGCTCCAGCGACGCTCCTGCGAGCTTCAATATCGTCGCATACATGTCGGTGACGTGGAGAAACTGGACTACCGTAGAGCCCGGCTTGATCTTCCCGGGCCAGGAAACCAGCGCGACGACACGCACGCCGCCTTCATACAGGCTGCCTTTTCCTTCCCGGTAGATGCCGTTGTCGGCGGCGAAGTCGGTTACATCGCCGTCGCCGGTCGGGTATTTGGCCGGCATGGCCCCGCCGCTGTCGCTCTGGAACACGACCAGCGTGTTGTCCAGCATGCGCCGGCGCTCGAGCGCGGCTACCACCTCACCGACCGCGTGATCCAATGCCGCCACCGCGCCAGCATAGTTGCGCTGCGCCGCCTCGGGAAGCTCACGATACGGCTCGGCAAACTCCTTGGGCGCCCCGTAGGGAGCGGCCGGCGCGGTGAACGAAAGCATCAGCAGCAGGGGATGCGCGCTGTCCTGGCGCTCGATGACCCTGACTGCATCCTTCGCCAGCAGCTGCGTGATGTAGCCGTCTTCCTTCAGCGGTTGTTCGTTACGCCGCCAATCGGTCTTGGCCGATCTCTTGATGGTGGCGTCGACCTGCCCGTTGAGCGTGCCGTAGAAGTAGTCGAAGCCTTTGCGTGTCGGCCAAAACTCGGGCTGCGCGTGTCCGAGCTGCCACTTGCCGATGAAGGCCGTGGTGTAGCCTACTTGTTTCAGCGCCTGACCCAGCGTTCGCTCCTCGACCGGCAGACCAAAGCGGCTCGAGGGCAGCAGCGACATCGTCTGCAACCCGTAACGCATCGGATAGCGTCCGGTCATCAGCGCCGCGCGGGTCTGTGTCGAGAACGGCTGAGCGTACAGCGCATTGAGCACGGCTCCGCTCGCCGCGAGCCGATCGAGGTTGGGCGTGCGAATAGCACCGCCATGGAAACCGACATCTTTCCATCCCAGATTATTGGCCAGAATGTAAACAATGTTGGGCTGCTCTTCAGCCGCGGCCGCTCCGACCACCGACGCCCCCAGGCACCAGCCAACCGCCGCTGTGCAACAACACCGCCACCAGTGCTGGAACCCAGGCATATCGGTATCTCCTCCTCGTCTGAACCAACCCGTCTGCCGGGTCTGCGTATGATACGATCTAGGCGCAATACGATCGATACAGATTCGCCGAGGTACGGCACATCGATTCTCGAGCCAGGCTACGGCGATTCCTGCTGCGAAAAGTAGAGTCGCTCCCCACTGCGCTAACGCACCGAAGTGGAAACATCTATCTCCTCGCTTGCGCTGCCCGAACGCCAGCTGCTGTTGGAGTGGCTCAGTCGAGCCGCACGACGCATGCAAGCGCGTAGCCGCGCGCGAGAACTGGGCTGGATGGCCTGTACGGTACTTTCGGCACTCGGACTTTACCTGCTGCTCGAGACCTTGGGCGTACCGAGCCCGGCCCTGGTCGCGTTGGCAACGCTGTTGTTGCTGGCCACGGGTGCCGCGGCTGCCTTCTTCGCGTGGCGTTGCGTTCATCGGCCAAGCTTGTCGTCTGCGGCCGGCGAGGCGGACGCGAGGCTCGATCTCAAAGATGAGCTGAAGAGCGCATTCTGGTTCGCACGCCAGGATTCTCCGTCCCCGGCAGAAGTATTGATGCTGCGCAATGCGGCGGAGACGGTGCAGCGCCTCGATCCGCGCGAGACTTTTCCGCTGCGCGTCCCTGGTAACTTCGGCGTCGCCGCCGCGCTGGGCGCGATCGCGCTCGGCCTGGCCTTCGTGAGCCGCGATGCAACGCATTCCGCCGCATCCGGCATTGCTTTGGCCGGGGATCTGAAAGCAGATGCGCGCATGCTGTCGCGCGGCGGGAAGACAGACGAAGAAGGAGCATTTCGTTTCGACGCCAAGACATCGTCGCCCTCGGCGCTCAAAGCTCAGGGGGAAAGCGAGCTCTGGACCAAGGCCGAGGAATTGGCTCAAAGCCTGAAAAGCGCGGAAGCGCGGGCCGACTTGCAGCGCGCCATACAAGCCCGCGATATGAAGCGTGTGCGTGAACTTCTCGAACCCGCGGAGCAAACCGCGCTTGCAAGCCCCGCGGGACCCGACGCGCGGGCACAGGCCGGTCAGGTGTCCGCCGAGGTAGCGCAAGGCATCCTCGAACGGCTGCAGTCGCTGCTGGGCCAGGGCAGCAGCGAATCGAAGCGCGAAGATCCGGCGCTGGCTGTCAGCGATCGCGAGGGTGGTGTGCCGGGCTGGCGCGACAACGGCGCGCAAGAGTCGCAACGCCGTGACACGGACCAGCATACGACGATGGACGCGCTGAACGACGCACTGCGAGCCCTCTCGCAAGCGGCAACCGGCGATCGGCCGATGGCAAACAGCCCCCCAGGCCAGACGTCGCAGAACAATGGCAGAACCAACATCAACGGCGGCGCCATGGGCATGCGCGTGAACACGAGCGAGGCCGGGGCCGGAGGAGAAGATACGCCGCCGGACGCCCCGAGCGAGGGCGTCGGCGAGCCGGTACTGGGCAAGCCTACCTTGCGCCTTGCGGCACAGCTTCAGCGCCTGAGCGCCGGAACGGCACAGAACGAACCGGCTTCAGGCGCTGCGGAAGGCTTCTACGCTGCCACTCAGGCGCAAGCCTCGCGCCTCGACTTCGCAGCTGCGGAAGTCGCGGAGCGCAGCGCCAGCGAAGCTGCGCTCACGCGTGAGCAGGTCCCCATCGCCTACCGCGCCTCCGTCAAACGCTATTTCCTGACTGAGCACGGTAAAGAGCGCTGATGCGCGGGTCAGCGGCCTGGGTTCGTCCGTAGTACCTAGACGATTAGAGACGCAACATTGAGTTTTCTCGCTTTCTCGCCGCTGATCGCATATACGCTGCTCGCCGGCGTCGCGGCTTTGATCTGGCTGCTGTATCTCATCAAGCCGCGCATGCCGCGCGTGGAGATGGCTTCGACGCTGCTTTGGCGACGCGTGCTGGGCGAGGCGCGCGCCCGCAAGGATAGTTGGCGCTGGCTGTTGTCGCTGCTGCTGGCGCTGGCCGTCGGCCTGAGCCTGACCTTCGCTCTCACTCGGCCAGAATTGCGCGCCCTGGGCGCTTCGCACCAGCGCATCGTTGTAATCCTCGACAACTCCGCTTCGATGGCGGCGCGCACACGCGACGGTGCTACGCGCTGGCAGCACGCGGTCGAAAGCGCGCGCCGGGTCATCCAACGCGCAGGAGCCGGCAGCGAAGCCCTGGTGCTGGATACCGCGGGACGCGCGCCGCTCACTGGTTTTGTTCCTGTCGGGCAGGCGCTGGAGCAGCTGAGGCGCGTTCCGCTCTCGTCGGAGGTAGGCGGACGCGTGCCGCCGCTTCCGGTCGGTGCGACGATCACCGACGTATACCTGTTTACGGACGGCGTCGGCATTGATACCGTGCCGCGCGGGACGGTGGTGCATTCGGTCTTTGAAGCTGCCGACAACGTCGCCATCACCGGCTTCGAGGCACGTCCGGTCCCAGGCGATCCCAAACGCTACGAGGCTTTTCTGCAGATCGTCAATGCGGCCCCAATGCCGAAGCAGGTTGCGCTGGAGGTCGTTGGTGCCGGAGGGTTTCGACTCGAGCGCCAGCTGCAGGTCGCTGGCGCTTCAACCGTGAATCAGATGCTGGACGTGAGTCGTTTCGAGCAGGGCATGCTACGTGCACAGGTCCACTCCGAGGGTGATGCGTTCGACCTCGACGACACGGCCTACTCTGTCGTTTCGCCGCACCGCGATCGGCGCGTGCTGCTCGTCACCAACGGCAATGAGTTCCTCGAAGACTCGTTGCGTGCCTTGCCCGGAGTCGCGCTGACCGTTCGCAGACCGTCTGAGCTCGCGGCGCTGCCGGTCTTCGACGCATACGTGTTCGATCGGTATGCGCCGCGCGAGGCACCCGCTGCAGGTGCGCTCCTGTTCCGCCCTCCTGGAGTTGCGTGGATCGACGCGAAGTGGCGGCCCGTGAGCCAATCGGAGGTTGCCAGTTGGGACCAATCCGATGCACTCACCGCCGGTGTAGCTTGGCGCGATTTGCGCCTCGAGAGCGCGCAACTGACGGACGCGGAATCACCAGCCGCGGTGGTTACGGCGAAGACAGCGGGTGGCGCCGGCGCAATGGGCGCCCTGGTCATTGCAGGGCACGCACGCGCTCGCTGGGTCGCAGTGGGCTTCGCGCTGCAGGACTCCAATTTCCCTTTGCAGGCCGGCTTCCCGGTGTTCCTGGGAACGGCTTTGAACTGGCTAACCGAAGGTGCCAGGATCGCAGTCGAAGGCCTCGGTCGAATCGAGGTCCCGATCGCCAACGCGCAAGTCCACGACGGTGCCGACCGCCGGGTAGCCGCCACTGCTACCGCCCGCGGCACATTGTTCGAGGCGCCAAGGCCCGGCGTCTACGTCGTCAGCAACGGGCCGCAGCGGCTCATCGTCGTCGCCAACGCAATCGATCCGCGTGTGACGCAGATCAACTACAGCCGCATCGGGCCGGACGGCGCGAATTTCAAATCCACCGACCGATGGCATGCCTCCTGGCCCGAGCCATGGATTTGGCTTCTAGGATTGGCTTTCGTGCTGCTCACCGCCGAGTGGGCTACCTTCAGTCGTCGGATCACCGTCTAACCATGCAGCTGGGTCTCGCGACGTCGTGGCCGCTTTGGTTGATGCTAGCGGTGCCGTTGATATGGTGGCTTGCGCGACACAGCCGCGGTGCAGTCAGTCGCCGGCGCATCGTTCTGGCCACAACTCTACGCTCGCTGACACTGGTGCTTGTGGCGCTAGCATTGGCCGGCCCCAGCCTGTACACCCGCACGCATGCGATTTCGGTGGTGTACGCACTCGACATCTCCCGCAGCATCGAACCCGCGTTCCTGAGCACGGCGCTGGACTGGATACGCAAAGCGAATGCGCAATACCGCCCCGCGCATGCCAGCTATGTCGTCTTCGCGGACCGCGCAGAGCTTCTCAGGAACCTCAATGACATCCAATCCGTCGCCGTTCGGGAGGAGGGTGAGAAGGCCGATACTGGGGCCTTGGACCAAAGTGCCACGGACATCGAACAAGGGGTCGCCACTTCGGTGCTCGGATTCCTTCCCGACTATTCGAAACGGCTGGTCCTGATCACCGATGGTAATCAGACGCAAGGCGACGTGTGGCGCGAACTGCCGCGGCTGCAGTCGGAGCGTGTGCGCGTGTTTGCGCTCCCGGCACCCGCCAGGTTCGGCGCCGCAGCGTGGATCGACGCAGTGGAGGCGCCCGACGGCGTGCGTCAGCAGCAACCTGTGACCGTGCGCTTGCGGTTGACCTCCGGTCTCCCGACGCAAGCGCGATTGCAGATCACGGTCGCGGGCGATGTGGTCTCGGATCGAAGCATCCAGCTCACAGCGGGAGAAAATGAGGTGCCGCTTGAGCTTCGTTTCAAGCACGCGGGCGCGAACCTCGTCCAGGCCAAGCTGGCAACACCGAATGGCCACGCAGAAAGTCTGCTGCGGAGCATCTGGGTAGGACCGCGCCTGCGCGTGCTTTACGTGGAGGGCGGTCATACTCCGGCGCGCTATCTGGCCGATGCTCTCGCTGCGCAAGGGATCGACGTCAAACCGATGACGCCTGAGCGGTTCGCGGAAGAAGCGGCGGCCGCGCTGCGCGGCGTCGATGCGGTACTGCTGAGCGATGTCCCCGCCGACCGGCTGGATGAGGAGGCAACGCGCCGCCTGGAAGCGTTCGTGCGCGATCTTGGCGGCGGGCTGATCTTCGTGGCCGGAGAGAATACATACGGCAAGGCCGGATTCTCAGGCAGCGGCGTGGAGCGGCTGCTGCCGGTCAAGTTCGAAGCGCGCCGCAAGCGCAAGGAGCTCGATCTGGTGCTGCTGATCGACCGCTCCTACAGCATGCACGGGCGCAAGCTCGAGCTCGCGAAGTCGGCTGCGCTCGCGACACTGGATCTGATGGAAGAGCAGCACCGGCTGGCAGTCGTGGCGTTCGACTCTCAGCCGCACGACGTGGTACCGCTCGCGGAGGTGGGCAGCAAGCGCCGGGCAGAGGACTTCATCAGCAGTATGACCTCTGCCGGCCGGACCGACATCTACAACGCCCTCTGGCGCGCGCGCGAACTGCTCAAGCCCTCCCAGGCAAAGACCAAGCACGTCATCCTGCTCTCGGACGGCGAAACGGCACCGCCGCCGAACGCGCGTCCGCCGTCCGAGCGCGCGTCCGACAGCAGAGCCATGCTGGAGATGCTGCACGGGATGGGCTACGGGCACGGTGAAATCGCCAAGCTCGTAGCCGACGACCAACCTGCGCACCCGCCGTCGGCGGGCGGGTTCGAAGACCTGGTCGCTGATATGGCCGCGGCCAATATCACCTTGTCGACGGTCGCGATCGGGGACAAGCCGAATCTGCCCCTGATGGCCGGGCTGGCGCAGTGGGGCAACGGCAAGAGTTATGTTGCGCAGCGGGATAGCGAGATTCCCGCTCTCTTCGTCACGGAGGCGCGGCGCCTGCTCGGCGAGTCGCTGATCGAAGAACCGTTTCGGCCGGTCGCCAAAGGGCGCGGTGAGATGCTCGCCGGCATCGATTTCACATCGGGACCCGAGCTCAAAGGGTTCGTCGCCAGCAAGGCAAAGCGCTTCTCGGACGTACTGCTCCAAGCCAAGCAGGAGCAACCTCTGCTGGCCGAAACCCGCTATGGGCTGGGCAAGACCGTGGCGTTCCTCTCCGACGCCAAGAACCGCTGGGCCATCGACTGGCTCGCTTGGCCTGGGTACGGGAAGTTTTGGGTGCAAGTTGTGCGCGATGCAGCACGCGGTGCAGCAACACAAGAGTTCACATGGCAAGTTACGCGGCACGGCAGAGAGGGCTCGCTCAAGCTCACCGCGCTGTCCCCCGATGGCACTTTCCGCAACGATCTATGGCCGAAGGCGCGCGTATGGCAACCGAACGGGGAATCGACCGTGGTCGTGTTGCGCCAATCCGCACCCGGCACATACAGCACACGCGTTGCGCTCGAGGCGACATCGGCAGGACCTTATCGGTTCGGGCTGCTGCCCGGGCCCGGTCTGTCCCAGCAGGAAGTCACACAGGTCGGCGAGCGCGCCGTTTACTACCTGCAGAGCGACGAATTTCGCCCGCGACCGGCCGACGTCGGGATGCTCAAGGCCCTGAGCGAGCGCACTGGCGGCAAGTTCGCACCGAAGACCGATGAAATCTTTGCGCGTTCGACGGACGGCGGCATGCTGGCGACGCCGCTTTGGTCCGGGCTCGCTGCTGCAGCGCTGCTGTTGTTCCTGCTCGAGATCGTGGTCCGGCGCGCGCCCTGGTCCGCCCTCGACGGAGCGAGGGTGCAGCGCTAACCACATCCTCGCGTCAAGCTTTTCGCTGGCTGCAGTCTCGCCGTCGCGTTGCAGTGCAACCCAAGTGCGGGAGTGTGTGGCGAGTTGACAACGTCGAGAGCGCGGGATTCTAATCACCCTACCGTCCGTGGCGTAGCAGATTCTCGCTTTTCGGAGCAGGAGCGATAAGACCTCGCGACATCCGATCGAATGGACGGAGCGATGCGCGAACATCGGGGTGCGGTTCAACACCGCAGCTCGCGGTGTATCGACTATCTAATAGGCGGGCAAAGGAGGAGAGGGATCATGAATCGAACCAGTCGCAATCTGCTGACCTTCGTCGGCGGAATTGCGCTAGTGGCTTCGGCCGCTTCCGCAATGGCACAGGCAGGCAACGAATGGACGGTGTATGGCGGGGACAACGGCAATACGCGTTACAGCACGCTCAGCCAGATCAACACCGGCAATGTCAAGAAGCTGAGCGTCGCGTGGATCCGCTCGCTGGGATCCCTCGAGTCTCAGGAGTCCACGCCGCTGGTCATCAATGGCACGATGTATGTGACCACGTCGACGGGTCCGAAGTATGTCTTCGCGCTCGACGCACGCAACGGCGCGCTCAAGTGGAAGTACGAGCCCGAGCTGCCCAGCGACTACTTCGCAACCGTGTGCTGCGGCTTGGACAACCGCGGCGTGGCCTACGCCAACGGCAAGGTGTTCGTTGGCCGCCTGGACGCGAAGCTGGTCGCACTCGATGCGAACACCGGCAAAGAGCTTTGGACTGCTACCCTCGTGGACTACAAGAAGGGACATGCCATCACCTCGCCGCCCATTGTCTACAAGAACCTGGTCGTTAGCGGCATGGCCGGCGGTGAATACGGGGTTCGCGGGTTCGTAGAGGCTTTCGATCAGAACACCGGTAAGTCCGTGTGGAAGACCTACACCATTCCGGGCCCCGGTGAGCCCGGTAACGAATCCTGGAAGGGAGATTCGTGGAAGACCGGTGGCGGGTCGACCTGGTACGTGGGTTCCTATGATCCCAAGCTGAACTTGCTCTACTGGGGCACCAGCAACGCCGGACCTTGGGGCGGACAGACCCGAGGCAACGACTCCAGCAACATCCTGCCTTACACGAATCAGTGGACGGCTGCGCAGCTGGCGTTCGACGCCGACACCGGCAAGATCGTCTGGGGTTATCAGATGACGCCCTCCGACGTGTGGGACTTCGACGGGATCAACGAAGGCGTGCTTGCCGACATCAACATCGGCGGAAGCAAGCAGCCGGTCTTGATGAAGGCCGACCGCAACGGGTTCTTCTACATCCTCAACCGCGAGAACGGCAAGGTAGTCTCCGCCGAGCCGTTCGTCTACGTCAACTGGGCGAAGGGCGTGGACAAGAGCACTGGGATGCCGATCGAAGTACCGGCCAAGCGTCCGCGTCTGGGCGTGTGGGCCAAGGACGTATGCCCGAACCTGATCGGTGGGAAGAACTGGGAGCCGATGTCCTACAGCGCGCAGACCGGGCTGGTGTACATCCCCAGCTTCAACATGTGCATGGACATCGCGAACAAGGAGGAAGAGTACACGCCCGGCAAGTTTTACCTGGCCTCCGAGTTCGATCTGGGCAAACCCGGCAACGAAGGTACCAATCTGGCGGAGTTCATGGCCTGGGATCCGGTTGCGCAAAAGAAAGTCTGGGGCATCAAAGAGGATCTGCCGTTCTTGAGCGGAGCACTTTCGACTGCAGGCGGGCTGGTCTTCTACGGTAACCTGCACGGCGAGTTCAAGGCGGTCGATGCCAAGAATGGCGACATCCTGTGGAAGTTCAATATCGGCACGGGTATCCTGCCCGGCGCGATCACATACGCAGTCGATGGCAAGCAGTACGTCGCGGTGGTGGCCGGTCGCGTCAAGGGCCCGCCCTCCTTCTTCGGGAAGATGGGCCAGCGCTTCATCGATGCCAGCCCGGAAGGTGGCGTGCTCGTAGTATTCGAATTGGGTAGCTGAAGAAAGTCAGGCAGCAAGGAGCGGCGGGGTCTGTGACCCCGCCGTTTCGCGTTGGAACGAGGCCAAAATGACTAAGCCCAGCAACCGAGTGGGCGCCGCCCGGGATGACGAGTTGAGGTGGGTCGTGACTCAGAAAACCCCGCGGGTGCACTGATGAGCCATGCGCGCTGGCTCGTCATTCTGTCGCTTACCGCGCTGACGCTTGCGCCCGTGTGGTGCGGCGCCAACGAGGAGGCAGCGCGTCCCCAGAATCCGTACACAGGCCGCGCCGACATCGCCGAAGAGGGGCGCAGCCTTCTCAATCAGTATTGCTCTCACTGCCACGGCCCCAACGCTGAGCAGGGTGAGCGCCCTCGCGATCTACGTCGGCTCAAGCTCCGATATGGCGACGACGCGGTCGTCGTGTTCTGGAAGACGGTTCATCAAGGCCGCATGGACAAGGGTATGCCGGTGTGGGAAGGCGTGCTGCCGGACGATACGCTGTGGCGCATCTACAGTTACCTGGAATCTTGTCAGACGCAACGCTGACGCGGGCCCGAGCTCGAGGTTGGCGAAGACGGGCCGCAGATGCGGCCCTTTTCTTTTCATGGTTCAAACAGCAAGGCGCCACCGCTCGCGGCGCGCGTGCAGACTGAAAGAAGATTGCGCTCCTGTTAGAGTGCCAAACCCTTCGGCGACGGTGAGGGCTGTGGTCGCGGCGCCGAGTGGACATCCCTTATGAAGCGTCTGCTCAAGCAGCTCGGCTATCTCATCGCCTATGGCGCCGTCGGCGCCATCTTCGCTGTGATGGCCGCCTACGTTGTTTATCTCAAGAATCTGCCGGAGCCAGCGATCTGGCAACGGGCCAAGCTGGACGCCGAATTCCGTGCGGCGGATGCGCCGACCGTCAAGACGCTGGACGATTACCGACGCATCGAAGAGCGGGTGTTCGTTCAGTTGCGCGAGAAGGTCTACGACCACATTCCACCCGACGATCGGCGCATCCTGAATCGTTATTCGACGGGGAGCCTCGCCGACCCGGAGACGCACCTCCCAGATTGGAACCGCACCTTCGAGCTGCCGGTTGCCAATCCGCGTGCCGGGGTACTCCTCATACACGGGCTCACCGACTCCCCCTATTCCATGCGCTGGCTGGCGCAGCGGCTGAACGGCATGGGCTATTGGACGGTCGCTATCAGGTTGCCCGGTCACGGAACCGCCCCGTCCGGCCTGCTCAGCTTTACCTGGCAGGACCTGGCCGCGGCCACCCGCATCGGCGCGCGATACCTGCGCACACGGATCGGCGCGAATCGACCCCTCTATCTCGCCGGCTACTCTACCGGCGCTGCGCTCGCCGTCGAGTACGAGCTGGCGCGCATGCAGGGTGAGGAACTGCCAGCAAGCGCCGGGCTCATTCTGTTTTCTCCGGCGATCGGCGTGTCGCCTGCTGCGGCGCTCGCGGTATGGCAGGGGCGCCTGGCGGCAATCCCGGGGCTCGAGAACGCCGCCTGGACGGCGATAGCGCCCGAGTACGATCCATACAAGTACAACTCCTTTACAGTCAACGCCGCCGTGCAGGTTTACACACTAACGCAGGTTATTCGCGCGCGGCTGGATGCACTCGCGACCGGAGGGGATGTAAAAGGCATGCCGCCGATCCTGGCGTTCCAATCGGCTGTCGATGATACGGTCTCCGCGCCAGCGGTTGTCGATACGCTGTTTCGCAGACTCGCGCCGATGGGTCACGAGCTGGTGGTGTTCGACATCAATCGCTATGCACAGACCCAGCCGCTGCTCCGCTCAGGCATCGTGGCGGTGCGCGACCTGATGCTCAAAGCGCCAGCGCAGCCGTTCGACCTTACTGTGGTCACGAACGAGTCCCCGCACAGTACGGCAGTGGTCGCCCTTCGGCGAGCCGCAATGGAGACGGCCACACACAGCGGGCCCATCGGACTGGACTGGCCACGCGATGTGTTCTCGCTTTCGCACGTCGCGCTACCGTTTGCACCCGACGATCCCGTGTACGGCGCGATACGTCCAGAAAAGCCCGAGATGATTTTTCTTGGAAACGTGGAGCTGCATGGCGAGCGCGGCCTGCTCGCCTTACCGGTCGGGGATCTGATCCGGTTGCGCCATAACCCGTTCAAC
>JBGPPC010000086.1:0-13483 GCA_041488355.1 Gammaproteobacteria bacterium
ATCGGCCACGCCAAGGAGTGCGCGATGCAAGTGCATCGTTTCCTAAGCGGCGAGACTCGACTGCACAAAGTGGCGTCGGTCGGGCCGAGCTTTCAGTCTAAAGCTTCGGGCGGACGGACCACTGGCCGTACCACTGAGATGAACGCCATTCCGATCCATCGGATGCCCACTTTGCCGCTCGACCGGCGTGGTCTCAGCGACGAGGTCGAGACCGGTTACGAGCAACCGCAAGCCCTGATGGAGGCGTCGCGTTGCTACCTCTGTCACTACAAGTTCGAGATCATCGACTCGAAGTGCGTGCTGTGCGATGAGTGCTTGAAGGTCAAACCGGTGCCGGGTTGCATCGTCGAGGTCGCGGCCTTGTTACGCGACGACGAAGGACGCATCACCGGTTATCGCCGGGTGGAGGAGGGCAAGACCGACTCGCTGTACTACAACCGGCTGTGGATCGACCAGAGCCAATGCGTGCGGTGCGGGCAGTGCGAGGCGGTATGCCCGGTCAACGCCATCAGCATTCAGAAGGTGTCGCTCGAGAGCGGGCTAGTCTCTTGAGGTAGACCTGCGCTCAGATCCATCTGCCGCCCGGCGCGACAGTCAGCGTGCCTCCGCCAAACAGCGCGACGTCGAGGAAGAAGCTCAGCACGGCGATGAAGAGACTGGCGAACACCGCCGTCCAGAAGCCCTTGACCTCGAAGCCCTTCACCACTGCCGACACCAGCATCAACATGAGCGCGTTGATGACCAGCAGAAACAAGCCGAGCGTGAGGATGGTGAGAGGCAGCGTGAGCACTACCAGGATCGGCCGCACGATGGCGTTGACGAGCCCCAGCAGCAACGCGGCTACCCAGAGGGCGCCTGGACTGGAGTAGGAAATACCCTTGAACACGTGGCTGGCTACCCAGAGCAGCAAGGTCAGGACAGCCCAGTGGATCAGAAACGCGATCAGTGCATGAGGCATAGTGAGCGGATTGTGGCCGAACCCGGTACGCTCGTCCAGCGCGCTCTCGCATGTGAGTCGGGCTGTCACATTTCACCGCCAGACTTCGTAACCAACTCTGCCTCCGGGGAGCGGCACCACTGAGAATCCTGATGCTCTCGGACGTGTATTTCCCTCGCGTCAACGGGGTGTCCACGTCCATCCACACGTTTCGCAATCAGCTTGCGCAGCTCGGTCTCGAGAGTTGGTTGATTGCGCCGGCCTACGGGCCCGGCTCGAGCAACGAACCAGGCATCATCCGTGTTCCGTCGCATCGGGTGCTGTTTGACCCAGAGGACCGGCGCATGCAGCTGCGGTCGATCCTGGAGTATCTGCCCCAACTGCGCGCCGGGCAATTCGACCTGATCCACATCCAGACGCCGTTCGTCGCCCACTATGCCGGCGTGCTCCTCTCGCGCCGCCTCGGCCTGCCGCGGGTTGAGACCTACCACACGTTGTTCGAGGAATATCTGTACCACTACGTTGCGTTCGTGCCGAAGTCTTGGATGCGCGCGCTGGCGCGGCGCTTCTCGCGCAACCAATGCAACAATCTCGATGCATTGGTAGTGCCCTCTGAAGCTGTGTTGAGCGTGTTGCGCACCTACGGCGTGAGTGTGCCGATCGAAATCATCCCCACCGGCATCGAACTGGATAAGCTTGTGGGCGGAGATGGCGCGGCGTTCCGTGTACGCCATGGCATCGCGCCCGGACGGCCGACGCTCGTGCACGTCGGGCGCGTGGCGTTCGAGAAGAACATCGATTTCCTGCTGCGCATGCTGGTGAGCGTGCGGTGCCGTATTCCCGATGTCTTATTGGTGATCGCAGGCGAAGGGCCTGCGCTCAAACACCTGCGGCGCCTGGCGGCCCGGCTCGGCATAGAGAACAGCGTGCTGTTCGTGGGCTACCAGGACCGCAAGCAGGCGTTGCTCGACTGCTATCGCGCAGGCGACGTCTTCGTCTTTGCCTCCCGTACCGAAACCCAGGGCCTCGTGCTGCTGGAGGCGATGGCGCTCGGCGTGCCGGTGGTGGCGCCCGCCATCCTGGGCACCAAGGACATCGTCGGTCCGGGGAAGGGAGCTCTGGTCTCCTCACTCGACGAGGGGGAGTTCGCCTCGAAAGTAGCGGCCCTTCTCACAGACCGGGTATTGCGCGAGAGGCTGGGCGGCGAAGCACAGGACCACGCTCGCGTGTGGGAAGCTCGGCGCATGGCCGAGCGCATGGCCGAGTTCTACGTTCGAGTTCGGGAGCGGCGCCCTCTCGCGGCGCCGGTTGCCGTCAAAGCCGCTGCAAGCGCCGCGTCGGATTGACGCCGCGTCGACCTGCATCAACCGGTATCACCGGGCAATAAAAAGGCTCACCACATGGTGAGCCTGAATGAGAGCCTCGATGCAATCGCCACAGCCGTGGCTCTCCTCCCCCTTCCGTTCTTCTTGTTGTCCGTGCGGCGGATAGTACGACTCGCTTAGCTGAGCCGTCAAGTTACAATGCCCTGCCATAGGCAGTAGCAAACAGGGGGAGATGTGGACCCGTTCGATCAGTTCGAATCCTACGCCGCGATCGCGGATCAATTGATCGCGGAGCTATCCAAAGCGCAGCTGGCGGAATGCGCGCGCATGCTGGCGCTGCACCTCGCCGACTACCGACAACGCTTCGGCGAGATCCCGCACGCGGATCTGCTCCACCTGGCGGACATTGTCAAGATCGGCGACGAGCAGGCGGCGCTGCTCCGCGACGGGATGGAAATGCTTGTCAGCTACCTGGGGAACATGAGAGACGGAATGGACCAGGGGCAGGCACAGTGAGTGGCGCTCACTACCCTGAAGAACGCCCTCTCTGGGACCCTCTGCCGCTGGCAGGGACCGATCTATTTGCGTGAAACGCGCGGCAGATTGACGATGCCCGAGTCCACGTGCCCGCTCGGCCCTGCCAGGGCTGCGGATTGGACGTGCGCGAGCTGGTCGTCGAAATAGAAGTCCGGCTCGAACACGCGCAAGAAAGGCGCCTTGTCCAGGCCGCCCAGGAACATCGCTTCGTCCACTTCGATGTCCCAGCTCATCAGAGTACGGACGGCCCGATCGTGTGCTGGAGCGCTGCGCGCGGTTACGAGCGCGGTGCGGATGCGCATCTCGGAGTCGGACGGGGGATTCTTCTGCAGAACATGCAGCGCCCGCAGGAACGGTTGCATAGGGCCGGGCGGAAGCGGCTCGCCTGCACGAGTACGCTCGTGCTCTTCGAAGGCCGGCAATCCGTGCTCCTGGTACACGCGCTCTGCCTCATCGCTGAACAAGACCGCGTCGCCATCGAACGCGATGCGCACCTCGTGCGCGTGCGATTCTGCGGCGTCCGGAGGTTTGGCGTATACGCGCGCTGCCGGGAAACCCGTTTCGAGCGCCCGGCGGACGTCGTCGGGATTGGCCGATAGGAACAAGTCTGCCTTGAGAGGCGAGAGATACCCGTAGGGCGGGCGGCCACGCAGGAACACCCCGCGCGTGATGGGCAGGTTGTGGTGCTCGGCTGACTTAAACACGCGCAACCCGGTGACGGGATCGTTGCGCGACAGAATGACCACTTCGACTTTGTGCGCCGTAGGCGTGTTGAACGCAAGGAGCTTCTTCACCAGTTTGAACGCCGCGCCTTGTGCAGCCGGCTGGTTCATGCGCGACAGCTGCAACCGCTCGTAGGAGCGTGGATCGTTCTCGTCGAATTCCGCGTTCTCCTCCTCGAAGTCGAACAGCGCCCGGGAGGAGAGAGCCACGACCAGTTTGTCGTCGAGACTGGCAGCCATTGGCAGCTCAACTATCTCAGCACATTGCTTTCGTTCGCTTCGCGCACGGTCAACTCCACGTCTTCCGACAGCATCAAGCGTTGCCTCTCCAGGGCCTTCGCTGCCTGCTCCACCTTGCGGACGTAGCCCCCGTGGTCGCGATAGAGCTCTTCCAGGGTAGGGCGAGGATCGCCGGCAGCTTTCGCGTCCTTCTGCATACGCGGCAGCGGGATCGTCGAACCGAGAAGATCGCACAAGTCGTCGCCGCCGAACTCGGGGCTCCGCGTGTTCCAGCCGGTGAGCGTGGCGATCGGCGCTTCGACGAACGGGTGGCGCACGCCAGCGATGTCGTTGCCCAGCCCGTCCACCTGCGGCACTAGAATGCGGTGCGTGCTCAGGATGCCGGGGAACAGCCGGTCGATAACGCCGGAGTTGCCTTTCACGCGCGGACCGAAATCGCGTTCTCCCGATCCGTTGTAGAGGCCAGCGAATGTGACACCGGGGATCGATGGGAACGCGAGCCGTTCGGGCGCTACCAAGGTTCCGTCCGCGATCCGCGGGACGCGGCTCTCTGGCGGGGGTGTACCGTCCCTGACCCACTCCTCCAATGCAACGACGAGCGCGCGCAGGATCACGCCGCTGTGGGTCGCATTGACGATCTGTTGGCACTGCCGGTTCGCAATGCCGTGATGCGGCGCGTCGCCCTTGAACCAGCCGTGCTGAGTGCTGGACAGGAGATAGCGTCGCACGTTTACAGGATCGGCGACGTCCACGCTACCGTTCGGGTCGGTGCCCAGCAGGGACGCCCGGAACTGCCAGTACTCGTTGGAGGTGTCGGTGTGGATGATCTTCGGATCGGTCTGCGGCCGCGTGAGGATTCCGTCCTCGCGGCTCGATCGCGGGTCGCGAGTGACAGCATAGGTGACCGGGAAGTTCACGTCCGGCACATAGCGTTCACGGTGTTGCTGGGTGAACGGGTTAGGCTGCGCGAACCGGTAGTTCAGATAAAGACGCAGCGCGCCCGGCACGTGAATGTGTACACCGTCGCAGACCCGACGGCCTTGCTCGTCCTCGTTGAAGCCGAAGTAGAGGTAGTCGCGGAAATACATCCCGCTGGAGGAGATTCCCTGGCACAAGGTTGTCGCGATTCCCTGCACCGGGTTGGGATTGCCGGAATCGTCCTTGGCCGCGTTCCGCAAAAACGAGACGAAGTCGCGCGACGTCAGGTATCCAAGTCCCATCACCGGCGAATTCGTGGCCCGATAAATGAGGTGGTAGTCGAAATTGTTCTGGAACCCGCCCCTCAGGCAGATGTCGTTCGTGCTGGGCGTTCCCGGCCAGCCGTCCGGGCAGGAGGCGAACGCCCATTGATCATCGGCGACGCGTGCGCCACGCGGGATGTCGGGGCCGCCGGGCCGAAACGAATCGCTGGAAACGAACCAGAGCTCGGCCTGAGCAGTTGCCTTGTCCGTGGATACCGAGGGGAAGCTCTTGAAGGCTGTCCCGCCGCTCAGCGGAAGGGTAGTGGGGTTGGCACCGTTGAAGTTGCGATCGCCGAACTCGGTCAGGATGCGCTCCGTAATCGGCTGCCCGTTCTCCATGGCGATGGGGAAGGTGACCGTGAGGCGGTTGTCGCCCGGCGCGATGTCCGCGCCCCATCCGACCCAGGCCAGCACGTAGCCACGCTTCATCAGGAAGGCGTCGCCGAAATCGCGTAGCGAGAGAGGCGCGTTCATGTTGGCGTCCGATGCCGTGTCTTGCATGCGGCCGAACGAGATCTTACGCCCGCGGTTGTTGACCTCGAAGAACAGGGTCTTACCGGCTTTGGCAAGATCGACCGGCTTGAGAATCACCATGTCGGCGGAGAACTCGACTTGCCCTCGGGCATTGCGAGGTGCCTTGTCCAGATCGAAGACGACGGCATTCCGGCGATCTCTCGTATCGACCTCGAAGTAGGCGGTACCTGTGAGGCGCTCGTAGGCGCCGGCCGTACCGAAGGCTGCGCCGCCTGCCACCACCTCCCGTTGTGTCACCTCGAGCCGGATCAGCCGCGCATCCACCGGCGGCGCTGCACATAGGGCGACGGCCAGTGCCAGCGCGCGAATGATCTGCTGTAGGTGCATTTTGTCTCGGAGGTCTGCGGAAGCCCCGCTCGGGGTAGAATAATCGCATTCTTCATCGTTTGCCCGGAGCAAACTCGATGGGCGATCCCAGAGAACTCAACGCCGCAACACTCGAGGCCGAGCGGAAGCTGCGAGTCGTGCACGTCACTTGTCCTCACGACTGCCCCGACGCTTGCTCGATGCGCGTCACTGTCGACGAATCCAGCGGCCGCGCTATCAAAGTCGAGGGTGACCCGACGCATCCGATCACCAAAGGTTATCTGTGCAACAAGGTCAACAACTACTTGGAGTACGTATACAACCCGAATCGGGTTCTCTACCCGCGTCGCCGTGTCGGGCCCAAAGGTAGCAACGCAAAGTTCCAGCGCATCACCTGGGACGAGGCATTGACGGAAATCGCCGGCCGCCTGAAAGGCATCGTCTCGGAGTTCGGACCCGAAGCCGTCCAACCCTTCTCTTATTCCGGCACGCTCGGCATCCTCGGCTTCTCGGGCATGGGCGAGCGCTTCTTCAACAAGATGGGCGCGGCGCGCCTGCAGCGCACGATTTGCACCGCCGCCGGCGCGGCCGCGCTGACCTACACCTTCGGGCGTGTGGGCGAGGCCAACATCGAAGACATCCCGAACATGGACGTCGTGCTCCTCTGGGGTACGAATCTCGTCAGCACGGGCGTGCATGCCATGCCTTTTGTCAACCAGGCGCGCGCCAACGGCGCGACTATCGTAGCCATCGACCCGCGAGTGACTCGCACGACGGCCTTTGCGGACTGGCACCTGCAGCCACGGCCGGGGACGGATGCAGCCCTGGCGCTAGGTATGATGAAGGTTATCGTTGACCTTGACCTGCACGACGAAGCATTTCTGCGCAGCCACACGGTCGGATGGGATCGTTTTATTGCCGAGAAGCTGCCGCAGTATCCGCTCCACCGAGTCGAACAGATCACTGGCATTCCGGCCGCCGACATCGAAAAGCTCGCGCTGCTCTACGGACGCACGAAGAAATCCTTCATCCGGCTCAACTGGGGCATCCAGCGGCACGCCAATGGCGGCATGATGACGCGCACGATCTCGCTACTGCCCGCGATCATAGGGGCGATGACGGGCGGCGCGGGCGTCTGCGTCAGTACAGGTGCAGAGACCCGAGGCGTCAATATGGCCAAACTACAACGAACCGACCTGTTAGCCGGAAGGACCCCGCGCACGATCAACATGATCCAGCTGGGACGGGCGCTGAACGACATGCAGCTCGACCCGCCGATCAAGGCGCTGTTCTGCTGGAACAGCGACCCGGCGAACTGCGTGCCGGACACAATCTCCGCGCGCCGCGGACTCATGCGCGAAGATCTGTTCGTCGTAGTGCACGATACGTTTTTGAGCGACAGCTGCGGCTACGCCGACATCGTTCTGCCTGCCGACACGCAGCTCGAGCATGCCGACTTGCATGGCGCATACGGTAACTACTATTTAGGGCTGAGCCGGCCGGCCATCGCCAAAGTTGGGGAGAGTCTCGACAACACCGAGATGTTTCGACGCCTGGCGCGCACGATGGGCTACGACGATCCGTGCTTCTCGGACAGCGACGAGAAAATGATCCGCGAGCTGCTCGACCCCGGCTTCAATCCGCTATTCGAAGGCATCACCTACGAGAAGCTGGAGGAGCAGGGGTGGGCCCGAACGGCGGTGGATTCTCCGCGCCGGGGCGGCATCAACAGCGGCCGCTGGCCCACTCCGAGCGGCAAGATCGAGATTTACTCAGCTACACTGGCGAAGCTCGGGCTGGACCCGTTGCCAACTCATCTTCCCGAGAAAGAAGGCTTCGAAGACTCCGAGATGCGACGCCGTTACCCGTTGCAGGTCATCAGCGCGGCGACCCACTACTTTATCGGCGCCACGTTCCAGCATGTTGGACGGTTGCAAGAAATGACGGCGCGGCCGACCTTCGAGATCAGCCCTCGCGATGCGCAGGACCGGGACATTTCCGACGGCGATCTGTGCCGGTTGTACAACGATCGCGGTGAAACCTTCGGTTACGCGCTTCTCGTCGAAGGGCTGCTGCCAGGGGTTCTGGGCGCGCCCAAGCAGCTGCAGGGGTCGAAGATGCGCAACGGCGTGAACCTCAATGCTCTCACCAGCCAGGAGGTGGCAGATATGGGCGGCGGTCCGGTGTTCTTTTCGACCTTGGCGGAGATTGAGAAGGTCCCTGGGGCATCGAGCGCGGCTCACTCCGCTCCGCCCTCCCGCTCGGCGTCTATGCCCTGAGATCCTAGGGTTGCTCAGCTAATCAATCAAAGCACGCTGTGACGGCGAGAGTTATCGACGGCGTAGCCATCGCCAAAGACATCCGCGCGCAATGGCGGACGCGTGCCGAAGCCCTGGCTCGGCGTGGTGTGACGCCCTGGTTGGCCGTTGTTCTGGTCGGCGAGAACCCTGCAAGCCGCGTCTACGTGCGCAACAAGATGAAAGCCTGTGCCGAGAACGGCGTCCACTGCGAACTGCATGAGTTTCCCGCGGACGTGTCTGAAGAGGCTGTGCTCGCGCGCATCCTCGCTCTCGCCGCCGATCCGAACGTCCACGAGATTCTCGTTCAGCTCCCGCTTCCCTCGCACTTTCACAACGGCAAAGTGCTCGATGCGATCCCGGTGGAGAAGGACGTGGACGGGTTTCACCTCTACAACCTGGGTGGTCTGGTGGTAGGGGACGCTGTGTTCCCGCCTTGCACGCCTTACGGCGTCATGTCCATGCTGGACTACCTGGAGATCCCGATCGAATGCCAGAACGCCGTAGTCATCGGCCGGAGCAACATCGTCGGCAAGCCGGTGGCCTTGATGCTGCTGGCGCGCAGCGCCACGGTCAGCATTTGCACCTCGAAAACCCGCAACCTCTCGCAGTACACCCTGCTGGCCGACATCCTGGTGGTCGCAACCGGGAAGCCGCGCTTGGTCACGGGCCCGATGGTGAAGGAAGGCGCAGTAGTGATCGACGTCGGCATGAACCGCCTTGCGGACGGCAAGCTGGTCGGTGATGTCGACTTCGAGTCTGTTAAGGCACGCGCGGGATGGATTACCCCAGTCCCGGGTGGTGTCGGGCCGATGACCATTACGATGCTGCTGGCCAATACGATTCAGGCTGCGGAGCGCTACGCAGAGAAGCAGGCCCGCGTTCCAGCGTGAAATGGGACGCTCATCGCCGTAGATGCGCTTTGGCTTTCTGCATCGGTTTCGCACCATCTGGAGAGCTCCCACGGTGTTCGAAAACCGTCGCGATGCGGCGTTGAGGCTGGCCGACAGGCTGGCGAGCTACAAAGGTAAAAACCCGTTGGTCCTCGGTATTCCACGCGGTGCGGTGCCAATGGCCCGGCAGATCGCCCAGCAACTGGGCGGCGAGGTAGACGTTGTCCTGGTGCGCAAGCTGCGGGCCCCGGGCAACCCGGAATTCGCCATCGGGTCGATCGACGAATCCGGTTTGACTCAGGTGGCTGACTACGCAGCGTCGACCGGCGCAGATACGCACTACATAGACGAGGAAAAGCGGCTCCAGCTCGACGTCCTGCGGCAGCGCCGCATTCAATACACCGCGCATCGTCCTGCGGGGAATCCGGCGGGCCGCGTCGTCATCGTCGTCGACGACGGGTTGGCCACCGGCTCCACCATGATCGCGGCCTTGCACGCGCTACGCAGACGAGAGCCCGCCCGCTTGATCTGCGCGGTGCCGGTTGCGCCGCCCGATACCGCCAGCAAGGTAGCGGAGAATTGCGACGAGCTAGTGTGCCTCGAGACGCCTGAGCACTTCCAGGCTGTGGGGCAGTTCTATCGGCACTTTCCCCAAGTCGCAGACGACGAAGTCATCGCCGCCCTGAAGGCTGGTTGACCACGAAGGATGTTAGAGCGCGACGGGCCGGCGCGAGGTGCCTTGCGCGGTTCTCAGCGAAATGCGCTCAGGCGTACTGGAATCCGACGCCGCCCGAACTGCCCGTCAAACGGCGCGAAGCGACCGTCGACGTGACGCGCGCAGGACAAGCAGCGGCCGTCACCCGTCATATGGTATTTCAGAATCTGGTGCCAGTCGCGGACGATCAGCTCCTCGCCGCAACCCGGGCAGAAGGTCGTGCCCCCCTCCACATCGTGCACGTTGCCTGTGTACACGTACTGCAGGCCCTCGCGCAGCGCGAGCTCGCGTGCTCGCGTCAGGGTGGTTGCGGGGGTAGGGGGCAGGTCATCCAGCTTCCAATCCGGGTGGAACGCCGTGAAGTGGAGCGGGACGTCGGTGCCCAGAGCGGCTGCGATCCACTTGCACATGGCGGTGATCTCTTCGTCCGAGTCGTTCTTGGTCGGGATCAACAGAGTCGTGACTTCGAACCACACATCGGTCTCGCGCTTGAGGTAAATCAGCGTGTCCAGCACCGGCTGCAAGTGTGAGCCGGTCAGCTTGAAGTAGAAGTCTTCCGTGAATGCCTTCAGATCCACATTCGCGGCGTCCATCTTGGCGTAGAACTCGCGCCGCGGTTGGTCATGCATGTAGCCAGCGGTGACGGCAACCGTCTGGACCCCGCGCTCGTGGCATGCATCCGCGACGTCCATGGCGTACTCCGCAAAGATGACCGGGTCGTTGTATGTGAAAGCAACGCTCCTGCAATCGCTTTCGCTTGCCGCCTTGGCGATGGTTTCGGGAGCGGCTTGATCCATGAGCCGATCCATGTCGCGCGACTTGCTGATGTCCCAGTTCTGGCAAAACTTGCAAGCCAGGTTGCAGCCGGCGGTACCGAAGGAGAGCACCGCTGACCCGGGATAGAAATGATTGAGCGGCTTCTTCTCGATGGGATCGATGCAAAAGCCAGAAGAGCGGCCATAAGTCGCGAGCACCATCCCGTCGCCGACGCGCTGGCGCACGAAACATGCTCCGCGCTGGCCCTCGTGCAGGCGACAATCGCGCGGGCACAGGTCGCATTGGAGGCGGCCATCGCCGAGCAAGTGCCAATAGCGCGCCGGATAGAGCGCGCCGGTTACCATGGTTTCGGAATCGCTCATTGCAGTTGGGACGGCAACTGTGCCTCGCTGAATTTGACGACGGTGTAGCGAAGCAATCGCAGGTCGTCGGCCCAGAAGGTCGGCCCGAGCCCGGCTTTCAGCTTCAGCTGGCGCAGAAACTCTGCTGGGTCAGGGATGCTTTCCCACACCTGCGGCAGAAAGGTCCCGCGCTTGCCCCCATGCTCGACGATCAGACCGTCGACGCCGGAGCGGATTTGGGCGAGCGCCTCCGCTTGATTGGTGAACTCTAGTGATTCGGGCGGCGCCAATACCGACACCTCGATGCGTGTCGTTAGGAATTCGGTCTGCGTGAGCGGCTCGAAGCGCGGATCGAGAAAGGCGGCGGCCTTGGCATTCGCCTTTACGTCCTCGAGCAATGAGCGGCGGGCTTCCAGGCTGCCGATGCAGCCGCGCAGACGGCCGTTACGCGTCAGCGTGACGAAGGTGGCGATGTCTTCCAGCAGGAACTCATGACCAGCATCCACCGCGAGGCCAAGCCCGAAGATATCGCCGATCGCCGCGCGCGCGAGCGATAGCAGCACCGGCCCGCGGGAGTCAGTATCAGCTCGGCTTGGCCCGCTTTCGTAGATCTCCGCAGCCGACTCGAAGAAAGCGATCGAGGCGTACCCGACCACGCGGCTGCGGTCACCAGCGGTGTCTCCAGAATTGCGCAGGTCGAGAAGCTCAGGTTTGAGCCCGCGGCGCAACGCTGCTGTAAGCAGGCCGTTTATGGGTGTGGCGCCGCACGCCTGATCGTGGTTGAGCAAGGGCCGACACCGCAGAATGGTGTCCACTGTTTCGCGGTCAGTGGCCTGTGCCTCGTTGTAGCTGAGGTAGTGGGAGAGATCGGAGCTGATTACGATCAAGGTTTCATCGCCGCCCCAGAGTCGATCCAGCACCTCGGCAACTTGCGCTGCGCTGGCTCGTCCCACCACCAGAGGGACGACCGCGAAGGTGCCTAGCACCGTCTGCAGGAACGGCAGGTGTACTTCCAGGGAGTGCTCGCGCGCGTGCGCTGGGCGGCTTTCGCTCACCTGGGGCAGAGAGGAGATCGAGCGGACCGCTTCACGATCGATGGGGACCACGCCGAGCGGGCTCACGAACCCCTTTGCCCCCGGCAGCGCGAGCCCGTCGACCGCGACCCGATGAGCCGGACCGAGCAGAACGACGCGCTTGATCCGGGCGCATGCCGGTGCGAGCCTGGCGTAGACCGTCGCTGCAATCGGTCCCGAATACATGTAGCCAGCATGCGGAGCGATCAGCGCTTTGGGTACTGCTAAATCGGGCGACACCGGGGACGCCTCGAGCATCGCGGCGAGATCTCGAGACAGAATTTCTCTCGCCTCTGGATAGAAGGCCCCGGCTACAGCAGGTGGTCGGATTTCGTTCACTGCAGGTCTTGGATCGAGGCGGAGTGCGCGCGCTTCAGCGTCAGCAGGTGAAATTGCATTATAGGGGCGCGGATCAACGCCCCGCATCGGTATGGTCAATTATCGGACAGTGCTCACGGGCCGTTCGTGTTCAGCGCCTCCACGTTGGACACTTCGACTCCGTGGCTAAAACCACCGAGTTGGTCCCCGGCTCAGGTGCGGCAGGCGCTGAGCGGTGCCGAAGGGCTCAGCGCGGACGGGTACGCCTTACTAACGGCCGGTAGAGACCGCTGCCGCACTCGAGGTGGCAACCCGACCACCAGGGGACGGCCGACGCAGGCAGCAGCTTAACCTTGACTTACCATTGGGGAAGGTCCTACATTACTGACCGGTCAGTTATTTAATCCGCTGATTTTAATTATGCCTGCACCCCGCTGGGCGCGCCGCAAGGAAGCCCGACCTGCCGAGCTGCTAGCCGCAGCCCTCGAACTATTTGTGGAGCGCGGATACGCCGCCACGCGTCTGGAGGACGTTGCCAAGCGCGCGGGCGTGAGCAAAGGCACGGTGTATCTGTATTTCCCCGGGAAAGAGGACTTGTTCAAGGCGGTGGTACGCGAGGGCCTCGTGCCCTTGCTCGAGCGCGGCGAGAAGATGGTTGCCGAGCACAAAGGCAGCGCGGTAGATCTGATCCGCGAGTTGGTCCGCGGCTGGTGGGAGGGCTTCGGTCTGACACCGTATGCCGGCATCCCGAAACTGATGGTTTCCGAGTGCCGCAACTTCCCGGAGCTGGGCAAGTTCTACGTCGATGAGGTTATCACGCGCGGTCAGAAGGTGGTGCGCGCGGCGGTGCGTCGCGGGTTGGACAACCGGGAGTTTCGGAAGATCGACCCCGACTATGTGGCCCGTCTCGTGTTCGCGCCGCTGGTGTTAATGGTGATCTACCGGCATTCCTTCGATTTCTGCAGCACTCAGAACCTCGACCCGGACGCGTATGTCGATCAGCATCTGGATATCTTGCAACGAGGATTGTTGGCAACAAGGCGGGGCGCGGGTCCGCGTGTTCCGCTTACAGGTGGTCGCGTGACGCGATGAGCAGAGTCGCTCTGCTCTCCGGTTCGCGCAGCGTGTGTGGCGCGAAAAGGTTTTGTTCGAGGACGCCCCAAATGGCCAGCTTGCGCGTATCGGTCTCTATGTCCCTCTTGGCGGTGGCGCTGGTTGGCGGATGCA
>JBGPPC010000087.1:0-13395 GCA_041488355.1 Gammaproteobacteria bacterium
ATTTCGCGACATGTTCGGTTTGGACGACTGAGCGCTATCTCCTCGACCAGTTCCGCGCTTCCAAAAACAGCCTCCAACCAGGCTCACAGAATGAAAGGTATCAGCGCCGGGACACGCCGGCAGTATGCTCGGTATTCCTCTCCAAACTCTTGCCGCATCCAACGTTCTTCCAGCCGCAGTTTGCGCCATAAAGCCAGCGACGCGAGCGCAACGGCGAGAACTCCTCGCCATTCACCTATCGCAAGCGCGGAACCCACAAATGCCACCAGAAGCCCCGTGTAGATGGGGTGACGAACCAGCGCGTAAGGTCCGCTGACAATGAGTTCGTGATCTTCCTTGATGGTCACGGTGGCGCTCCAGTTTGCTCCCAGGTACCCGCGGGCCCACACGGTAAAGAGCAGACCAGCAGCGGTCAGAGCCGCTGCAACACCAAACGGCAATGTGGCGAGTGGAAGAAAGCGTTCGCCGAGGAAGCAAACCGGTAGGTTTGGCATTGAGAGAAGGATTGCCGCGAGCACCAGCGGACCGATGTGTGAGAGCCGCGACGCCGGGGACTCATGCCGTACGGCGGACTTGACGTTGCGCGATGAGGCCCACCAGTAGGCCGCCCAGCTCAGCCACATGGCTGGAAAGAGATAGCGGTACAGGATCGGCATAAACGACTCCCAGTGGGTAACGACGCCCATCCGCCAGCTGGTCGAGCGGCTCCGCTGCAGGGGCTGGCTCCGCGTCAATTTAGCAGAACTGGGCGGGCCTTTAGAGTAGCGTGCCGGAAACTTTGTTGAATGGTGACGCGCCGGCCGGGCTCGCGAAAGCGTTTTTTTGCCGAATATCGTGATCTGCTCCTTCGCCAGTGCGCGCTGGACGGCTGGCCTCGCGACGACACGTTCCGCGAGACGCGTCCAGGTGGGGTAGGCGTCTGCATGTCCAAGCCAATGCGCTGCCCCGAGTGATAAAGGACGAGGAGGTAAGGATCAACGACCGTCTACGCACCCGGTACTGCCCACTCACGTCCGTCGGCGAGCAAGCGCTCGATGTAGGCATATCGCTCTCGGACGTCTTGTTCACCCTTGGTCTTCAGCGCAGGAAATTCTGTCTTGTCGTCTATGAATCGGTGAGGCCACCAAATCTGGCCATAAGACGTCGCGTGTACACAGGGAACCCCGCCAAGAGATCTCGCAGAAGTGGCTCCCAGTCCAGGATCCCCACACCCGCGAGCCGCAACGTGCGCACCGCGGTATCGCGGTCCAGTGGATCGCGTTTCAACTTTACGTTCACTTTTTTGGGGTAACTTTGCCTTTTTTTGCCGGGATAAGCGCGCCATCGCACGGACTGCGCCGCGTGATGCGCCTAGCCTGCAACTGTTACGTTCCCAAGCATCGGACAGGTATCAAACCTATCGATGGGTCATGCATTGAACGGGTTGATCGCGGGTCGGGCGGATGGTGCATGCGCTATCGATGCAACCCAGAATCCAACGAGAAAATTCGCAGTCGCGGGTTCGACCCACGCTCATGACAATCGATGAAATGTTGGAGCCTGCTGCTTTACTTGAGGAGATACTGAAACGCGAGTTGAGCAGAGGAACGCGATGAGAACGGTCGCTCAGAGCAGAATTGCGGTCAAGAGGGTATGGGCCCAGGGAGGCTCTGGAGGCGTCGCCATCTGGATGGAACGGCAAGAGGTGAAGTTTATCTTGGTGAGCATAGGATTGCCAGTGTTGCTTGTGGCATTGGTTGTTCAGTTGGTGCCGCATTTGTTGAGACTGTTTTAAGCGCGGTGCGTGCCAGCGCAAACAGAGTTTGGGTTCGCGCCGCGGTGTGACGGGGAACCCACATGAGAGAGGGCATCATCCCAGCAGCGCACTACTCCCTGTCGGAAGCTGACCTCGAGGATACAAACGCCTCTTCCTACGCTTCCAGAACAGGCTTGCTTTTTGTTCTCGTCATCGTCGCACTGTCTGCAACCGGGCTCAGCCTGGTCTCGTTCGCGCACTGATATATCACGTCGTTTGGATTTCCATACGATGACTTCGGCGCTCGCCTCGGGCGGTCCATGGGAAATGCCTTGTACGCATTTTCGCACGGGAGTTCATCAAGCACTCATGCGCGCCGCCGCACAGACCACTATCGCCCTCGCGGCCGGGTTTCTGCTCGCCGCTGTGTCAGTCTACCGGCGCGGCTGGGCTTACCCGGCTTCGACATTCGGCGACGTACGGCTACTCGTTACCATTCTGTTGTTTGCGGCGACGGTCCCGCTGTTCTGGGGGATCGCGAGCGTTGTCTCGCACGTCAGCGAGTCTGCGCTCTTGGCGGAGTGTCTCCGCTCGCACGACCCTTCGTCCGCAGCGTGCTTGGCTACCGGGACGAAACCAGCGAACACAATCGGGACGCGATGACACTTGGTTCAAGTCGCGCCGCGCAGTACCAATGCTCCGTTCAAAGGAGCCCTCAACGCACACGGTCTGATGTCCGGGTTACGACTGCTGGGTTTGCTATACCTTCAGAGAGAGTGCTGGTGCACAGACCCGACGCGGTGCTCGCGGCGATCTGGAGCGCATGCGCGGGCTTTCTGCGCCCGCCAGACCAACGTAGTGCGCGCTGCCGTACAGACGGCGGACGGTGAAGTCCTCCAGAGTGACTGCAGCTGGATAAGTGTATTGCACGGCATGCTGTTTCTGCCCTGCTTAGTTGGCTCGGGTCGAGATCGGACCGGCATCGGATGGCGTTTCAGCCAACCCACGCCAGAAGCTATGGCCGCCAACGACGGGGAAACCGAACGATGAAAAGGTGCTTTTGATGATCTATACGATTGCGGTTGTTCTTATTATATTGTGGCTCCTGGGGCTCGTCACGTCCTACACCTTGGGCGGGGTTATCCACGTTCTTTTGGTGATCGCCATCATCATGATCCTGGTCAACCTTATCAGTGGCCGACGGGCTTTATGACACGTTGTCCAATCCAGCGTGCTGTATTGCGCCAGGGTTGTGTTCTCGTCTAGCGTCAATTGAGTTGCTATGGTTCCGGTACGGACAGTTCAGTTGTCGCGTGCTTGCCGTACTCGAGAAAGCTCGTCGACTCGCGTCAAGAGCACTTCCATGCCGTCGATAGGCCCCGCGGCCTCTAACGCGGCGCAAACTTCTGTATTCGACATCGCAACTAAAGAAGTCCCACCACGGTAGTGAGGCTTGCGCGGCCCAAGGGCCGAGTTATTGTGTACGGTAACGCACAGACAGGGCGGGCTTCTGGCACCTTAATAGACTACTCGACGAGCATCTTTAATTTGAGGGCCCATTTATGTCGCGCGTATATCGCACGCCTTCCGATGTCTCCAAGAAGAACACCCACGCCTATCTCGCTTCCTGCACGCGTGTTGAGAACCAGATCGCGCGGCTCGCCCGGGCTAGGGGCATTGCCTTGACCGTGGAAATAGATCCAGGCCGCGCATCCTACGCGGCGCTCTCCGGCAGCCACCAGATCCAACTGAAATACGCGCACCACCAGTGGATAGTGGCGGTGGACCATGACACGTTTATGGACGACGAATTTTTCAAAACGCTCGTCCTGCATCACCTTCCAGCTGCGATAGACAATCTGGCTTCGGCAACATAGCAGCGGCGCCCGATGGGGGAAAAGCCAATCGCTTCGAAGGACCGGCACCGATAAGGCATCGTGTGTAAAACACGATCAACCTCCGGTATAGGTGAAGCCGTGTCAGGGACTCGGGGGCGCGGCAAGTGCGCCCGATGTCCCGTCTCTCGTTGATGGGAGCGCCGTTTCCGGCACCGGCTAGAGGTTTTTCAGACGCAGAATCGACAGAATCGGAGTCAACCTTCTTTCGGCTTCGATATCAGCCATCCAGCCACAGCGCCGATCAGCAACCCGATAGGGCCGCTAAGGAAGACCCCATAGATTCCACATAAGTTGCTGGTCGGGTAGAGCCAATCGCAGGCTATAGATACACCAATGAAATATCCGGCAACCCATCCAATCAGCGCACCGGCGACAGTTGGAAACGGCCTCAATCGATACCCCTTCCCTCTCCCCAGCTCGCAGGCACCGAGGGGCCGCTGTGTAGCAGTTATTGCACAACTGTCGCGTGCTTGCGATGAATAGAAGCTTCGATCTCAACACGCCGATCCTTCTGCAGGCAGGTGATGAGATCCTCGCGCGCGAGTCCCTGGCATTCATCCGCCTGGGTCAGCGGGTCCTTGTCGCCACGCCCTTCGTAGCGGATCTTGTGTTCCGGTACCCCTCTCTGCATGAGGTATTGAGCCACTGCGTAGGCCCGCAATTCGGACAGGCGCCGGTTGTAATCAAGGGCTCCGATTCGGTCCGCATAGCCGAAGATCTCGAGCCGATCGTACTCGGCTGTCTTCAAGGTGTCGGCAAGACCGTTCAGGATGGCCTTCACTTCCTCGCGCAGAGCATACTGATCGAAATCGAAGCGTCCCTCTTCATTCACCCCCAGCACGACCGGTAACGCTCCGCCCAGCGTCAGCGGTTGGTATTCCTCGTTGACCTCGACCTTGCCGTTTGGAACTTCGATGGCAGCGATCTGGGTGTCAGAATCTTCGTCGCCCGCCGCGTCCATGTCGGCACTGCCGTCAGTCGAACCTGGCGCGCCGCTCGCTCCCCGCCGGCGCCCGCCTGCACCACGCTTGCCCTTCGAGCCACCTGCGGCACGACCCTCCGCGCCTGCCACTGTACTACCGCCGGTGGCTGAATCGCCTCCGGCAGCCGCATCGCTCGATGAGCCGGTACCGCCGGCGATTGCGTGGCCTGCGCTCCGCCCACGGCGTCCGCGGGTGCCGGGCACACCAGGCTTGCCAACGCCTGGTCCACCATCGATGAGCGACGAATCCTGATCGTCATCTGCACCGTCGCCCTCTGCCACACCCGTGTCACTAGTACCATCGGTCGATGAGGATCGGTTTATCCCGGCGAGCCCACCTTGCGTTCCGCCAGCGCCCCCGCCGAGCTTCCCTCGCCGGTTGGTCCCGCCAGCTTGGGTCGTGGCCTGCCCGCCTGAATCTCCAGCCAGGCTGCTCGTCCCGGGGGCGTGAGCGGCGCTCGCGTTATATCCGCGCCCGCCACTGGACGAATGATCCAATGCGGACGCACGCTCGCCCTTCGCGGCACAGCCCGCGAGCATGGTAATCAGCAACATCGGCGCGAGCCTGAGGAGCGCCGCGCCGAATGCCGCACTCTGATGGCCCCACGAAAGCCGTTCCTGTGTCGCATTAAGTTTTGACATTTGAACGTTACTCCTGATGATTCGCGACTGGTCCGCGATGGCCTGGTAACGGAAAAAGCGAACGCCAACTTGAGCTTTCGTGGCACCCCCTAGGTTGGCTGGGACACCCCTACACAGGTGACTCGGCCGTGGCCACATCTGAAATGGACTTTGGTTATCGAGGAAGCATTGAGCCGCTGGTGAGATTCCCGGCGATTTGCACAATGCAGGTTTCGTAGCCTACGTCCGCGCACAGACCCCAACCGGTTGCGATATGCTGGCGTCGCAAGATAGAAACGGACCAGATGTCGCGGCACCCGAGCCGTCGACGACGACACGAGAGACCACCACATGATCGAACGACGACCATTCGGACGGACCGGCCACTCGAGCACAGTGACATTGTTCGGCGCGGCCGCGCTCGCCCGGGCAAGCCAGGATGACGCAGACCGCACGCTCGAAGTCCTGCTGCGCTACGGCGTCAACCACATCGACACGGCGGCGCGTTACGGCGACTCGGAGTTGCGCATCGGACCGTGGATGGCGCGTCACCGCAAGGACTTCTTCCTCGCGACCAAGACCGGATCGAGAGGCGCGGCGGAGGCCCGCGAGGACATCCATCGCTCGCTCGAGCGGCTGCGTGTCGATCAGGTCGACCTGATCCAGCTTCATTCGCTTGGGCATCCGGACGACTGGGACCAGGCGATGGGGCCAGGGGGTGCACTGGAGGCAGCAGTCGAAGCGCGGCAGCAGGGGTTGGTTCGCTTTATCGGCTTGACCGGTCATGGCTGGACGATCGCCGCCATGCATCAGAGGAGCGTTGCGCGCTTCGACTTCGACACAGTGCTCCTGCCGTACAACTTCTTCATGGCGCAAGACCCGCGCTACCAAGAGAATTTCCAGGCGCTGCTCGCCATCTGCCGGGAGCGAAAGGTGGCCGTCCAGATCATCAAATCGATCGCGCGCGGTCCATGGGCGACGACCGAACGCACCCACACCACTTGGTATCAGCCGCTCGTGGCGCAAGCGGACATCGACCGGACAATCCATTGGACTATGGGACTCCTTCCGGATGTGTTCATCAACACCGCAGGAGACCTGACGCTCCTCCCCAGGATTCTCGATGCAGCGGGCCGCTTCGAGCGGCGCCCATCCGACGAGGAGATGGCGGAGATGGTCGGGGCGGCGCGCATGACCTCCCTCTTCGGCCTCCCTGCCTGACCGAACACGCAACGTCTATGTACTATGCAATCTGCATTTCCCCCATGAGCGTCGTCGAGGTCGTCCTCGGACCGCGCGAAGAACAGTGACATGGGCACCATCAACCTGATCGGCCGCAACCGGTGCTGACCGTCACTTGTATCTGGTTTCAACGTTGATCGGTATCGGAGATTTTTTCCGACTCGTGGTCGTGAGCTCAAATCCACGCGCCGTTTGCGTTCGATGCACCGGCGCCCCTGCTTGTCAGGCACAATAGGGCTACTATGCAATTCATCGATCCCCTCGGCTTCATTGTGGCGACTAATCGCAAGGCGCGCGCTGACCTCGTACGGGATGAAGCTGCGGCTCATGCCAATGTCGAGGGGATCTTCGATTGCACAGCGCTCGATATCATTCGCCGATCCCACGACCGGCCTGGTGCGCCAGTCCCGCTGCGTTGCTTGCCTACCGGAGAACAGTTCTACGCGCTGTTGCGAGCACCAACTCCCGCTCCAATTCGGCGCCCTGAGGTATGTGTCGAGCGACGACCGAAAGAAGCACGCGAATCCGCCCCTGACGCCCTGCCTGGATTTACTCGCCTCTCCTTAGGCGACAATCGAGTACGTCAAAGCGCACAACACGCGTGCAGGGTCGCCAACCGCTGCATTCCCATCCTGCTTCTGGGTGAGACCGGGACGGGGAAGGAGTCGTTTGCAAAGGCCATCCACCAGTTCAGCGACCGGCGCGACAAGCCGTTTATCGCCTTGAATTGCGCGGCGATCCCGGAGACGCTGATCGAAAGCGAGCTGTTCGGCTACACGGATGGCGCGTTCACGGGCGCGAAAGCCAAGGGCTCGAAGGGCAAGATTCTCCAGGCGAATGGCGGCACACTCTTTCTAGATGAAATTGGCGATATGCCGTTGCCGTTACAGCCCAGATTGTTGCGCGTTCTTGCCGAAAGCGAGGTGCTTCAACTGGGTGCGGAATGTCCGGTTTCTGTTGACCTGCATGTGATCTGTGCAACGAACCGCGATCTGCGCGACTTGGTCAGGCAGGGCCTGTTTCGGGAAGACTTGTACTTTCGTTTGAATGCAGCCACCTTCGATTTGCCGCCATTGCGCGACCGTACCGACAAGAAGGATGTGATTCTCGATATGCTGAGGGAGGAATCGCGTGAACAAGGACGCGAGCTGACATTGGCTCCCGATGTCCTGGAGATGCTTACCGGTTATTCCTGGCCCGGCAATCTTCGCGAGCTTCGTAACGCCATGCGCTACGCCTGTGCCCTATGTGGAAAGGGGGTCCTCGGCCACGAGTATTTTCCTGCTGATATCGTGCGAAGAGTCGGTACGAAATCCACTGCGTCGGTCAGCATCAATAAGTGTACAAGCGGTGGTTTGAGGGGTCTCAGGGACGACGCTGATCAGGAACGTAAACGACTGGTTGCCGTCCTCACGCAAAACAGGTGGCAGGTTGCGGCGTCAGCGCGTGAGATCGGAGTCTCGCGGGCTACTTTTTATCGCTGGATGAGCCGCCATCAAATTGTCCAACCAAACCGGATCGCCTCGGGCGAGTAACGCCGACTTGCGGCTCGAGTAGCAGCGTCTCGGATTCTCTGCGGTCTCTACAGGCGGATGGGCAGCGAGCGCACACGCTGTCCGACTGCCGCGAAAATGGCGTTGCACACTGCCGGCGCCACGGGCGGCGTGCCGGGCTCGCCTACACCGCCCAGGTGCTCGATGCCCGCGTTCACGATGTGCACCTCGATCTCCGGGGTGTCCGCCAGCCGTACCATCTCGTAACTGGGGAAATTGCTCTGCTCGACCCTCCCGTTCTTGAGGGTGATTTCTCCGTGCAGTGCTGCGCTCAGGCCGAACACGATGGCGCTTTCCATCTGCGCCACTACCGTATCGGGATTGACCGCGAACCCGCAGTCGACGACGCAAACGATACGCCGAACCCGCGGCGTGTTGTCGACGATCTCTACCTCTGCCACCTGGGCGACGATGGTATGGAAACTTTCCGCCAGGGCGATGCCGCGCCCCCGACCCTTGGGTAGCGGCGTGCCCCAGCCCGCTTTCTGCGCCGCGACCTCGAGCACCTTGCGAAACCGCGGTGCGTCGGCCAGCATAGCGCGGCGATATTCGTAGGGATCCTTGCCCGCGGCGTGGGCGCATTCGTCGAGAAAGGACTCGGTAAAGAACGCGTTGTAGCTGTGGCCGACGCTGCGCCAGAAGCCCACGGGGACCGGTTCGTGAGTCAGCACGTGCTCGACGCGCCGGTTCGGCATTGCGTAGGGCAGATCGAACGCACCCTCCGCGGTAGTCTTGTCCTTCATGAGGTCGGATGCCGCAGCCGGCAACAGACGCGCGGTGATCCCCGCGGTGCAGGACTGCCCGACGATGCGGTTGTGCCAGCCGGCGATGTTTCCTGTGTTGTCCAGCGCGGCATTGAATCGCGCTGCCGCCATGGGACGATAGAGATCGTGTTGCATGTCTTCCTCCCGTGACCAGATCAGCTGGATCGGCGTGTCGGGTATCTTCTGCGCCAACAAAACGGTCTGCATCACGACGTCCATCTCAGCGCGTCGTCCGAACCCGCCGCCGAGGAAAGGCGTGTGTACCACGACGTTGCTGCTATCGAGCGCCGCGGCCTTCGCCGCGAACCAGCGCACCAGCGTCGGGGCCTGACTTCCGACCCAGACTTCACAGGAATTCGCGCCCCGTATCACCGCCGTACAGTTGATTGGCTCCATCGTGGCATGGGCCAGGTAAGGGACGAAGTAGTCCGCGGTCACGGCTTTCACCGGAGCGGCAAGGGCCGCGTCCAGGTCTCCGACCGATTCGTACTCGCGCGCCTTGCCCGTGGCGAGAAGCTCGGCGTAACGGCCCCGCTGGGACTGCGAGTCGTGGGTCGCGTTGCCGCCTTCGTCCCAGACGATGGTCACGGCGGCCAGCGCGGTTCGCGCCTGCCAGTAGTGCTCGGCCAGGACTGCGACGGCTGCAGCCGATGTGCTGGTGGCGGGCAGCGCAAAGACACCCTTCACGCCCATATGACCCTCGGCCTTGGCAGCATCGAAGGATTTCACGGCTCCGCCGAACACAGGACACTGTGCGATGGCCGCGTACAGCATTCCCGGTAAGCGCACGTCGAGGCCGAACTGCGCACTCCCATCCACCTTCGGCGGAACGTCGAGCCGAACCTGCGATTTGCCCAGCAGCACGAAGCGCGCGGGATCTTTCGGCCGCGCGTCCTGGGGGATCGGCAGCGCGGCCGCGTCCAGCGCGAGCTCGCCGAAGCCGGCGCGCTTTCCAGTCGGCTTGTGCTCGACCACGCCGTTGTCGATCGTGCATTCGGATGCCGGAACGCCGAAGCGCCGCGCTGCTGCCTGCACGAGCATCGCGCGCGCAGCCGCGCCTGCCCGGCGCATGGGCTCCCAGGCATCCCGCACGCTGGTGGAGCCGCCGGTCGCCTGCACGCCCAACACTTCCCCCAGCTTGTACTGCGTCAGGCGCGCGATGGCCGCGAGCCAGCTGCTGTCGTCCTCGCGCATCGGCACGCCATCACCGAGCATGGTAGCGTTGCCGTAGAACGCGTCGATGGGCGCCTGTTCGAAGCGAACGTGGGCGAGATCGGCGTCGAGTTCCTCGGCCACCAGCATCGGCAGCGCAGTCGTGATGCCCTGCCCCATTTCCTGACGTGGCACCTGCACGATAACGCTGCCGTCTGTGCCGATCTTGATCCAGCCGGTGAGCACGGCTTCGTCCTTGCCGGGTTGCAGGCCGGCGGGCGGCGAGAGGCGATCGCGTTCGCGGTAAAAGCGCCAGGCGCCGATGACCAGTGCAGCGCCGGCAACGCCTGCGGTGATGAGGAAGCGGCGACGCCATTTGTTGCGAGGTTTCCCTGTCTCAACAGTCCGTGCGTTCATTCTTGTCTCCTCAGTTGCGGCCGGGCTTGGCGGCTGCCAACGCTCGGATCGCCTTGCTCACCCGGGGATAGGTCCCGCAGCGGCAGATGTTGGTGATGGCGTTTGCGATGTCCTGGTCCGACGGATCGGCCTTCGTGGCCAGCAGCGCGGAGGCCGCCATGATCATGCCGCTCTGGCAGTAGCCGCACTGGGGCACTTGGTAGTCGATCCAGGCCTGCTGCACGCGATCCAGCTTGCCATCGCGCTTAAGTCCTTCGATGGTCGTGATGCGCTTGCCGTCGCACGCTGACACCGGCATCACGCAGGCGCGCACTGCGGCGCCGTTCAGGTGGACAGTGCAGGCACCGCAAGCGGCGACCCCGCAGCCGAACTTCGTACCGGTGAGATTCAGGTGATCCCGCAGCACCCACAGCAGCGGCGTGTCGGGCTCGGCATCCACCTGGACGGATTGACCGTTGACCTTGAGAGTGATCATGGGGAGCTCCAGAAAAGAATTGCCAGGGGAAAGCTAGTCGACGGTGCGCGTCCAGCCACGTATCAGGCGTTCCAGGGTCGTTTCCAACTCCGATCGAAAGTCGATGGAGAAGGCTGCGAACTCGGGATCTCCTTCAATCGCTTCGCGCACCGCGCGCGGCGGGTTTGCGAGCTGGCCGAGGCCAATAACCAGCGCGTAGGTGAGCAGCAGCAGGCGGGCGCCCTGCTCGACGGGGATGCTCGGTACCCGCCCTGCGATGGCGCTGGCGAGCTCGAACAACATACCAAGCGTAAAGCGCTTGAAGGCCCGGATTTCCTCCGGTTCCAGATTGGCCTGCAGCGTTGCGTGCACGACGGAAAGAAGCTGCACCAGCAGCGGCCGCTCGGCCAGCGTTGCGGTCAGGCATGTCGCCACGATCCTGGCGGGGCTACGGCTGCGCGAGCGTTGCAGGGCGGCGGAGAATGCCGAGCACCATGCAGTGAGTTCCCGCTGCGTGAGGGCGACGAACAGCGTTTCCTTGCTCCTGAAATAGCCATAAGCGGAAGGCTTGGCAATGCCCGCCGCTTCGGCCACCGCGGACACTGTGACGCTTTCGTAGGTTGAATCAGCTAACTGTCGAGCCGCAGCGTCGAGCAGCTGTTGCCTGCGCTGGTCCTTGTCTTCCGCGCTGCGCGCCCGCAGCTTGCTTGGTATGGATGCCATGAATTCGTAGAACGCCAAAATCGGAGACGATGGGATATTACCCGACCACTAGTCGGCTAATATCCGACCCTTGGTCGCTTGTAAATAGTCCGTAAATTCGACTCGGCCCATGGCGAAGCTGGCGCCGCCTGCAGACCGCAGCGCTGCGCAGAGAAGGCAGGCTACAGAGTTGCTTACGAGGAAATCAGTCTGCAGGTGTGGCGTCCCCACGCGGATTCGAGTCTGACTCCGGCGTGATTTCGGTTACCTCTGCCAACATCTTGCCGAGTCGGGCGAGGCGCGCAGAGAGAAAGTAACGGTTCCCCCTGTGACCTCGTTCAGTTTCATGGGACTAGCCTCTGCCGTGGATCAGCCGAACGTGAACGCAAAAGCCTCCACGCCCGGATCGAGAAACTCGATCTCGAACTGTCGATCCGCGATGGGCTTCGGTTGTCGGATCAGCTGATACAGCCGCTGTTCGGTAACCGTGCCGTTGCCCTGGTCGTCGACGTCGATTCCGTGAGCAGCGCCCGGTGGCTGTCCATCGATGAGCACGCGAAATCGCACGGAAGTTCCTCGCGCTGCCGGTCCCATGACGAGATGAAGATCGCGGGCGTGAAAGCGGTACGCGATCCGCCCGTTGGCCTTGTTCAGCACAGTGGCCTGTTTCTCCACCGTCCAATCGCTCGAAAGGGCCCACTGATTAAGTCTCAATCGCGCGGGGATGGCATAGACGCGACGCTTGTCCAATACGGCACCGCCGGGAGACGCAAAGTTCTCGGTCCGCTCATAGCCGACATAGTTTTCCGGAGACTTCAAGCTGCCCCAATCGGCGGCAGCTTCCGCACCACGGGCATCGACCGAAACCAGGTCATGACCGATACCCCCTTTTCCGGCCTCGGCCAGCAATTGCTGGATGATCATTTCCGACCGCTCGTATTCGCCCTCGCCGAATTGATGGTGTCGAATGCGCCCCTGCGCATCGACGAAGTAAAGAGCCGGCCAATACTGGTTCTTGAAGGCTCGCCATATCGCATGGCCGCTGTCGATCGCGATCGGATATTCGACCCTCATGTCCTTGGCGGCCAGGCGAACGTTATCGACGTTTTTCTCGAATTCGAACTCAGGTGAGTGCACGCCGATCACCACCAATCCCCGATCCCTGTATTTCTCGGCCCACGCGCGGACATAGGGAAGTGTGCGTAGCCAATTGATGCAGGTATAGGTCCAGAAGTCGATGAGGACGACTTTTCCGCGCAGGCCCGTCGCCGTCAACGGCTGCGAATTAAGCCACCCCGTCGCGTTGCTGAGAGAAGGCAACTCACCTTCAATCGGCAATTGAACCGCTGAGGGCGTCATCTGCTGCACCACGCTTTTGTCCTGGGTTAAGGTCTCGAGCGGGACTCCAATTGCGCTCACGAGTACCGCGGCGAGCAAGACCTGGCTTGGTTTCATGATGGATCCTTTCCATCTGCTCAATAGCTGTCGACGTCGACGACAGCTTCGGAAAAGGCCTGCGGAGCTTCTTGAGGCAGATTGTGCCCGACGCCGCCCTTGATGGTCCGATGCGCATATCTGCCCGAGAATCTGTTGGCGTAGGAACCAGGGTCCGGGTGTGGTGCACCATTGGCATCACCTTCGAGCGTAATGGTGGGCACGGTGATGACCGGACCTTTGGCAAGCCGTTCTTCCAGATCGTTGTACTTCGCTTCTCCCTCGGCCAGGCCGAGCCGCCAGCGGTAGTTGTGGATCACGATGTCGACGTGATCGGGGTTGTTGAAGGCGGCTGCGCTGCGCTCGAACGTGGCGTCGTCGAAGTTCCACTGCGGCGACGCAATCTGCCAAATGAGCTTCGCGAAGTCGTGCCGGTATTTG
>JBGPPC010000088.1:0-13266 GCA_041488355.1 Gammaproteobacteria bacterium
CGTCGAACGGCTAACCCAAAGCGCCAAGGGGACGGCCGCCGATGCGCCGATCCTCGATGGGTTTCGCATTGAAATGGACGACGATTTCAACACACCGGAGGCGTGTGCCGCGTTGTTCGAGCTGGCGAGTGAGACCAATCGCACTCGCTCTTCAAGCGATGCGGGACTGCTCAAGGCGTTAGGCGGGGTGCTCGGTTTGTTGCAGCGACCGCCGGAAGAGTACCTGCAGGGGGTCGTAGCGCTTGGACACGTCGAGATCACTGCACACGCCCAGGCTCACTTAGAGGGCGCCGTCGTAGTACTCTCGCGCGAGCAAATCCAGGCCAAAATCGATCAGCGCACCGCCGCTCGCAAGTCTAAAAACTTCGCTGAATCCGATCGCATCCGCGACGAGCTGCTGGCGGCAGGGATCGTATTGGAGGATGGTTCCGGCGGTACCACTTGGCGGCGACGTTAGCGGGCGCCCTTAACGCGTCACGCTCAGGGAGGACCACAACGATGGCGAGGAGCTTGCAGTCCCAGCAGCGCGAGCTGTTGTCCGCTGCAGTCGATGCGTCGGACCAGATCGTGATGATCACCGGCGCGGACCAGCGGATCGTCTACGTCAATGACGCTTTCACCCGGGTTACTGGCTACGCTCCGGACGAGGCCCTGGGACGTAACCCTGGTTTCCTGCAAGGCCAGGGCACCAATCAAACCACCCGAGCCGACGTGCGTCAGGCTATCCAACAGGGCCAACGCGTGAGCGCCGAGATTCTCAACTATCGCAAGTCCGGCGACGCCTATTGGGTGGACGTATCGATCGTCCCAGTGCGCAACCGAGCAGGTGCGGTCGCCCATTGGATCGCGATCGAGCGCGATATCACCGCGCGCAAGACGCAGGAACAGGAGACTGCGCGGCTGGCGATGGAAGACCACCTTACGGGGCTCCCAAACCGCCGGGCGGCAGAAGCCAGACTGCAGGTCGAGTGGAGCCGCGCTCGTCGCGAAGGGTCCACTTTCGCTATTGCGCTGATGGACGTGGACCGTTTCAAGCTGGTGAATGATCAGCACGGGCATCACGTGGGCGATCTCGCTCTGACCCATTTGGCTAAGTTGCTGGCGCGCAATACGCGGGGTGGCGACTGGATTGCGCGCTGGGGCGGCGAAGAGTTCCTGGGTTGTCTGCACGCTCTAGACGTGCGCGGTGCGATGATCGCGGGAGAGCGTGCACGCAAGCTGGTGCGCGGGGAACCCGTCAAACTCCCGCAGGGCGATCTGTCCCTGACTATCAGCACCGGGATCGCTTTGTGCGGTCCAGACTCAGACTCGCTTGATGCCGTGATGGCCAACGCCGACGCGTTGTTGTACCAGGCCAAGCAGTCGGGCCGCGACCAAGTGTTATGTGCTGGTGCCTCGGGGGGGCGAAGGCGTACTGGTGTCTGGGAGGGGGCGCAGGTACAGACGGCGTTACGCGAAGGTCGCGTCGTCGCCGCCTACCAACCCATCGTGGACCTGCACACGGGAGACATCATGGGCGAGGAAGCGTTGGCCAGGATCGTTGGTTCTGGCAACGCGCCAATACCTGCAGAGCGCTTCATCATGGCCGCCGAGCAACTGCATTTGGCCGCCGCGATCGACCGGACGATCTCCCAACGCGCGCTGGAGCGCATCGCCAGTCCCGGCAAGAATGGGCACGCTGGCGCCCGCTTCATCAACCTCTCGGCGCAGTTCCTGGGTGACGCGGGGGAGGTGTCCGGATTGTTGGCGCAAGCGCGCGCCCTCGGTCTGCTGGACGGAGGAGCGAATCCAGTCGTCATCGAGATCACCGCACGGCAGACGGGCCAACTGGCGGTGCTGTATCGGCAGCTCAAGCCTTTGGTGGACGAGGGCTTTCGCCTCGCCCTCGACGATTTTGGCAGCGGCAATGCTTCCTTCATGTACCTGACCGATTTGCCCATGAGCTTCGTCAAGGTGGAGGGCTGGATGGTGGGCCGCGTGGTTCAGGACCCACGCATTCGTCGGCTGGTCGAGAGCATTGTCAATACCGCTGCGCGTTTCGAGCTGAAGACGATCGCCGAGTGCGTGGAGACCAGCGAAAGTGCGGATGTGCTGCGTGACGTAGGAGTGGACTGGGCGCAGGGGCACTTCTTCGCCAAGCCGCAGCTCGCGGCGTAGCTCGTGGCCGGCCGCGAACTAGCCTGTGCCAGGCGCGATGTTGGGAACCTTCGACGTAATTGTCGACTGAGTTCGATGGACCTTCGATGGAGCGAACCTTACAACGAACTATAAAGCCACGGCCCACGGATCATGGGCCACGAAATACGTCCTTCACGCCTGAAAGAATTCCTTGACCTTATCCATCCAGGACTTGGCTCGAGGGTTGTGCTTTCCGGCTTCTTGCTGGTCGATCGCGTCGAGCTCGCGTAACAGCTCTTTCTGACGCGATGTGAGGTTGACCGGCGTCTCCACGACGACGTGGCACATCAGGTCGCCCTGTACCTGACTGCGCACACCCTTGATGCCCTTACCGCGCAGCCTGAACGCTTTCCCGGACTGCGTTTCGGCCGGGATGCGGATCTTGGCCGAACCTTCCAGCGTAGGAATCTCGATCTCGCCGCCCAACGCGGCGGTGCTGATGCTGATCGGCATCTCGCAGTGCAGGTCGTTGCCTTCCCGCTGGAACATCGGATGCGGCTTGACGCGGCACACGACGTACAAATCCCCGGGCGGGCCACCGTTGACCCCGGCCTCTCCTTCGCCGGAGAGGCGGATGCGATCACCTTCGTCTACGCCTGCGGGGATCTTCACCGACAGCGTCTTCTGGCGCTTGATGCGACCCTCCCCATGGCAGCTGCCACAAGGGTCGCGAATCACTTTTCCAGTACCGCTGCAGCGTGGGCAGGTCTGCGCGATGGAAAAGAAACCTTGCTGCATGCGGACCTGTCCATGTCCGGCGCAGGTTTGACAGGTTGTGGGCTCGGTGCCGGGCTTGGCGCCGGAGCCGTGGCAGACCTCGCACGCCTCGAGCGTGGGGATGCGAATCTTGGTTTCGGTTCCGCGCGCCGCGTCCTCCAGGTCGATCTCGAGGTTGTACCGCAGGTCGGCGCCGCGATAGACATTGGAGCGGGTGCGGCCACCTCCGAAGATCTCGCTGAAGATATCTCCGAAGGCATCGGCGAAACCGCCCATGCCGGCGCCGCCAGCCGCGGCGCCGGCATGGGCATCTACACCGGCGTGACCGAACCGGTCATAGGCCGCGCGCTTGTCGGGGTCGCAAAGAACTTCGTACGCCCCTTTCGCTTCCTTGAACTTGTCCTCGGCCTTCGCATTGTCCGGATTGCGGTCCGGATGGTGTTGCATAGCGAGCTTGCGGTAGGCCTTCTTGATGTCTTCGTCCGAGGCGTCGCGGCTAACGCCGAGGACCTCGTAGTAATCCCGCTTTGCCATCCTTGAGCCACGCTCCCCAAACGACAATCGGCCGAATTGAGCGACATCAACTTAGTCGATGCCGCTCAATTCGGCCAGTTAGGACGTCGCGCTTGCGCGTTCGTCCTGCATATCCGTCACACCTTCACGCGTGAAGGCCTAACCCTTCTTGTCTTTGACTTCCTCGAATTCGGCGTCCACCACGTCGCCTTCGTCTTTCTTTTGACCGGCCGACTCTGATGCACCGCCGTCAGGACCGTGTGCGCCGGCTCCCGCTTGAGAATACATCTTCTCGCCTAGCTTCTGCGCTAGCTGTGCCAGCTCGCTAGTCTTGGCTTCGATGTCGTCCTTTTCGCCGCTCTTCATGGCTTCCTCGGTGGCCTTCAGAGCGGCCTCGATTCTGGACTTCTCGTCCGCTCCGACCTTGTCGCCATGCTCAGCCAGTGCCTTCCGCACCATGTGCACGGTGCTGTCAGCCTGGTTGCGTGCGTCTACCAGTTCGCGCGCTCGGCGGTCGTCTTCGGCATGGGCTTCTGCGTCCTTGACCATGCGTTTGATCTCGTCCTCCGACAGACCCGAGTTGGCCTTGATCGTGATCTTGTTCTCTTTGCTGGTGGCCTTGTCTTTGGCCGACACATGCAAGATCCCGTTGGCATCGATGTCGAACGTCACCTCGATCTGCGGCATCCCGCGCGGCGCGGGCGGGATGCCTTCCAGGTTGAACTGGCCCAGGCTCTTGTTGTCGCGGGCCATCTCGCGCTCGCCTTGCAGCACGTGAATGGTCACCGCCGCCTGGTTATCGTCCGCGGTGGAGAAGCTCTGCTGCGCCTTCGTGGGGATGGTTGTGTTCTTTTGGATCAGTTTCGTCATCACCCCGCCGAGCGTCTCGATGCCGAGCGACAGCGGTGTGACGTCGAGCAGCAGGACGTCCTTCACCTCGCCCTTGAGGACGCCGCCCTGAATCGCTGCGCCGATGGCCACAGCCTCATCCGGGTTGACGTCCTTGCGCGGCTCGCGCCCAAAGATCTCCTTAACCTTGTCCTGCACCTTGGGCATCCGGGTCTGACCGCCCACCAGGATTACGTCGCTGATGTCGGACAGCTTGACCCCGGAGTCCTTGATCGCCGTCTGGCAGGGCGCGACCGTCTTCTGGATCAGCTCCTCGACCAGACTTTCGAACTTGGCGCGGGTGATCTTCAAAGTCAGATGCTTGGGTCCCGACGCATCGGCTGTGATGTAGGGCAGGTTGATCTCGGTCTGCTGCGCGGAAGACAGTTCGATCTTGGCCTTCTCGGCTGCTTCCTTTAGGCGCTGCAGCGCGAGAATGTCTTTGCGCAGATCGACGCCTTGCTCTTTCTTGAACTCGTCGGCCACGTAGTCCATCAGGCGCTGGTCGAAGTCCTCGCCGCCCAGGAAGGTATCGCCGTTGGTCGAGAGCACCTCGAACTGATGCTCGCCTTCGACTGCCGCGATCTCGATGATCGAGACGTCGAACGTGCCGCCGCCGAGGTCGTACACGGCGATCTTGCGATCGCCTTCCTTCTTGTCCATACCGAAAGCCAATGCGGCCGCGGTAGGCTCGTTGATGATGCGCTTGACGTCCAGCCCAGCAATGCGTCCGGCGTCTTTAGTGGCCTGCCGCTGGGAATCGTTGAAGTAGGCTGGAACCGTGATCACGGCCTCGGTCACAGACTCGCCCAGATAGTCCTCGGCGGTCTTCTTCATCTTCATCAACACCTGTGCCGAGACCTCGGGCGGCGCCATCTTCTTGCCACGTACCTCCACCCATGCATCGCCGTTTTGCGCTTGCACGATGTTGTAAGGGACGAGCTTGACCGCTTTTTGCACCTCGGCGTCCTGGTAGCGGCGCCCGATCAGACGTTTCACCGCATATATGGTGTTCTTCGGATTGGTAACCGCCTGCCGCTTGGCCGGCGCGCCAACCAGTACCTCTTCCTCATCGGTATAGGCGACGATGGAGGGCGTCGTGCGCGAGCCTTCCGAGTTCTCGATCACCTTGGGTTGCCCGTTCTCGATGATGGCGACACACGAGTTCGTGGTACCCAGGTCGATGCCGATGATTTTTGCCATTTTGATGCTCCTCGCTTCCGATTCAGGGATTTTCCGCCTCTGACCAGAAGGCTAGTTTTGGGTGGGTGCGCCCGGTTTCAAGCAGACGTGTTCTGGACCCGCGGTTCACTTACCCGTGGCCTTAGATACCGTGACGAGAGCCGGTCGCAGCACCCTGTCGTTCAACAGATAACCCTTTTGCAGCACGTGTACGACGGTGTTGGGCGCCTTGTCGGACTCCACAGTGGTCATGGCCTGATGTTTATGTGGATCGAACTTCTCCCCGACGGGATTGACCTCTTTGATGGCGAACTTCTCGAAAGCAGAATCCAGCTGCTTGAGGGTCAATTCCACACCCTGCTGCAGAGCCCCGGCTGTGGCCTTGTCCGCCGTCAGTGCCGCCTCCAGGCTGTCGCGTACTGGCAGAAGTGCCGCGGCGAAGGTCTCCAACGCGTATTTGTGGGCGTTTGCGATGTCTGCCTGCGCGCGTTTGCGGACGTTGTCGCATTCAGCTTTAGCGCGCAGCCACGCGTCACGGAGCTCCTGGGCTTGCAGCTCGGCCCGTTCCAGCATCTCCGGGAGATTGAGCATCTTCTCGCCGCCCCGGTCTGGGGCCGTAGTGGCAGACTGGCCCTCTTCGACACCTCCATCACCGGCCGGGGACGCCTGCGACGCCGCCAAGCTAGGTTCCTGTTCCTGCATGGGTTTCGTCTCCTGAGTTCGCAGGGCAGAAATGGGGGCAGGACAAGTCGTTTCAAGACCTCAGCAGCAGACCGGGCGAGCGGGCCCGCTATCGGTTCGGGTGGAGCACATTCAGGAACGGGCGCCGCGGGCGAGCGCGCGTTGGCGGGTCGCTTCCGCAGCCTTGCTGGCGGACCCTGCGTCCCAGGCTGGACTCACCCATCCGTGAAGATTTTCGAGCGAGATCTCGGTCAGCGCCCGTATCCAGGCGTCGTGCTCGTTGAGGCATGGAATGTAGTGAAAGTCGCCGCCACCGGCGCCCAGGAACGCGACTTTGTTCTCGATCGCGATCTCCTCTAAGGTTTCGAGGCAATCGGCGACGAAGCCCGGGCACATCACATCCACTCGTCCGATCTTGCCTTTGCCCAGTTGAGCCATGACCTCGATGGTATAGGGCTTGAGCCATTCGGCACGCCCGAAGCGGGACTGAAAGGTGACTATATATTGGTCGGGTTTGAGCGTAAGCGCCTCGGCCAGCAGTCGTGCAGTCTTATGACATTCGCAGTGATAGGGGTCTCCCTGATCCAGCGTGAAGCGGGGTACGCCATGGAAGCTCATTACCAGGCAGTTGCCACGACCGTTTGCCTGCCAGTAGTCTCTGACGCTCTGCGCCAGGGCCCGGATATAGCCAGGGTGATCGTGGAAGTGCTTCACCACGCGCAACGCGGGCACGTTGCGCATGCAGGATAGCGCCGCCCCAATCGCATCGTAGGTGCTCGCCGTCACGCTGGCTGCATACTGCGGGTAGAGGGGGATCACCAGCACGCGGTCGCATTGTCGCTCGCGCAGCGCTCGGAGCTTCTCGGCCACGGCGGGGTTTCCATACCGCATGGCCCATTCCACTTCCAGCGGCGAGCCCGTCCGGTCCCCTAGGTACCCGCGCAGCAGCCGGGCTTGCCGTTCCGAATGCAGCTTGAGCGGAGAGCCCTCGGTGGTCCAGATCTTGGCGTACTTCGCCGCGGACCGGCGCGGCCGCGTGTTGAGGATGATGAGGTTCAGGATCGGCCACCACAGCGCGCGCGGAATCTCCACCACGCGGGGGTCGGAGAGAAATTGCTTGAGGTAGGGCCGCAACGCTTGCGGTGTGGGGGCTTCCGGCGTACCGAGGTTGACCAGCAAGATGCCGGCTCTGGGAATGGAGCCGTGCTGGTGAACAGGTTCAGGAGAAAACATCCTCCTCCCCGTGAGCCCTCACTCGACGGCCTTGGTCCGCTGCGACATGGCGCTCGACAGCAGCCGCGCGGTGATCTCCACGATCGGGATGACCCGCTCGTAAGCCATGCGGGTGGGGCCGATGACGCCGACGGTGCCGACCACTTCCCCGTCGACCTCGTAAGGGGCGGTCACCACGCTGCATTCGTCCAATGGCACCAGGCCGGATTCCTCGCCGATATAGAGCTGAACGCCTTGGGCCCGGCTGCCCAGCTCCAACAGCTGAAGTAGCGTGGTGCGCTGCTCGAGCAGGTCGAACAACCGCCGCAGGTTGACCATGTTGGAAGACAAGTCATGCACGTGCAGCAGATTGTGTTCGCCGGACAACACGTAGTCCTCAGCCGGCTCGGTGAAGGCGTCGCTCCCAGCTTCGACCGCGCGCGTCAGCAACGACGTCATGTCGTCGCGCAGGCGGCGCAGTTCGTCGTGCAAGCGCGCCTTAATCTGCTCGAAAGCGAGTCCCGCGTAGTTCTGATTCAGGAAGTTGGAGGCCTCCACCAACTCGGACGGGTTGTAAGCCCGCTCCGTCACCATGATGCGGTTCTGTACGTCCCCGTCGGGTGTGACGATGATCAGCAGCAAGCGCTTGTCCGAGAGTTGTAGGAATTCGATGTGTCGGAACGAGATCGAACGTCGTCGTGGCGTCATGACAACGCCCGCGAAGCGTGTCAAGTCAGACAGGATATGCGATGCGGACTGGACCAGCCGATGTGTGCTCTCCACCTGCAGCTGACCCTCGAGCTGGTTGATCTCGACGCGGTCCAGCGGCCGGATAGTCAGCAGAGTGTCGACGAAGAAGCGATAGCCGCGCGCTGTGGGCACGCGGCCAGCGGACGTATGCGGGCTGGCGACGAAGCCCAAGTCCTCCAGGTCCGCCATGATGTTGCGAATGCTTGCCGGACTCAGCTCCAGGCCGGAGTATTTCGAGAGCGCGCGCGAACCGACCGGCTGGCCGTCGGCGATATAGCGCTCCACCAGTGTCTTGAGGAGAATCTGAGCCCGCTCGTTCAACATGGCCTGCATTGTATCCAAAGACGCACCCCGGGAGAGCCCGGACTTGCGGCCGAGCGACCCCGCGGCACGCGACCGGCACGAGCCTCCCGTCTATAATCAGGGGCATGGCTAATGCCTTCAAGACCATCGCCCTGATCGGCAAGTACAAGAGCCCGGAGATCGCAGAGCCTTTGCTCGAGCTATCCCGGTTCCTCCAAAAGCGCGGCGTCCGCGTGCTGCTGGACCCGCTCACCGCGGCCCATGTGGCCCGCAGCCATCTCGAGGTTCTTCCGCTGGAAGAGTCGGGGCGGCTGTCCGACCTCGCCGTTGTCATCGGCGGCGATGGGACGATGCTCAACATCGCGCGCACGCTCGCCCCGTACGACGTCGCGGTGGTGGGTGTGAATCAGGGGCGACTTGGTTTTCTTACCGACATTTCGGTCCACACTATGCTGCAGACCATCGGCGACATGCTCGACGGCAACTTCGTGACCGAAGCGCGCATGCTGCTTGCCTGTCAGCTGATCCGCGGTGAGGAGCAAGTCCTGGATGTACTCGCGCTCAACGACGCAAGCATCAGTAAGGGTGCCGATGGCGGGCTGATCGAACTCGAAGTGCGCATCGATGGACAGTTCGTCTACGTGCTGCGCTCTGACGGGCTGGTCGTGGCCACGCCCACGGGATCCACGGCGTATGCGCTGTCGGCGGGAGGACCGATCCTGCATCCTGCGCTATCCGTGTTCACCTTGGTGCCGGTGTGCCCGCATACCTTATCCAATCGTCCGATTGCGGTCACCTCGGACGCGCTGATCGAGGTGTACATGCACAAGTGCGCCGCCGCTCAGATACACCTCGACAGCCATTCCCACTGCGAGCTGAAGCCCGGTGACCGCATTCGCATCCGACGCTACCCGCACAGTATCCGATTGCTTCACCCAGTAGGGCACAACTACTACCGCATGCTGCGGGAGAAGCTTCACTGGAGCGAGACGCTGTAGCGCGTGCCATAAAACGCCACCCTGCCCGGCATCGTGCGCATGTCCTGTTCCTTTAGCGCAGCATCACTGCGCCCGTGCCTCCCGCCGAGAGTCCGCGGGCTCTGGCGAGCGTATTCTGCGTAGGCCGTATGCTGCGAGCGCTAGGCATCCGCAACTTCGTCATCGTGGACCGTCTCGATCTGGAGTTCGAGCCGGGCTTCACCGTGCTGACCGGCGAGACCGGGGCTGGCAAGTCGATCCTGATCGACGCCTTGTCGCTGGTGCTCGGCGAACGCAGCGATGCCGGCTTGGTGCGGGAAGGCTGCGCGCGGGCCGAGATCAGCGCCGAGTTCAACATCGAAGCGCTGCCCGAGCTGGTGCGGTGGCTGGAGGTCAACGACCTCGCCGACGAGCCCGATGTGTGCCTGCTGCGCCGGGTGCTCGAGTCCGGCGGGCGATCACGCGCCTACGTCAACGGGCGACCCTCGACTCTGCAGCAGGTCAAGGAGCTTGGCGAGCGTCTGGTCGACATTCACGGCCAGCACGAGCATCAATCGTTGCTGCGCGCAGCGGCACAACGGGAACTGCTGGACGCATTCGCCGGAGCAGGTGCGCTGGCTCGAGATGTCGGGCAGGCATGGCGGCGCTGGCAGGACCTCGCGCGCCAACGCATCGAATGGGCGAAGAACGCCGACGCGCTTGCGGCTGAGCGCCAGCGGCTCGAGTGGCAGCTGCAGGAGCTGACTCAGCTCGCGTTTTCGGCCGACGAGTGGATGGAGCTGCAGGCCGACCATCGGCGGTTGGCTCATGCAGCCAGTCTGATCGAAACCGTGGAATACGCCTTGGAGGCGTTGTCCGACGGGGAGGTTGCGGCGCTGGCGGCGGTCAACGGCGCCGTATCGCGTCTGGTCGCGGCGCGGGAATTCGACGCTGGTTTGAAGGAAATCCTGGATGTCCTGGAGCCGGCCCAGATTCAGGTCCAAGAGGCGGTATACACCCTGCGACATTACCGGCAGCGGCTGGATCTCGACCCAGCCCGGCTACGCGAAGCCGAGCAGCGGATGGACACAGTGCAGTCTGCAGCGCGCAAGTACCGCGTCGCTCCGGAGCGGCTGCCAGAGCTGCTTTCCCAGGCTCGGCACCGGCTCGAGGAACTCGGTGGCGGCCCAAGGGGCGAGGCGCTGGAGAAGAAGGAGGCCGAGGCTCAAGACGCCTACCTGGCGCTGGCACGCCAACTGACCGGCATACGCACGCGAGCCGCACGGGAACTGGCGACCAAGGTGACCGACGCGATGCAAACGCTGGCTATGGCCGGCGGCCGCTTCGAGGTGGCGCTGGAGGCGCTGGCGGATGGCGGTGCCCATGGCTTGGAGCAGATCGAATTCCGAGTCGGCGTGCACGCGAGCACGGCACCGCGAGCGTTGGCCAAAGTGGCCTCAGGCGGGGAGCTGTCACGCCTGAGCTTGGCTATCCAGACCGTGACCAGTGAAGTGGCCGAGCTGCCGGTGCTCATCTTCGACGAAGTGGATGCGGGAATCGGCGGCCGCGTCGCCGAAATCGTGGGGCGCATGCTCAAGCAGTTGGGTAAGCGACACCAGGTCATGTGCATTACGCATCTGCCGCAGGTCGCTGCGGCTGCCGACCAGCAATGGCAGGTCGCCAAGCGCGAGCTCGAAGGTGCGATGGTGACCAGCGTGGCCGTGCTGGGCCGGGATCAGCGCGTAGCCGAGATCGCTCGAATGCTGGGCGGGCTCAAGATCACCGAGACCACCCGCAGGCACGCCGCCGAGATGCTGGGACTCAAGGTTTGAGCCGAGGCGACGCCAAACTCCGCGTAGCGAGACCTAGGACTTCGCCCGGTTGGGACAGTTGATCTTGATACAGTCCGCGTAGATCTGCAGCGAGTGCTCGTGTATGTTGAAGCCGCGATCCTTGGCTACTTTGAGCTGCCGTTTCTCGATTTCGGAGTCGAAAAACTCCTCCACGTGCCCGCACTGGATGCACACGAGGTGATCGTGATGCCCGCCCTCGTTCAGCTCGAACACGGCCTTGCCGGCTTCGAAGTGGTGGCGTATGAGGATGCCGGCCTGCTCGAACTGAGTCAGCACGCGGTAGATGGTGGCCAACCCGATGTCCATGCCTTCCTTCAACAGCACCTTATATACATCTTCCGCGGTAAGGTGCCGTACATCACTGGTCTCGAACAGATTGAGGATCTTGAGGCGGGGAAGGGTGGCCTTCAGACCGATGGTCTTGAGGTCGTGGGGCTTGGACATAGCGACCCTGACAGAGAGAAACCTGGCGGGTATCATATAGCGTTATCCGGCGTCTGGAAACTCTCGAGAACCTCGGAGTCGCGTGCTCTCGCATCGAGCAGTATGGGTCTGAGCCGCGCCGCGCAGCCGAAACGTCTCCCATGTACATGCGAAATATCCTGGCTCTGATCGTTTGCGCTCCTTTGCTTGCGGCGTGCTTTATCACGCCACATAAGATCGACGTGCAGCAGGGCAACTACCTCGACCAGAACATGGTGGCCAAGCTCAAGCTAGACATGACCCGCTCGCAAGTGCGGTTTATCATGGGGTCTCCGCTGCTCGCAGACCCCTTCCATCCTGAGCGTTGGGATTATGTGTACATCGAGTACAAGGGCGGGACGTTGAAACAAGAGCGGCGTCTGACCTTGATCTTCGAAGGTGATCTGCTCAAGCGCGCACTGAGCAACTTCCCCGTGCCGCAGTTCGGCCCGGCTCCAGCCAAGACGGCCGCGACGACGCACTGACGTCGCCACGATTTCTATCGACATGACCATTCAACAGGTCGCAGTCGCCGGCAGCTCGGGCCGGATGGGCCGCGCTCTGCTCGAGGCGGTGTTCCAGGCGCCGGACTTCAGGCTGCACGCGGCGCTGGAGCGAGCCGACAGCTCTTTTCTTGGCAAGGACGCTGGAGAGCTAATCGGTGCGCCTTGCGGCGTGCACATCACAGATCGCGCGGCGGATGCCTTGCCGGGCGCTGATGTGCTCATCGACTTCACCCGGCCCGAGGGTACGCTGATGCACTTGGAGCTGTGCCGGCGCCTGGGCGTGAAGGCAGTGATCGGCACGACCGGCCTTTCCGAAGAGCAGAAAGCGCGGATCACGGGTGCGGCGCGCGACGTTTCGATCGTGTTCGCACCCAACATGAGCGTTGGCGTGACGCTGGTTCTGAAGTTGTTGGAAACCGCCGCCCGCGTTCTCGAGGAAGGATACGACATCGAAATCATCGAGGCTCATCACCGACACAAGGTAGATGCGCCTTCGGGCACCGCACTGCGCATGGGCGAAGTCATCGCCGAGACGTTGGGGCGTAACTTGGAGCAGTGCGCTGTTTATGGGCGCGAAGGGGTAACCGGAGAGCGCAAGGCCTCGACTATCGGCTTCGCCACGGTGCGCGGGGGTGACATCGTTGGCGACCATACCGCCTTGTTCGCAGGCGTGGGCGAGCGCATCGAGATCACACATCGAGCCAGCAGCCGCGCTACGTTCGCTCTGGGTGCGCTACGGGCGGCCCGGTTTCTTGCCGAAAGGGAGCGCGGTCTCTACGACATGCGGGACGTGTTGGGGCTGGCGTGAAATGGCCGTTACGTGATCTTTGATCCACGCGGGTAGGTTCTATATAATGCATGCTTGAGCGAAGCGGGAGGGGTACGCCCCTCCCGCTTTCCACGTCTGCACCGCAAAACCCGGAGTTCGCCCGTGCCCTCTCAGCCTGCCATCCTCGCGCTTGCGGATGGCACGCTCTTCGTCGGCGAATCGGTTGGCCTAGACGGCGTCGCGGTGGGCGAGGTCGTGTTCAACACCGCGATGACCGGGTATCAGGAGATTTTGAC
>JBGPPC010000089.1:0-13168 GCA_041488355.1 Gammaproteobacteria bacterium
CCAAGCACACGGGACAGGACATCAACACCATCGAACGTGATACCGATCGCGACAACTTCTTCGGCGCGGACGAAGCTACCGCATATGGCCTCGTGGACAAAGTTCTCCTGAGCCGCGCCGAGGCCGGGGCTTGAGTCCGTCTCGTAGCGTGCTGCGGGACGATCATGTCGTAGTTCTAACCCTGTTGAGGCAAGGCGTGGGAAAGAAGGAACAGCACGGCAAAGCTTGATGCTTGTGCGCTCTGCCCAGGGGCGGACGGGGCTCGTCAGGGTGTTGTCAGGTGCTCTGCGTTAGTCTGAGTTACAGCCCATACACCCTACAGGTCAATCCATTACCTGATCTGCCGACGATGAGTCGGCGCATATGCGCGCCACCGCACAGAAGGGGTGGGGGATTCTACCTACGCTCCCGCGCCGGCTTGCGGCCAGACGCGCGAAGCGCCTCGGGCTCGCTCTGCGAACGGGTGCTCACCGGCCACTCAACACTGCTTTATAGGATCTCCATGACCAAATCGGCCGTTGGGCGACAGGTGTTCGATCTGTTTTTGATCAAGCCCTCGCACTACGACGACGAGGGTTACGTGATCCAGTGGCTGCGCTCGTCCATTCCAGCGAACACGCTGGCGGCGTTGTACGGGCTTGCGCTCGACTGCGCGGAGCGTCGCGTGCTGGGCGCGGACGTGGAGCTTCGGATTACCATCTGGGACGAGACCAACACCCGCATCAGGCCCGCGCGAATTATTCAGCAGATCCAAGCTGCAGGGGGCCACGGGCTGGTCGGCCTGGTTGGTGTGCAGACCAACCAGTTTCCCCGGGCCGTCGATATCGCGCGGCCGCTGCGGGCGGCGGGCATCCAGGTCTGCATCGGCGGGTTCCACGTGAGCGGCTGTATCTCGATGTTGCCGGACCTGCCGCCGGAACTGCAGGAGGCGATCGACCTCGGCATTGCCTTGTTTGCTGGGGAGGTGGAGGGGCGCCTGGAAGATCTGCTGCAGGCCGCCTCCCGCAACGCGCTCCAGCCGCTCTACAACTTCATGAAGGACCTGCCAAGTCTGGAGGGTACGGCGGTACCGTTCCTGCCGCTGGACATCGTTCGCCGCACGGGGGGCATGCGCACGAGCTTCGACGCCGGGCGGGGTTGCCCCTTCCTGTGCAGCTTCTGCACGATCATCAACGTCCAGGGTCGGAAATCACGCAGCCGCAGCGCGGATGATGTGGAGAAGATAATACGCGCCAATCTGGCGCAGGGCGTCCACAACTTCTTCATCACGGACGACAACCTCGCGCGAAACCAGAACTGGGAGGCAATCTTCGACCGTCTGATCAGGATGCGAGAGCAGGAGGCGTATCGCATCAACATTGTCGCGCAGGTTGATACCATGTCCCACAAGGTTCGCGGTTTTATTGAGAAGGCGGGTCGCGCTGGCGTCAACCGGGTGTTCATCGGCCTCGAGAACATCAACCCGGACTCCTTGAAGGAAGCCAAGAAAGGGCAGAACCAGATTTCCGAATACCGCGCTATGCTGCAAGCGTGGCACCGGGTAGGAGCGCTCACCTATGCCGGTTATATTCTCGGGTTTCCGGGCGATACGCCAGCCTCAATCGAGCGCGACATCGGCATCATCCAGCGGGAGCTGCCGATTGATCTGCTGGAGTTCTTCATCCTTACGCCGCTACCCGGCTCCGCCGACCATAGGAAGCTCTATCTGGCCGAAGTGGAGATGGAGCCTGACATGAATAAGTATGACGTGGTCCACGTCACTACCCGTCATTCGACCATGTCTGACGCAGAGCTTCTCGGGATCTACCGCAAGGCGTGGGATCTCTACTACTCCCCGGAGCATGTGGAAACGGTGCTGCGCCGGGCGAAAGTGTGGGGTTACAATCCGCGCAACATGATGATGAAGCTGCTCTTGTTTCATGCTGTCCCGCGCTTGGAGCGAGTTCACCCCTTGGAAGGCGGGCTGTTTCGGCGCAAGTTCCGTCGTGACCGGCGCCGCGGCATGCCGCTCGAAGGCCGATTCGCGTTTTATGGCCGCTACGCTTGGGACATCGCTTCCAAACACCTGCGCTTCGCCGGCATGTACTCGCAATACTGGCGCGCGCTCAGGCGGGTACTCCGAGACACGGCTCCGTACATGGACACCGCCATGACTGCGGTCCAAGACAACGAGTTCCAGACCTTGGAGATCTACAGCGCGACGCGCGGATCAACCTCGGTGGTGGAGAAGCTGCGGCGGCGCTCCGCCGCGCGCGCGGCGGCCCCGGCCGTGGCCTCCGCACAACCAGTCTGACCTGCCGAGTTCCTCGCGCTTTGAGAGCCTAGTTCTGGCTGGTCATCACAGGTTGTTCCCGGTAGTCCTGCGGAAATAGGCGTTTCAGGTTCGCGATCTTCGGCAGGTCATTGATGAAGATATACGGGTGGTCGGGGTGGCGGATCAAGAAATCCTGATGATAGCCTTCGGCCGGATAGAAGCCTCTAAGCGGATCGATGCGCGTGACGATTGCCTGCGGGAAGACGTGCGCGCGCCCGAGCTGCGCGACGTAGGCCTGCGCGACGCGTTGCTGCGATGGGTCGACATAGAAGATCGCCGACCGGTATTGGGATCCGATATCGGGGCCCTGACGGTTGAGTTGGGTCGGGTCGTGCGCAACCGAGAAGTAGATTCGCAGGATCTCGCCGTAGGAAATCTCGCGCGCATCGAAGATGATCTGCACGGATTCAGCATGGCCGGTCTGCCCGGTCCCGACCTGCTCGTAGGTGGCTCTCGCCTTCTCCCCGCCGGAGTAGCCCGCGAAAACCTGCTTTACGCCCTTGGTGTGCTGAAACACCCCCTGTACGCCCCAGAAGCAGCCGCCTGCCAGTACGGCCGTCTCAATGGAACTGCTCGCGCTCTTCGGACTATCGATTTCAGGAGGCGGAAGGAGCGTGCCGGTCTCGCTGGTCCGTCCCGACACGTGCCACAGGACGCCAATCACCGCCAAAGTCAGTAGCGCGGCCCGGGCGCGGTGCCGCCCGGAGCCGAGTGGGTCGTGTAGAACGGACTTGTTCCAAGTCTTGCGCATGGGTGTCCTCCTCGATGGGGTAAAAACGGGCGTTCGGCCTTAGCCAGACGCGCCGTGTAGTAGATCTATAACGTGCGACACGCACAAGTGGTTGCGGCCTCGATGCGCGGCAGCTTTGGCGGGAGCCGCTACAAACTTACCCGATGCCACTGGTTGATGGGTCACGACAGGTAGGGGCGCAGCAGTGAGAGGTCGGCCGAGCTCAACCGGTCGGATGCCGTCTTTGCTTGATGCCAGTACGGATACAGCAGCGGAGGAGCGCTTACCGCGTCGAGCCTGGCCCGCTCGTCAACGGCCAATACGAGATCAGCCGCAGCGAGGTTGTCGGCAAGTTGCTCGTCGGTGCGCGCCCCTATCACCAGGGACGTCACCCCAGGCCGGCCCAGCAAGTAGGCCAGTGCGACCCGGCTCGCAGACGTTCCGCGCGTCTCGGCAATCTGCACCAAAACGTCGATGACATCGTAGAGACGTCCTTCGTCGCGGATCGGCGGCTCGCCCCATTGGCTGAAATGCCGGGTTCCCTCTGGAGGCTGCAGGCCGCGGCGATATTTGCCCGACAAGAGCCCACCGGCCAATGGGCTCCAGACCAAAATCCCGAGCCCCTGATCGAGAGAGATCGGTACGAGCTCGTACTCGGCTTCTCGTGCCTGCAGGGAGTAGTAGATCTGCTGGCTAACCGGGCGCACATAGCCATGGCGATCTGCTGTACCCAGGGCCTTCATCAGGTGCCAGCCCGAATAGTTGGAGACACCGACATAGCGGACTTTGCCGGATCGGACCAACGTGTCCAAGGTCTCGAGAGTTTCGTCCAGCGGCGTGTGTCCATCCCACTCGTGCAGTTGATAGAGGTCGATACGGTCGGTGCTCAACCGACGCAGGCTGTTCTCGCACTCGGCGACCAGATGGTGACGCGAAGCACCAGCATCGTTGGGACCGCTGCCCATGCGCATACGCGCCTTGGTAGCGAGGAGGATGCGATTTCTGCGGCCCCCCTGGAGTGCTTGTCCGAGAATTTCCTCGGAGAGACCGCCCGAATAGACGTTAGCCGTATCGATGAGATTCACGCCAGCGTCCAGGCAGAGATCGATCTGGCGGCGTGCGCCGTCGATATCTATCGCGCCGACCTTGCTGAAGCGGCCACGGCCGCCAAAAGTCATGGTGCCAAGGCTGAGCACCGACACACGCAGGCCGCATTGGCCGAGTTGGCGATATTCCATGTTCTCACCTATCTATGAGTCGAACGGAGGCGCTGTGCGCATTCCAGAGTGCTGCGAACGGAAGATACAGGCTTTGGCTCTCGATTTCCTGGACTAGGCTGCGATCGTCCCCATGAGCGTACGCGCGGCTTGGAGAGATAGATCCAAGCCGTTTCTATCCTCAGTGGTACTAGCTGATGCAAGGACGGGTTTCCGCACCTGCACTGGCATATCAAGTGCTTGAAGTCGGTCCGGCCGGGCTGAGGTTGCTGCCGGTAACTATGGAATGTTTGGACCGCGATGCTGATCAAAGGTAAGCCTGTCGGAATCTGGATTCTTGCCATTTGGGCCGTGGTACATACCATTCCGGCGATCCTGGTTTCCGCCGATGCCAGTGGCGTGAAAAGCTTGCTTGTCGGGGCGGTGGTCGTTGTCGAGCTGGCTATCGCGGGAGGGTTGCTCCTGCATTGGCGCCCGGCCAGGTACGCGCTCATCGCTCAAGTCACCTTACACGTGCTGGTCTCGGCGCTTGTGGTCTGGGCGTTCGTGTTCGTCGCATTTGCCTGGGGGCTGCACGCAACCGACGCGCCCATCGTGGCATCGGCCACAGGGTATCTGCTCTTCGCGTGCTGGGCATTCATGTACCTCTTTCATCCCGAGATAGCAGAGTACTTCGCTAGGTGGGTCGGTTGGGGGATGGTTTGAACCGTTCGCAGAGCGTTGGGCTCGCCAGCCCCAGACGGCCTAGTACGTGGTAAGCGGGTCAGTGGCCATTCGCAGTAGTTCAGCTCCTCGGTAGCGCAGCGCGGGCGGATAGAATATCTTGAGCCCTGAAGTTGCATCGCACATGCGCGAACCGTACAGCCATCGACGAGATCCCGCAGTCCCAGAGCTTGGGGTCACTGGCGGTTCAGAAATCGCAGGTTACCGATTCGCCAGGCTTGCCGTGGAGCGGCGCGGAAGCACGCCAAGGAAGATGCCGTACGGTCTGAGGATATCTGGTCAGGGCGGGCCACCCCTGTAGTACCGCAACAGGATTCGCTTGCGGAAATGTCCGCGTTGCGCTTGAATCCCAGACTCAAGCGACTAGATCCGAGAGGAAACCATGAAGATTTCGATGTACCAAGCTTCCGTCCCTATGTTCATCCGCATGCTGAACAATCTCGCCGCGATCCTCGACAAAGGTGCGGCGCATGCGGAAGCGAAGAAGATCGACCCGTCGGTGTTGATCAACGCTCGGCTTTATCCGGATATGTTGCCTCTGGCGCGTCAGATCCAGATTGCCGGAGACAGCGCGAAAGGCGCGGCGGCCCGGCTTGCGGGGCTCGAACCCCCAAAATATGAAGATACGGAGACCAGCTTCTCAGACCTGAAAGGCCGCATTCAGAAAACCATCTCCTATCTGAATACACTCAAGCCCGAGCAGATCGACGGTTCGGAAGAAAGATCCGTCACCTTGCAGATCCGCGGCCAACCGGTGGCGTACCAAGGGATGCCGTATCTGCTTAATCATGCTGTCCCAAACCTTTACTTCCATGTCACGACCGCTTACGACATCCTCCGGCACTGCGGGGTGGAGATCGGAAAGGCGGATTTCCTAGGCACTCGGTGACCAGCTCGTTACTGCGGTTCCGGCGGCAGCGGGCCGTCGCCCGATAACAAAACGGGTGGCTTCCTATACCAGGAGTAACCTGCTTCGGCCATGCTGTAGCCCAAATCGAAGAGCTTCCGCATGTAGGCCGTATCGAAGTCCGTCGTGTGTGGGGTGTTGAAGGTCGCGGGAATGAAGGCGAGGTTCAACTCTACATCGTCCCGCTGCGCGATGGTATAGATGCGATACAGATCGCCGATGCCTTGATACTGGATCAAGCTGGAGATGGCTCGCAGCGCGATCGGCAATAGGCGGCGATCCACTTGCGCCCATTGCGGATCCAGCCTCGCGTTGCGGATGATGTAGAGCTTTCGTTTGCGCTGTATGCCATGCTCTTCCGACAGGTCCTTGAGGTTGATGGCCGCCGGATAGACGAACACTTGAGCCACCGTACCGCCGTCGACGTGCATTTCCTGAAACGCTTTTTGATCGGCTTCGACGTCGATCATCACCGGTGGGAACGTGCCCGGGATGGCAGCCGATGCTACGAGGAGCGACTGGAACAACTGTAACGCTCCCGATTGACCGCTGGCTGCAATCTTGTCAGGTTCCAGATCACGGGCCGTCGAGCGTCCAGGTTCGTCGTTCCGACCAGCAGGATGCGCCCTTTCGCGTGCTCGGCAGCGATGGCGTTGAGAACGTCCTGAGTTATGTTCTTCTTAACCAGATTCCACAGAGGCGTGTTGTCGGCAAGGGCATCGTCGAACAGCACCGAGAGGATCGACCGTTGCGCGGCGACATCACGGAATGAAATGCTTGTGTAGAGCCATTTCAGCTTGTCGTCATAGGCGGGGCCCAGGAACGCGAACGGTGCGATGAGCGCCCCGGTACTGATGCCGGTCACGAGCTTGAACTGCGGGCGGCTGCCGGCCTTCGTCCAGCCATTCAGAAAGCCGGCACCAAAAGCACCGTCATCCCCGCCGCCAGAGATGGCGAGGAACGCAGCAGGCGGGAGAGGTCCGATGTGCCCTTGGCTACGCAGATAGGCTTGCTCGAGCCCATACGCATCCAGGACATCCTGCTTCAGCGATTCAACGTCTTCGGAGTCGCGCGGGAAGTAACGTATCTTGCTCGTGTACCCTGGGACTTCCGCCTTATCCGTTAGAGCAAGAGGTACCGCATCGCGGCGTGTCGTGCAGCCCATGGGAAGGACCGTGAAGATAGCGAGCGCAAGCCCCCAAACATTTGCCGATCCGAGGTGATGGGGCTGCCACCATGCCGTTTTCCGACTCAAAGTTTTTCCGACTGCACGCGGAACCGAGCCAGCTCATAGCCTTCGCCGCTGTCGCGCAGCTCTCTGGGCAAAAGTGTGTAGGCACGGTCGAAGGCGTGCATGGCCAAAGTCCGACCGGCGACGAATGTGCCGGGCGGCAGCATCAGTGCGACTTCTCCCCTCTGAGCGCTGCCCTCGCTGCCGCTAAGCAGCAGCAGCGCGTCGAGTTCCTGGTGCGGCCCGTCCGAGGGCATCCGGCTCACCCTGACCTTCACAACGCCCCGGGACAAGGATTCGATGCCGACATACATGGTGCCGGCGGCGGGCCTCGAGAGCCGGCGCACCAGACCGATTCCCCAGCTGGCCCCTTCTTCTGCCCGGATACCGAGCACGGAACCGATCTCCAGCCAGTCGCTGGCGGTTTCGCGGACCAACGCACCGAAGCCGCTCTGGCTCTCGTTCTCCACGCTCCAGGTTTCCACGTTTGAATCGAAGTCCAATTCCTGGGAATCACCTGAAACCATGGCCAGGATGGAGTCGAAATCGTGCACGACGCTGATGCGTGCGGGGGCGGCGGCACGCTCACTGGCCCGAGTGGGCGGGGTGGGATCCCAATAGCGAGCCAGATGATCCACCACCTCGAGTATGGACGCTGCTTTGTGCATGCCGCCGGGGTTGAGCTCGGGTGGCACCATGCCGCGCTCGCTGATCGTCTCGATCATGCGGTCCAGCATGCTCGCGGCCTTGTCCGGCCCGAAGTATCGGATTCCGGGGGCCGGTGCCACGCGCTCGACCAGGCGCGCAGGGGTGCCACCGCCCCCCACGTCGACGTAGTAGTGGCACCCTCGCCTGGGTGCGCGCACCAAAGCGAAAAATTCCGCATAGTGCTCGACGAGTGACTCCACCAGATGCAGGTTCTCGGGCGGCAGAGTATCGGTGGCAGAGACCCATAGCATCAGCGCCTGCAGGTACTCGAGCTGCACGCTGGAGAACGCCTGCGTCCCCGGGTAGATCTTCAGATTGTCGGAGGCTATGTTGGCCCCCTCCGCGTAGGAATACAGCGCGCCGGCGAGTTTCCACAAGACCTGATCGACCGGCCCTTGCCGCAACAGGCTCCACTTGAGCTCGAGTCTGAGCGCGCGAATCGCGCGCGCGACCAGCACGGGCAACACCGGTTGCAAAAGCTCTGCGCCGCTCACGCGCTGGCGGTATTGATCGACCAGGAATTGATAGGTCGCACCGAGCTCGCGGGAGAACTGGAAAGAGGTGTTCCAAGTGCGCTGAGCCTGGAATTTCTGATACCGGCTGCCGAGCGCGATAAAGTCCGAGGTGAGCTTGCGCTGGGGTGCCATCGCGGTCACGTCCAGCAGGTCCACTACTTCGTAGGCCCGTTGCGGCGCGATGGCGTAGGCGTCGCGCAAGGCCTTGAGCCAGTAAGTGATCTCTTCGAGCATGCGAAACGGATCGTCGCGCGGCAGCCGTCCGAGGAACTCCTCGGCGTGGCGGCGATCGACCATCGGATGATCGCTTCTTCTGGACTTGTTCCAGTGCACTTTGAGTGGTTGGGTTGGCCTTGCGGGATGCTCGATTGCTCAGAGCTCGGCGGGCTCGATCCAATTGTGGAGAGCGAGACCGCCGTCTACGACGACAGTCGTCCCCGTAACGTAGCGCGAGAAGCGGTCGGCGAGGAGCGCCACCGCCATGTCGGCGATGTCCTCAGCCGTTCCAAGGCGCCGCAAGCTCGTGCAGCGCACGAGGCGATCGATTCCGGCCGCGCCCGCGTCGAAGCCACCGCCGGGAATTGCGCCCGGAGCGATCGCGTTTACGCGAATCCCGTGGGGACCGAGGGCTTTGGCAAGTTCCTTCATCACCATTGTTTCGCCGGACTTTGCCACGCTATAGTGCGGGAGGTTGCGAGGCGTGTGCGCGTGAAGGGAGGTGACAAACAGCATCCGGCCGTGCACGCCGTGCGCGATCATCTCCCGTGCGCTTTCTTTCGCTAGCACAAACCCCGCCCGCAAGTTCACTGCGAGCATCTGATCCCAGACCGCGTCACTCACCGCGAGAATGGTGTCCGACTCGAAGCGCCGCGGGCTGGCGGAGTGAACGAGAATGGACGGCGTCCCCACGGCGTCAAGGACCTGTTTGAAAAGGCCGGACGGGCCGCCGGTTGTGGCGAGGTCGGCGACCAGGAAGCGCGCGTCACGACCTTCCCCACGCAGGGCTGCTGCAGTTCTCTCACCGCGGTCGGCGTCCAGGTCCGCCAGGACCACGCGCGCCCCCTCGTGCGCAAGGGCAACCGCGATGCCGCGACCGATCCCAGATGCGGCGCCGGTCACCAGCGCGGTGTCTCCTTCGAGCAGCTTGCTTTCCATTACTCCGACTAGACCGCGAACACCACTGGCACTCCCCCTCTGGCGTGGCGTCGGTGACGCGCGGGCCGATTCTACCTAAAAACGACGATCGGCCCCATTGTGATTGACTGTCAAACCCAGGCCCTCACGACTGTCGATCCGCTGCTGAATCCTGCTGTCCAGGGAGTTACAACCTCATGCTAAAGTAAATCCGATCGCCCGTGAAACCGAGGAATACGTCCAATGACCACTGTAGCAACAGCAATATCCTCCAAGTCCGGCGTCCGCGGCGGGCGCTACCATCCTGCGCGAATATGAGCACCCACGGCTTCACGCTCTTCGACACACCCGTAGGGGCATGCGGCATCGCGTGGGGCACGCGCGGGGTCGTAGCCGTCCAGCTGCCGGAGGCGCGCGAGATCGAGACCCGCGCGCGTTTGCTGGAACGGTTTCCGGACGCTCGCGAAATACCTCCTACGCCGGAGGTGCAGATCGCGCTGAATGCCATCGTTGCGCTGCTGCGGGGGGAGGCGAGCGACCTCTCCTCGGTTGCGCTCGACATGGAGCGCGTGCCTCCCTTCCACCGTCGGGTCTATGAGGTCGCGCGAACCATTCCACCGGGTGCGACGCTGTCGTACGGCGAACTTGCTGGGCGGTTGGGTGCGCCAGGCTCGGCGCGTGCCGTGGGGCAGGCACTCGGCCGAAACCCGTTTGCTATTGTCGTGCCTTGCCATCGCGTGCTGGCCGCTGGCGGCAAGCTCGGCGGGTTTTCCGCCAAAGGCGGCGTCGCGACCAAGCTGCGGCTCTTGTCGATAGAGGGCGCGCGGGCAAACGGGGCGCCGACGCCCCTGGACGGCGATGGCGTCTTCGGTTTCGATCCCATCGCCGCGGTCGAGCATCTGCGGACGTCGGACCCGGCGCTCGCGCGCCTTATGGATGCCGTCGGCCCGTTTCGGATGCGGCTCAAAATCGCACCGAGCATCTTCGCCGCGCTCGCGGAGGCGATCGTATACCAGCAGCTCACCGCCAAGGCTGCGGGGACCATTTTTGGACGCGTGTGCGCGCTGTTTCCGCGAGCGCAGGAAGGGCTGAAAGCCGAGCACATCCTGCGTGTCTCGGACGAGAAACTCCGTGCCGCTGGGCTCTCGCGCCCGAAGCTCCTCTCGTTGCGCGACCTGGCAAGACGGGCGGTCAGCGGAGACCTTCCAACGATCGCCGACGTGCATCGCATGGGGGACGAAGCCATCATCGAGCGGCTCACGGAGGTGCGCGGCATTGGCCGCTGGACGGTAGAAATGCTTCTGATGTTCCGTCTGGGCCGCCCTGACGTACTGCCGGTGGACGACTACGGCATCCGCAAAGGGTTCGCTGTCGCTTTCAAGAAACGCGAGCTGCCCGGGCGCGATCAGCTGCAAAAACGTGGCGCGCGCTGGAAGCCCTACCGGACGGTGGCCAGCTGGTACTTGTGGCGCGCGGTCGAGCTGACGAAGACATAGTTCGATACTACAAGCGCGTTGACCCGGCCAGCTTCCGTAGCCCCGCTTCATCGCGGCGGGTAAAATCGAGGGGATGGTGACTACCAAGGTATTGCAGAGCGGCTCGATCTCGGCAATCGACTATCGATGCAGCGCGGGACCGGCCGACAGGCCATTCGTGGAGGTGCACGATGGCTTCTCCGTTTCGTATGTGCGCAAGGGTAGCTTCGGCTATCGCTTTCGCGGCGAGTCATTCGAGCTCGTGGCCGGGTCGGTTCTGGCCGGCTATCCCGGTGACGAGTTCATGTGCACCCACGATCACCACGTGTGTGGCGACGAATGTCTGTCGTTTCAGCTCGCCCCCGCGCTGGTCGAAGCGCTCGGGCAGGGGACTGAGAGGAGCAGTGCCGAGATCTGGCGGGCCGGCGCGCTGCCGCCTTTGTCCGAACTCATGGTGTTGGGCGAGCTCGCACAGGCGGCCGCTGCCGGCACTGGCGACGTCAGCCTCGACGAGCTGGGATTGCTGTTGGCGAGCCGCTTCGTCGAAGCCGTGTCCGGGCGGAAGCGGAAACCGCCGGCAGTCCGCGCGTGCGATCGCCGCCGCGCGGTGCAGGCGGCGCTTTGGATCGACGCGTACTCGCACCAGCCGATCGATCTCGAGGGCGCCGCGAAGCAAGCGGGTTTGAGCTCGTTTCACTTTCTGCGGCTGTTCGCAAAAGTTCTCGGCGTGACACCGTACCAGTATTTGGTTCGCTCTCGGCTGCGCCATGCGGCGCGGCTGCTGAGCGACGACGCTCGCTCCATTACCGACGTCGCACTCGACGTCGGCTTCGCCGATCTTTCCAACTTCGTGCGCACGTTTCATCGCGCCGCCGGCGTTTCGCCTCGGCACTTCCGTCGAGCGGCGAAGGGAGATCGCAAGATTTTCCAAGCCCGGCTCGCCGCCGCCGTCTAGGATGTCCTCCTTCCAACGGAGGACGTCATGTACGACCACATCGGATTGAAGGTGAAAGACATCGACGCAGCCGCGCGTTTTTATCAGGCCGCGCTGGCAGGGCTCGGGCTTGTGCTTAGCTCCCGCGATGCTGCGGGCGCAGGCTTCGGCCCTCCGGGTGAGCTCGCGTTATGGCTCTACGCTTCGGACCGTGCTGCAGGCCCCGGGGTGCATATCGCGCTACGCGCCGCCGATCGTGCTGCGGTCGACCGCTTCTACACGGACGGCCTCAAGGCCGGCGGCCGCGATCACGGTCGTCCAGGTTTGCGGACCGACTACAGCCCCACTTACTACGCGGCGTTCCTTCTCGACCCCGACGGCAACAACATCGAAGCCGTTTGCATGCGCCAGTTTCTAGCTGGCTGAGGAGCGCCCGCGTCCGCAACGGCGACGAGTCACTCCTCGCGCCATCTGCGCTCGGCCTCATCCCAGGTTGCCAGCGGTTGCAAGTCTGGAACCCATGCCAGCCCGGATCTCGCGTCAGCCGAAACCGCGTCGGTGGTCACCAGCACGTCGAGCAGCGCCGGCCGGTTTGCGAGCGCGCGATCGATCGCGGCTGGTAGATCCTCCGCGTTTTCTACTCTCTCGGCGTGCATCCCGAACGCGCGCGCCATCGCGGCGTAGTCCGCGTGCTGCAGCCGCGTGCCGACGACGTGGTCGTACGTCGTAATTTGGTCGTAAACTTCGATCTGCCACGCACCGTTGTTGGCCACCACGATGAGCAGCGGCACGCAGTGCCGCACTGCCGTGTCCACCTCGATGGCGTTGAATCCGAACGAGCCATCTCCAGTCGCGACGACGACGGAGCGATCGGGTTGAGCCAGGCTTGCTGCAATACCGAATGGGACGCCGATCCCGAGACAGCCCAGAGATCCGGGATCGAGGTAAGTCCCGGCCTTCAATCCAACACGAGCGAAGCTCAAGAAGTCACCGCCGTCAGCGATCACCGTCGCGTTCGCGGGCAACTTGTCCTGCAGCGCCGCCAGCAATCGGTTGGGATGCATGCGGCCGTCGCGGCCGGGTGCGGCAGCGGCCATCGACTTGCGCAGTTTGACAGAGCGCTCTTCGTGCTCCGCACGCAACCGCTTGGCCCAATCGTGGTCGACCGCCGACTCGCGTTTGCCGGCGGCTCTCACGATCGCGTCCAGTGCAGCCGCCGGACTGGCGAGCATCTCGACCGCGCCGCGGCGGTTGTCGCGCAGCTCGGAGGGCGTCTCCGA
>JBGPPC010000090.1:0-13148 GCA_041488355.1 Gammaproteobacteria bacterium
CGAGGAAGTCCCGGGCGCCGTGGACGTGCGGCAGCTGCAGGTGCTGAACTATCCCGGGCTGCGGGTCGAGGTGGACCGGTTGCGCGCTGCGCGGCTTGGGTTCACCCAGCGCGACGTGGCAAACAGTGTGCTCACCACGCTGTCATCGAGCTCGCTCGTCAACCCGTCCTATTTTCTGGCGCCCAACGGGGTGAGCTACGCCGTCGTGGTGCAAACGCCCATCGAGAAGATCACCAGCGTGGACGACCTGATGTCCACTGCCGTCACCCCGACGGTCGGACCGGTCATCGACGTTTCCGGTTCCTCGCGGCTGGACGTGATGCCCGGCGCGCTCGTGACCCGTCTGTCCAACCTGGCTACGCTGCGGCCGGAGACGAGCTTCGAATCGGTCAGCCACTACACGGTTCAGCGCGTCATCGATATCGCGGCGAACGTCGATGGCCGCGATCTGGGCAGCGTGGTAACAGACATTCAGAAGAAGATCGCGGAGATTGTCAGTGCAGCCGACTTCCCCAAGGCGGCCAAGATCATCGTGCGCGGGCAGTACGAGCTGATGCAGAACTCCTTCACCAGCCTGCTGCTGGGACTGGTCCTGGCAGTGATCCTGGTCTACGCGCTGCTGGTGGTGCTGTTCCAGTCCTGGGTCGATCCGTTCATCATCATGATGGCGGTGCCAGGTGCACTCATCGGCATCTTGTGGATGCTGGCGCTCACCGGAACCACCATCAACGTCATGTCGCTGATGGGTGCCATCATGGCCGTGGGGATCGGGGTCTCCAACTCCATTCTGGTGGTCAGCTTCGCCAACGACATCCGGGTGGCCCATCCCGGCATGTCAGTGATCGAGGCCGCGGTCGAGGCCGGCAAGACGCGGCTGCGGCCGGTGCTCATGACCGCCCTGGCGATGATCATCGGCATGGTGCCGATGGCGCTGGGCCTGGGCGAAGCGGGCGAGCAGAATGCACCACTGGGCCGTGCCGTGATAGGCGGGCTCGCGCTCGCCACCTTTGGCACGTTGTTCGTCGTACCGGTCATATATACCTTCCTGCGCAAGGGTCCGCCCACACTGCACGAGCTGGACGAACGCTTCGAGGCCGAGGCGCGAGGCGAATCCCTACAACATCAATAGAGGTCTTTCTGGAGTTAGCGCATGCGACGTCAGGGATCGTTCTTCGCCTTCTATCTGTTCGGTGCCGTGTTGGTCGCCGTCGGGGCGGGAACCGTGTACTACTTCTGGCACGCGAGGCAGAGCGAGCTTGACACGCAGCTGAAGGAGCGCGCGGCCGTGGCGGCGGCCGGTCCTACAGTGGCCGTTGCCACTTCGAAGCAAGGGCCGACAGTGCGCAAGCTGACGTTGCTGGGCGAGGCGCTCCCGTATAAGACGGCGACGCTGTATGCGAAGGTGAGCGGCTATCTGACGAAGATCAGCGTGGACAAAGGCGATCACGTGAAGGCCGGGCAGTTCATCGCTGAGATCACTTCGCCGGAGCTGGATCATCAGTACGACAGCGCGGTAGCCGATTTGGAGAACAAGAAGCGCGTGGCAAAGCGCACACGCGATCTGGCCGACCAGCATTTCTTCTCCGAGCAGGCGGCCGAGGATGCCGAGACCAATGCGCGGCTCGCGGAGCAGCAGGTACAGTCGGTGCGGGCGCTGAAGTCGTATAAAGTTCTCAGCGCGCCCTTCGCGGGCATCGTCACCGCGCGCTATGTCGACCTCGGGGCGTTAGTGACCAACGCGACGTCGAACCAGAGCTCTGCCCTGCCCGTGGTGACGATCTCGGATCCGTCCCGGCTGCGCGTCACCGTATACGTGGATCAGTCTGAGGCGCCCAACATCCGCATAGGTACGCCAACGGAGGTAGTGGATGCGTCCAACGCAGTCCGTCAGGGGACGGGAAAGGTAGCTCGGGTAGCGGGGGAACTCGATCCCCGAACGCGCACTCAGCTAACAGAGGTCGATTTCGACAACAGCAAGGGCGAGTTCATTCCCGGCAGCTTCGTGAACGTGAGCCTGTTGATACCCGCCAGGAGCTATGTGGAGGTGCCTGCGGCGGCGCTCATAATGCGAGAGGGCAAACGGATGGTGGCGGTGATCGGGCCCGACAGCCATATCAAATTCGCTCCCATCAACGTCGCGGGAACCGACGGTAAGGTAATTCGCATCGAAAGCGGGCTCGAGGAGAATGTTCGCGTGGCGCTGAATCTGCCGAATACTGTCGCGGACGGCGCCAAGGTGACGGCTGCTGGCACGCCGGCCTCGGCTTCGACCGCCGCCGCAGCGTCGCCACCGTCTGCTGGCGGCAAACCGGTGGCCGGAGGTCCGGTCACGCCGGCGCCAAAGTAGCAAGAAGTCCTATCCGCGCGTCCGCGCCTATAATCGCGCCTATGAGTGACGTTGATGCAGCCGGCCCAAGCGCGCCGCGCGGCCACCACGACATGGGCGGCCAACCCGCAGGCCCCGTCGCGCACACCGAGCACGAGTATGTGCTGTGGGAAAAGCGCGTGGATGCTCTCTTGGTGCTGCTGTCGCGCAAAGACCGGCGCTTGATCACCGTGGACGAGCTCAGGCGCAACATCGAAAGTCTCGGCGCGGACGCTTACGATGCGATGACCTACTACGAGCGCTGGATTCACTCCATCAGCCAGACGCTGATTCAGCGTGGTGTCCTTAGCATCGACGAGCTCGGAAAGAGAATGGCCGAAGTGGAGCAACGACACAGCCGAGGCGAGTTGTGAGCCGAGCCAAAGTGAAAGTACGCTTCAAACCCGGCCAGCGCGTGCGCGTGCGGCTCGCTTACCCGCCTGGGCACGTGCGCATCCCGTGGTACATCCGCGGAAATGCCGGCGTCGTGGAGCGCTTCTGCGGTGCCTACCCCAATCCGGAAGAGTTGGCGTACGCCCGCAGCGGACTGCCAGCTCAGCCATTGTACCGGGTCCGATTCGCCCAGCCGGAGCTGTGGCCTGACTACGCTGGTAGCGCCACCGATACCGTGGACGTGGAGATCTATCAGCATTGGCTGGAGCCGGCCGAAGCAGACCGCCGATGAGCGATCATCACGACCACGATCACCCGCACGCGACGCTCCCGGACGCTGCGGAAAAGCTCACTTACTATCAAACCATGGAAGTAGCGGTGCGGGAGCTGCTCATCGACAAGGGCATCCTCACCGCCGATGAGGTGCGCCGCCAGATCGAAGACATGGATGGGCGCAACGCCGGGCTGGGTGCCAGGATGGTTGCGCGCGCGTGGGTTGATCCCAACTATAAGCAGCGGATGTTGACTGATGGGAACGCGGCGGCCGAGGAAGTGGGACTGGACCACGGCGCGTACAAGCTCGTCGTGGTCGAGAACACGCGAGACGTCCACAACGTCATTGTGTGCACGCTGTGCTCCTGCTATCCGCGCTGGCTGCTTGGCCTTCCCCCCGACTGGTATAAGAGCCGCAACTATCGCTCGCGCGTGGTGCGCGAGCCGCGAACTGTGCTGCGCGAGTTCGGGCTCGAGCTCGCGGATCAGATCGCCGTGCGCGTGCATGACTCCAACGCCGACATGCGCTACCTGGTCCTACCGCTGCGCCCGGCCGGTACAGAAGGGTGGAGCGAGCAAGAGCTCGCGAGGCTGGCGACGCGCGATTCAATGATCGGCATCGCTCTGGCTGACTCTGCGAAAGCCTGACCTCACAGGGGACAGTGGGGTAACGCTTTCTCTCCAAGGAATAGTTTGAGTTTCTCTGCAGCCGGCGGTTGCGGCATCGAATGAGGGGTGGGTAGATGACCGTCAAAGAAGGCTGGAAGGGCAGATTCTACGAAGACTTCGAAGTGGGTGACGTCTACCGCCACCCGCTGGGCCGCACGGTCACGCAGGTGGACAACATCTGGTTCACGCTGCTCACGCAGAACACCGCGCCGATCCACTTCGACGCCCACTATGCGGCACAGACCGAGTTCAAGCGCCCGCTCGTGGATTCGACGTTTACCGTTGCGCTGGTCACCGGCCAGAGCGTGACCGACATCTCGCAGAACGTGTTCGCCAATCTGGGCTGGGACGAGGTTCGGCTGCCCAATCCGGTGTTCGAGGGCGATACGCTCTATTCGCAGTCCGAAGTGCTCGACAAGCGCGAGTCCAAGTCGCGCGCCAATGTGGGCATCGTCACGGTGAAGACCACCGGCTTCAACCAGAATGGAACGGTGGTGATCGCATTCAAGCGCACCGTCATGGTCTACAAACGCGGGCAGAGCCCCACGATCCCGCAGCCCCAGATCCGGGGTGGCTGACCAGCCCGGATCGTGGATCGTGTGTCGCGCCGCAAGTCTGGCCTCACGTGGCGCTGAGGGAATAGCCGAGTCACGGCAGCGGGGGCCATTGTAAGTTTGGTGTAAGATCCATTTAGTTAAATGAGAATCGATAACGAGGAAACCGGATTGGCCCACCGGTTCAGTGTCCCGGGCCTCTAGCCAGCCAGCCTCCGTCTCAGGGGGTAAGCCAGCCATTTCCATCACTGCGTCTGTGAGGAGGAATGGCAGGCATGAACAGCGCGTCCGCGTCCAAAGTCCTGATGGTGCTCCTTGCCGTTTCATCCGCGCGCATCGCCGCCGCGGACCCGGAATCGCCGGCAACGACGCCCCCGAGTGTCGAAACGCTTCAGAAAAAAGTCGACACGATGTCCCAGCAACTGGAAGAGCTCAAGGCGCAGCTGAAACAGCTTCAGCAGCCGAACGGTGCGCCTGTCGTGCCGCCGCCGATAGCGGGGCAGCCGGCAGGAGCGACGGAACCGGCGCAGGCGAAAGCGCCAGAACCCACGCAGGCTAAGACGGAACCACCGATGCAGGCGCCCTCAGAGGAACGCCCCCCGCCCGATCTTTCACGCTGGGAAAAGTTGAGTCTGTGGGGCTACGGCGAGATCTATTACATGCACCCGACCCAGGATTCGGCGCAGACGCAGGCCGATCTCGCGCGCGCCGTGTTCGGCATCGGCTATCAGTTCAACGCCAACACTCGCTTCAACTCAGAGTTCGAAGTCGAGCACGCGGTGTCATCGGCCGATGACGCCGGCGAGTTCGAAGTCGAGCAGTTCTATGTTGACCACAATCTCAATAATTGGGCATCGTTTCAGGCGGGGCTGTTCCTGATTCCGACCGGTTTGCTGAACGAGCATCACGAGCCCACGAATTTCTACGGGGTGCAGCGCAACTTCGTCGAGACGCTGATTATTCCCACGACCTGGCGCGAGGGCGGCGTGGCGTTCAAGGCTGTCAGTCAAAATGGCTTTACGGGCACTGTGGGCATCACCACTGGCCTGAATCTGTCCAAATGGGAGTTCAACCCAGCCCAGCCTTTGTACAACAACGCCTTCGAGCTGGAGATCAATGACGTGGCGCCGATGCAGGCAACGCATCAGGAACTCTCGGTCGCGGACGCCCAGCACCTCTCCGGATTTGCATCGCTCAACTACACCGGCGTACTCGGGTTGCTGGTTGGCGGTTCCGTGTTTACCGGCAAGGCGGTTCCGGCGCCCAACGTCGCGGACAACGAGCACGCCACTCTGTGGGAGCTGCATGCGCGCTGGACGCCGGCTAGGTTCGACTTGTCCGCTGTCTATGCACGCGGCTATATCACCAACACCGCCGAAGCAAATCTCCAGTTTCCGGGCGCAAGCAACCCGCTGCCGGCTTCCTTCTATGGGTACTACTTGCAGGCTGCCTATCGATTGTGGCAACGCAATGAGATGAGCCTGAATCCGTTCGTGCGCTGGGAACGCTATAACATGGCCGCCAGCTACGCGGGCGTGACCACATCGGTTCCTCCGGCCGGGTTTCCGCAGCCCTTCGACACCGTAACCACGCTTGGCCTGAACTACTACTTAACGCCTCAAGTGGTGTTCAAAGTCGACTACCAGCATTTCCTCGTGAATCAGACGTTCACGCGCGTGGACCTCGGCATGGGGCTGTCGTTCTGACGCGGCTGATGCATTCGCTTGACGGCGCAGGGAAGCGTTTGGAGTTGGCTCAGCTCCGCCGAGAACTGCGCGTAGCCAGTACGATGGCCAGCACGGCGGCGATGATGAACAGAACGAACCACCCCAACGCCCATTCGGGGATCGACAGGCCGAGAAACTTCCAACTCACCTTGGCGCAGTCGCCCTCGCCCTTGAAGACCTTGGGTAGCACCTGCGCGAGCGGCAACGAGTCCAGCATATAGGCCAAATCGGGTCCGCATTCGAGGATGTTGGGCGGATTGTGCTGGAGCCACGACTGGCGTCCGGCGATGACCGCTCCGGTCCCGGAGGACAGAACCACCAGGCTGCTGCAAATCCAGGTTCCGATTTTCCGCGAGCCATGGATCGCCGCGATCAGGGCTATTGCCCCTGTGACCACGAACGCGTAGCGCTGGAAGATGCAGAGCGGGCACGGCTCGAGCTTCTCCACGTGTTGCAGGTACAGGCCGAAGCCCATCAGCCCGACACAAGCGAGGAAGATCGCGAGGAAGATCACTCGCGCGTGCAGCAATGTCGACATGTTCTGGCCTCGGCGTCAGATTGCGGCCAACGCGCGGTCGAGATCGGCGGTCAGGTCCTCTACGTCTTCGATTCCCACCGAGAGGCGCACCAGGTTATCCGTGAGTTTGAGCTGCGCGCGGCGTTCCGCGGGCAGCGAAGCGTGGCTCATGAGTCCCGGATGACCGATCAGACTTTCCACGCCGCCGAGGCTCTCCGCCAGCGTAAACAGCTCGCACCGTTCGAGAAAGCGCTTGGTTCCTGCAAGATCGGTTTTCAAGTAGACCGCGATCATCCCGCCAAACCCGCTCATTTGCCTGGCTGCCAATGCATGCTGGGGATGTTTCGGCAGGCCAGGATAGATCACCCGTTCGGTTTTGGGATGGGCGTCCAGCCATTGAGCGATCACCAGGGCGTTGTAGCAGTGCTGATGCATGCGTAGCGGCAGGGTCTTGACACCGCGTAGCGCGAGGAATGCCGTGAACGGGTCCATGATCGAGCCGATGGCGTTCTGCATGAACTCGAGCTTGTCCTTCAGCTCGCGGTTGTCGCCGATGATGACGATGCCGCCTACCGCATCGGAATGGCCGTTGATGTACTTGGTGATCGAGTGCAGGACGATGTCGAAGCCCAGCGCCAGCGGCCTTTGCAGCGCAGGGGAGGCGAACGTGTTGTCGCACACGGTGAGAATACCTCGAGAGCTTGCCAGCCGCGCCACCGCCTCCAGATCGGTCACCTTGAGCACCGGGTTGGAGGGGGATTCAACCCAGATTATCTTTGTGTCGGCCCGGAGCGCATTCTCGATGGTCTCCGGGCGGTCCGGGTCCACATAGCTCACTCTCAGCCCGGCGGTCCGCTTACGGATGCGATCGAACAGCCGCCAGCTTCCACCGTACATGTCATCCACCGCGACGATATGGCTGCCCTGGTCCAGCAGCTCCAGCACCGTTGCCATGGCCCCGAGACCGGAGGCGAAGGCGAACCCGTGCGCCCCGCCCTCGAGATCGGCAATGCAACGCTCGAAGGCCATGCGTGTGGGGTTCTGCGTGCGCGCATACTCGTAGCCGGTATGTACGCCGGGCGAGGATTGCTTGAATGTCGACGTGGCGTAGATTGGCTGCATCACTGCGCCCGTGGCCGGATCTGGCGTCTGCCCAGCGTGAATAGAGCGGGTCGCAAAACCGAATGAGGGCCCGTCTCCCTCGGGGGGAGAAGGCCGGGATGAGGATGATTTGTCTGTCATGGTGCTTTATGCCGCAGGTAATTGAGAACGTCGATGCGCGTGATCAGTCCCCAGAACTTGCCTTGATCGAGAACGATTGCGACGAAGCCCTTGTTGAACGTGTCCATCAGCGACGCCAGCGGCGTTTTTAGCGCGACCGTTTCCAGCCGCTGGGTCATGGCGGTGCGCACCGGCTGGCGGAACTTGGCGGGGTCGTCCTGTACCGCCGACAGCAGGTCCCATTCGTCGATCAAACCGATGACCTGATCACCCTCCAGCACCGGGATCTGCGAAATGTCGTAGAGCTTCATGCGCGCGTAAGCGGTCATGAGCTTGTCCTCAGGCCCGACGCTTACCACCGCGCGTTCATCAGCTCGTCGGGCGATAATGTCCCGCAGGTCCCCATAGCTGTGACGCTGCAGAAATCCCTGGTCTGCCATCCAATAGTCGTTGAACATCTTCGACAGATACTTGTTCCCCGTGTCGCAGATGAAAGTGACGACCCGCTTTGCCGTCTTCTGCTCCCGGCAGTAGCGCAGCGCCGCTGCCACCAGAGTGCCGGATGAAGAGCCGCCCAGGATCCCTTCCTCCTTCAGCAACTCGCGCGCGGTGTTCAGACTCTCCGCGTCGCTGATGGAGTAGGCGGTCTTCACGCGAGAGAAATCGGCGATGGCCGGGATGAAGTCCTCGCCGATGCCTTCCACCACCCAGCTTCCGGCCGCGCCGTACTTGCCCGTCTTGATGTAGTCGCACAGTACCGAGCCGTCCGGATCGGCTAGTACCATTTCAGTCTTGGGTGAGACGCGCGCGAAAAATCGCGACAGTCCTGCCAGGGTGCCGCCCGAACCGACACCACAGATGATCGCGTCCACATCGTGCCCCATCTGCTCCCAGATCTCGGGACCGGTGGTCTGCTCGTGCGCCGCGGGATTGGCGGGGTTGCCGAACTGGTTGACGAAGAAGGCGCCGGTTTCCTGCGCGATTCGTTCTGCGATGTCCTGGTAGTACTCGGGGTGGCCTTTGCCGACATCCGAGCGCGTAAGCATCACTTCGGCGCCCAGAGCTCGCAGGTGGAAGATCTTCTCACGTGCCATTTTGTCCGGCACGACGAGAATCAGCTTGTAACCCTTCTGCGCCGCGACCAGCGCCAGCCCCAGCCCGGTGTTGCCCGCGGTGGCCTCGATGATGGTGCCGCCGGGCTCGAGCCGGCCGTCGCGCTCTGCGGCTTCAATCATGAACAAGCCGATTCGATCCTTGATCGAGCCCGCTGGATTCTGATTCTCCAGCTTTACGAATAGGCGGCACACGCCGGTGTCGAGGCGGGTGATCTCGAGCATCGGCGTGTTGCCGATGAGCTCCAGGAGGCTTTTCGCGGTCATCGTGACACTCCCTGGGAATTCGCTCGGTTGCTCGAACGAACGGTGGCGGCGGACCGGAACTCCCGGTACCGGGCGAAAGTGTACCCTGCCGGGCCCGCCTCCGGGGATCGGCCCTGAGCCCAGGGAGAGTGGCTGGCCGGAGAGGAAAGTCTTCGATCGAGGCGGGCTTTCCGCCCCGGTTTAGAAGCGGCAGCTTATACCGGCAAGAGCAGCCCAGTTGGCGGTGAGCTGCACCCCGTTGACGTACTGATAGAGGGGCAGCTGAAGATAAGCGTAGACCTGCCAGGCGTGGGAGAGGTCGTAGCTGAGGCCCGGCGAGAAGAAGATGTATTTGCCCCCGCTCAGATCGGGCTCCGCGTTGTCGCCTTCCTCAGGCCGTTTGTATGCGAAATTGAGCTGGAGCTGAAGCCCCAGTCGTGACGTCAACCAGCGGTTGTAGCCGAAATTGAGATAGATCCGATTGCCGGGGCGGTACGCGTCCCGGCTGTCCAGCGCTGCTTCGAAGCTGAGCTGCACAAACATCGAAGCCTGCGACCCGAGCGGACGGCTTAAGAATCCCGTGACCAACACGTCGGTCGTCCCGGTGCCAGGTTGCAGCATGCGCTCGGCAGCCACGCCTTCGGGATTGGTGACGTTGAAGCTACCGGTGGGGAGCTTCAGCCCGAGCGCGATACCGGCACTGGCGGGCGAGTCCGTACCCATGGTGAACCGGTACCGCCCTTGCATACGCATATCTCCGAGCTCGGTAAACGCCCATTGCTCGGGCGCTGGCGCATCTTCGGGATCGACGATGTGATGATGGTAGCGATTGACCAGCGGCACCGTCGCGGTGACGCCCCAGTGGCCGTCGAAGTTGTAGTCGAAGGCAGCGACCCAGTTGCGGTTGATGGTCTGGACCTCCTCGGTTTCCTCCGGTACTTCGCCGAGACCGACCTTCGTCGCGCCCTGCTTGGGTTGTTTCAAATCGATAAACTCGAAGCGAAGATCGACGCGCCCGCCAGGCTCGGTCCACAAGCCCTGTGTGCCCCAGTCGGCATTGACGGTGCAAAAAGCGCTGCCGCAGCCGGCATACGCGCACGCGGGAGCGGACAGGGCGGTTACAAACGATAGAGCGAAAGCCAAGCGACGGTCCATGGGTTCTTCGCTACAACGGGTGAAGAAGAACCGCAGCATAGCCAGACGCACGCGTTGCAAGAATGCGACATATCGTCGCACTGCGTTGCGAACATCAACCGCGGACCGGGCGTTTGGAAAGTTTCCGCTGAAGCGTGCGGCGGTGCATGCCGAGGCTGCGGGCGGTGGCGGAGATGCTGCCACTATTCTCGGTGAGCACGCGCTGTATGTGCTCCCATTCCAGCCGATCCACCGACAGCGGCCTGCTGGGAACGGGTGTAGCGGCGTCGCCGGCCGCCCGGCCGAAGGCAGCCACCACCTCGTCGGCATCGACCGGCTTGGCCAGATAGTGGGTTGCACCGAGTTTGATCGCCTCAACCGCAGTAACCACACTCGCATAGCCCGTAAGCACCACGATGCGCATGCCATCGGACAGCGAGCGCAGCTCGGGAATCAGGCGCAGCCCCGAATCGCCAGGCATTTTCAGATCGATCACAGCGTAGGCCGGCGACTCGGAACGCGCGCACGCCAGTGCCTCGTTCACACCGTGCGCCAACGTGACGCGGAAGCCGCGCCGGCTGAGCGCGCGCCGCATAACGTCGCAGAAAGTGAGGTCGTCGTCCACCAGCAGCAGCGCGGCTGCCGCGCTCATGTGGGCACTCCCGGAGCGAGTCCACTTAGCGGGAGCTCGAGCAGAGTACACACGCCGCCGCCTTCGCGCCCTTCGAGGCGCAGGTGCCCGCCCAGCCGCTCCAGCGTGGCCTTGGCCAGCAGCAATCCGATGCCGTTGCCCTCGCCTTGCGGCTTGGTGCTGAAGAACCCTTCGCCGGCGCGCATCTCAGCCTCCTGACTCAGCCCCGGGCCGCGGTCGCGGATCTCGAGTCGCAAACGATCGCGACCCCAGCTGCAGTCGAGCTCGACACTCTCCGGCGAGGCGTCGGCCGCATTGTTGAGCAGGTTCAAGATAGCTTGCCGCAGAGTCTGCTCCGTGAGGATGCTCGGCGCTGGCGTCGGGCCGCTCAGGTCCTCGGTCAGGCTCACCGCGGGCCGGAGCAAGCGCCAGCGCTCCAGCGTCTCGCGCAAGAACTCGTCCACGGGTTGCGCGCCACCGCCCTCTGCGCGCGCCTGGCCGGCTGCGGCCACCATGCGCGTGATGGTCTGCTTGCAGGAATCGACCTGCCGCCGCAGCATGACCAAGCCCCTTCCCAGCTCGGGCTCGTCCGCGTAGTCCTTCGTCATCTCGCCCAGAACCACCGCCATGGTGGACAACGGCGTACCCAGCTCGTGCGCCGCGCCGGCCGCCAGCGTTCCGAGCGCCACGATACGCTCGTTTCGCAGCGCGTTCTCCTTCTGCCGGGCGAGCTCGGCATCGCGCAAACGAATCGCCTGCGCCATGCGCACCACGAAGAACGCGATGAACCCGGCACTGAGTACGAAGTTGACCCACATCCCGATCAGATGTAAGTGGAAGCCGGCTTCGCCGTGTCCGGGGTGCTCGCCGCCGAGCGGCAAATTGAAAAAGAACAACAGCCCGTAACATGACGCAGTGACGGCCGCCATGCTCCACGCATAGCCCGGCGGCAAGGTGGTCGCGGCGATGACCAGGGGGAGTAGATAGAGCGACACGAACGGGTTGGTCGAACCGCCACTCAGGTACAGCAACGCGGACAGCACCGCAACGTCGAGGAACAGGTGCAGGAACAGCTCGGCCTCGTGGATGTGACCTGTCTGCCGAAGTCGAACACGCGCCAGCAAGTTCGCAGCGGGAAGCAACAACAGGACTCCAATCATGGGGCCCCATCGTAGATCCACGTCGAAGGCCAGCGTCGCCACGCCCATGGTCGCGGCCAGCGCGCAACCCAGCACGCTGCGCAGCAGCATCAGGCGCTTGAGCTGGTCAGCAACCGGTGCGTGGTTAGAATCAGTTGGGCTCATAGGTAATCTCTCCAAGCGTATCGGATTCTAGTCTGACGCCGGGACAGTCGGCTGTCGTAAGCATTCGGGGATGCCAAGAGGCGTAGGGTGGTCCGGCGCAGCCAATCTTACGAGATGTAACATGAATTCAAATGCTGTAACCTGTATTTCAGCGCTCGGGGGAAGGAGCCTGAATTCCGACGCTGAGAGGGAAGCGTTGGAATCGTCGCGCTCCCGCCGAGCAGGGGATCGGCGCCGAACGCGAGCTGTTTTCCATAACCTCATCCGTTCATGCAGTCAAACCAATATTTAGGAGGAGATTCATCAATGGAACTGACTAGACGCTCATTTCTGACGGCGGCGGCCGCGACTACCGCTGCGGTGGCGACGAACGCTCTTGCGGCGGACAAGTGGGGCAGAGACCGCGACTGGACTGGTGAAGCAACGGTTACCTATCCCGAGCCCGCGTGGGAAGTCAAAGACAAGCGGTTCAGTGCGCGGCAGGGCAACGCGACGCTGCAGCGCATTTGGCATGGGATGGGCGACAATGCCGCGCTGTGGCTCGAAGGCCCCGCCTGGTTCGGGGACTGGGGCTGTTTCCTCTGCAGTGACATCCCAAACCATCGCGTCTTGCGCTGGACGGAGGACGATGGCCGCGTGAGCGTGTACCAGACCGAGTCCGGCTATTCGAACGGGCATTCGCGCGACAACCAGGGGCGCCTGATCGCGTGCGAGCACGATACGCGCCGAGTGCGCCGCCGCGAATACGACGGCACTTGGACGATCCTGATGGACAACTACCAAGGCAAGAAGCTCAATGCGCCCAACGATGCGGCAGTCCACGCAGATGGGTCGGTCTGGTTCACCGATCCGGGCTACGGCATCCTTGGACCTTACGAGGGGCACAAGGCCGAATTCGAGCTGCCCACGCGCGTTTATCGGCTTGATCCGTCAGGCAAGGCGACGGTGATGGTGGAATCTATGAAGCGCCCGAACGGTATCTGCTTCTCTCCGGACTTCAAG
>JBGPPC010000091.1:0-13134 GCA_041488355.1 Gammaproteobacteria bacterium
ACCCTCCTGAAAGTGCAGACCGACGACGCGCCCCGCGATTTCTGGACGGATGACCACGGAATCCGCGGCGATCAGCGTGCCCACGGCAGTTACCTCGGACTGCATCGTGAGAAGCTTCACCGTTTCCGCTTTGACCGGCAGACCCATCGGCTTTGCAGGAGCGGCCGCTACAGCGGGGGCCTTGTCCGCAGGGGCTGCAGCCCCCGCCTTGGCCGGCTCCGCTGGCTTAGCCTCATCTGCAGCCTTGGTCTGGGCACTGGCCAGCCCATCATCCTTCTTGGCGCATCCGGGCAACGCGGCCGCGGTGACCAGGGTCGCGAGAAGCGCTACAGTACGAGCAAACGATGTGTGCAACGAAGTCCCTCGAGGGTGTCGTAGGATGCAGAGGCTGGGCTCGACCCCGGGCGCGGTGGCAACCGGCCCGGAGGAGGTATAAGGTTGTTAATTTTAACCCAGTTTTCCGGTCATTAGCATAGGAAATCAAGACGCCGCGTTCCGAAAAGACTCCCGCCCATGTCCGCCACCAAGCTCTCCCTGGATGCCCTGCTGGTACTGGATGCAATCGCACGCAAGGGCAGCTTCGCGGGTGCAGCCGAAGAATTGCACCGCGTACCCTCGGCCATCACTTACACGGTCCAGAAGCTCGAGCAGGATCTAGACGTGCAGCTGTTCGACCGCAGCGGCCACCGCGCCAAGCTGACCCGCGCAGGTGAGGAGCTGCTGCGCGAGGGGCGGCACCTGCTGCGTGCGGCATCGGACATCGAGTGTCGCGTCCAGCGCATCGCCAAGGGCTGGGAGACGGAACTGCGTATCGCCTACAACGACATCATCCCCGGCGAGAGATTGTGCCCGCTTGCTGCTGAGTTCTACCGGCAGGGCGCCGGCACCCGGTTACGACTTTCGGCGGAGATCCTGGAGGGTTGCTGGGACGCTTTGTTCTCGGGGCGAGCGGATCTGGTGATCGGTGCACCTAGCGAAGCGCCGCCCGAGCACGGTGCCGCGGTGCGTCCGCTCGGCGAAGTGCAGTTCGTGTTTGCAGTTGCGCCAGAACACCCGCTCGCCCAGGCTGCGGAGCCAATCCGCGTTTCCGACATCCTTCAGCATCGCATCGTGGTCGCAGCCGACACCTCCCGTAATCTGCCACCGCGCAGCGTGGGCTTAAGCAACGGACAGGACACTCTGACTGTGCCGACCATGCAAGCCAAGCTCGAGGCTCAGGTGTTCGGTTTGGGTGTCGGCTTTTTGCCGCTGAACATCGCCGCACCGGCCCTCTCCTCCGGACGCCTAGTACGCAAAGAGGTCGAGGAGGATTCCACCAAGACCACGCGGATGTCGCTCGCCTGGAGGCCACGCGATGCCGGCAAGGCACTGAGGTGGTGGCTCGAGAAGCTCGAGGAGCCGACGGTTCGGGTGGCGCTGCTCGCGTAAACAGTATTGCCAGAACGGCGCGCGCCGTGTATCTCGGAACCTGCTAAAACTCGCGCAGATCTCAACTCATGCTTTAGGGTCGGCAGCTTCCGCTTGTTTGGCCTCCTGCTCGGCGAGCTCGCGGTGCACCTGCTCCATGTCCAGCGCCTTCGCCTGGTCGATGAGCGCGTGCAGTTGAGTTTGCGGCAGCGCCCCTGCTTCGGAATACAAGACCACCTTGTCGCGCAGAATCATCAAGGTCGGAATCGATCGAATACCGAAGGCGCCTGCTAGCTCGGGCTGCTCCTCGGTATTCACCTTGCCGAACACCACGTCCGGATACTGGTCCGAAGCCTGCTCGAACGTGGGCGCGAAAAACCGGCACGGGGCGCACCAGGCGGCCCAGAAGTCCACCACCACCATCGGGTTTTGCTCGACGGTCTGGTCGAAGTTGTCCTTGGTCAGGCTGATCGTCGTCATCAACTCAATCCTTGCGTGAGAAACGCGGCGTTGGGCACCGCTTTTGGTGCGCAGTCTAACAGCGAAGTTTGGCGGCTTTTTGTCGGCCGAAAGGTCCAAACCTGACAACCGTCGATCCTGTAAGCTGATCGGAAATCGCTGATGCTGCGATCAGGAAATATGCCTACCACCCGCATAGAGCGCGACACCTTCGGTGAGATGGAGGTCCCGGCTGACCGCCTGTGGGGGGCCCAGACCCAGCGCTCCCTGGAGCATTTCCGCATCTCCAGCGAGCGCTTCCCTGACAATTTTATCCGTGCGCTGGCCGAGGTGAAGCGGGCCGCGGCGCTCGTCAACGCCGAGCTGAATCTCCTGGACGCAGCCAAGGCGCGCGCCATCGTCGCCGCCGCTGACGAGGTCGTCGCAGGTCGCCATCCCGAAGAGTTTCCATTGGTGGTATGGCAAACCGGCTCGGGAACGCAGACCAACATGAACATGAACGAGGTGCTCGCAAACCGAGCGAGCGAGCTGCTCGGCGGCCCGCGCGGTGTGCAACGCCTGGTGCACGCGAACGACGAGGTGAACCGCAGCCAGTCGTCCAACGACGTCATTCCAACCGCGATGCATCTGTCCGCAGCTCGTGCGCTGGTCCAGGACCTGATGCCGCGCTTGCACGCGCTGCGCGATGCGCTGAACGAGAGGGCGCGCGCCTTTGCTGCCATCGTGAAAATCGGGCGCACCCATTTGCAGGACGCAACGCCGCTCACCCTAGGCCAGGAGTTCTCCGGCTACGTGGCGCAGATGGATCGCAGTGTTTCACGTGTGCGTGCCGCGCTGCCGGGACTGTACGAGCTCGCCATCGGTGGCACCGCTGTAGGCACCGGGCTCAACGCCCCTCCCGACTTCGGGCGCAAAGTCGTCGATGAGCTCGCGCGCGTGAGTGGACTGCCGTTCGTGAGCGCCGCCAACAAATTCGAAGCCCTCGCGGCCCATGACGCCCTGGTGTTCGCGCACGGCGCGCTCAAGAGCGTAGCCGTCGCGCTGATGAAGGTCGCCAACGACGTCCGCTGGCTCGCGTCCGGACCGCGGTCGGGGCTGGGCGAGCTACGCTTGCCCGAGAACGAGCCGGGCAGCTCGATCATGCCGGGGAAGGTGAACCCTACCCAGTGCGAGGCACTGACCATGGTGTGCTGTCAGGTGCTGGGCAACGACGTCGCCGTGAACTTCGGCGGAGCCTCCGGCAACTTCGAGCTGAACGTGTTCAAACCGCTCATCATTCACGATTTCCTGCAGAGTACGCGGCTCCTTGCTGACTCGGTTCAAAGCTTCACCCGCTATTGCGTCGACGGGATCGAAGCCAATGTGCCGCGCATTGCCCGGTTGGTGGGGGATTCGCTCATGCTGGTGACCGCACTGACTCCCCACATCGGTTACGACCGTGCCGCCGAGATCGCCAAAAAAGCGCATCGGGAAGGCACCAGCCTGCGCGAAGCCGCGCTGGCGCTCGGTCACGTCGACGCGGAACAGTTCGATCGGTGGGTCCGGCCCGAACAGATGATCGGGCCGAGCGGTGGGGGCTGAACTTGGAGGACCGCAGGCTCGTCTTCTCCGGGCTCGAGTGGGCTGCGATCGCGCCGTTACTGTGCGATCGCGTAACCATCGTCGCAACGACTCCGCTATCCGGACGCGATCCCTGCCGGTCTTTGCAATCCATGCAACGAGAGTATGCTGTTGGAAAGTGCATGACGGGGTGCAGATCCGGTACGGGGCTAGACTCATTGGGACGGATCATGAGCGAACAGCAGGGATCTGGTTTCGAAACTGCACAGCAGCCCGTGTTGTCGGCTACGGAGATTCAGTTCGCGCTCCAAGCTCTGCGATCCGACCAGAATCTCGTTGTAGGCGCTTTGGCCGGATTGGCAGCGGCGCTTGTCGGGGCGGCCATCTGGGCGGTGGTCACCGCGTTGACGCAATACCAGATTGGATTCATGGCCATCGGCGTCGGCTTTCTCGTCGGCTTTGCGGTGCGCGCTGCAGGCAGGGGGGTAGATCCGGTGTTCGGTGTCGTCGGGGCTGCGTTGGCCTTGCTCGGCTGCGTGTTGGGCAATCTCCTGATGGTCCTGTACTTCCTCGCGAACAAGTAGCAGATGCCATTTCTCGAGCTGCTGTCGCGCTTGGACCTCCAGCTCGTGCGCAGGGTCATGGCGGCGACGTTCGACGTGATGGATATCGTGTTCTACGGCATTGCCATGTACTGCGGCTACAAGTATGCGTTTCGCCAGGTCACCAAGGATCAGCTCGCCGTCTTAGGCAGTAAGCCAACCTGAGTAGTCGGGATCCCGGCTTGGCGCGAGCGCTCCCGCGCGGGGTTGTGTCGATCTGCGCACCCAAGACGCGACCGCCAACGTCGGCTATCAACGTTCCACTGCGGACCCTCTGCGGGCTTCGAATCGGCCGAAGTACAGCAGGATCGTTGGTAGGACGAGCAAGTTGAGCAGGGTGGAGGTCGCCAGCCCGCCAACGATGATGGTCGCCATGGGGCCTTCGATTTCGCGCCCCGGCTCGCCGGTGCCTAGAGCCAGGGGCAGCAGCCCCAGGGCGGTGACCAGCGCGGTCATCAGGATCGAGGGCAGGCGCTCCGCCGCACCCCTCGCGGCAGTCTCCCGGTTCCACGGCAAGCCTTCGCTCTCGACCAGGTGCTGATAGTGGGACACGAGCATGATGGAGTTCCGCAATGTGATGCCGAACAACGTGACGAAGCCAACCAACGATCCCAGCGACAGCCAACCGCCGGTGGCCAGCACCGCGACAACGCCTCCGATCAGGGCAAATGGCAGGTTGAGGAACGTGATGAGCAGATTGCGCAAACTATTGAACGCGATGTAGAGCAGCAGGAAGATGCCGATGCCCGCGATCGCGGAATGCACGATGAGGTCCTCGCGCGCCTGCGCCTGTGCACGCGCAGTTCCGCTGAACACCAAGTAGTCGCCCGCGGCGAGCTTGACCTGCTTCGCGATGCGCTGGCGGACATCGGATTCGAAGTCCTGAAGGTCGCGGCCCGCCGGGCTGGCGGTCACCGTTTGAATCCTGCGCCCGCCTGAGTGCAGGATTTTGTAGCGACCACCCTCGAGTCCGATGTCGGCGATGTCGCGCAACGGCACCAGCCGCCCATCCGCGGAACGCAGTTGCAGGCGGCCGATTTGCGCAAACTTGTCCCGTGCATCGGGCGCCAGGACCACGACCAGCGGAACAACGTGATTGGCCTGGTACACCTGCGCTACCTGCGCCCCGTCGTAGGCCGCGCTGATCGCTTCAAGCGCATCCAGCGGCGCGATACCCAAAGCTGCTGCCCGTTCCTGACGCAGACGCACCACGAGCTGCGGGGTACCAGGCGGCGCCTGCACCTGCACGTCGCGGGCACCCGGCACCGCCGAGAGCGCTGCCGCGACCGCCTGCGCATCGCGGTCGAGCAGATCCAGATTGGAGCCATAGAGATTGATCACCAGTGGCGCGGCGAACCCGGAAATCGTTTCCTCGATGCGCTCGGTCAGGAAGGTGTTCACGGCAAAGGTAACGCCAGCGAAGCTCCCGCCACGCTCTCCCGAAAGCGTGGCGCGGATCTCGTGCAGAACGCGAGCCTGCTCTTTGCCGCGAAGGGCGCCGATCTCTACCTCGAACTCGCTGTAGTGTGTGCCGAAGGTGTCGGCGCCGTTGGGTGCGCGACCCACCCACTGCGCCACCGATTTCACGCCTCGGATGGACCCGATCGCTTTCGCCACTCGGCTTCCGATACGCAGCGACTCGGACTCGGCGGTGCCGGGTACCGCCGTCATGTGCAAGACATAGTGGCCTTCGCGCAGCGGCGGAATGAACTCGCCCGCGAACAGCGGTAGGACGGCGATGCCGACGGCGATGACGATGAACACCGCGCTCACGATCCGCCCTGGATATCGTTCGATGCGCCGTAACAGCGCGACATAGCGTGGCTTGAGCCAAGCGACGGCGGGAGGGTCCCGGGTCTTCAGGCCGGCATGCGCGAGCAGCAGATAGCAAAGGGCTGGGGTGAGCGTCAGCGCGACGACCAACGACGCCAGAATTGCGAAAATGTACGCGAGGCCGAGCGGGGCGAACAGCTTGCCGGCCACTCCCGACAACGTCAGCAGCGGCACGAACACCAGCGCGACGATGAACGTGGCGTAGACCACCGAGCTTCGCACCTCGACCGATGCGTCCAATACGACCTCGTCGATGGGTCGCGGCTGCGCCGCTGCGCGGTTGAGTCGCAGGCGTCGAAATATATTCTCGGTGTCAATGATGGCGTCATCCACCACCTCGCCGAGGGCGATTACAAGGCCGCCGAGCACCATGATATTCAGCCCGATGCCGAAGTAGTCGAGCACCAGCACGGCACCGAGCAGAGATGTGGGAATGGCGGTCGTACAGATGAACGCGGTGCGCGCATTGAACAGGAACAGGAACAGCACGACCACCACCAGCGCGGACCCGATCAACAGGTCGCGCTGAACGTTGCGCACCGCCGTCTCGATGAAGTTGGCGGGGCGGAACAGACGCGGATGAAGCGTAATCCTCTCCTCCGTCAGCAGAGGCTCGAGCTCTTTGAGCGCTCGCTCCAGATCCAGCGTCACCGTGCGCGTATTGGCGCCGAGCTGGTCCTGCACCAGGAGGAACACGCCGGGCTCGCCGTCTATCGCCGCGGCACTGATGGAAGGCGCGGGCGCCTCCGTCACCTTACCCACGTCGGACAGTCGCAATACCGCCCCAGCCTTCTGCATCAGCACAGCGCGCCCGAGGCCTTCGGCCGAGCGAGGTTGTGCTTCGACGTTCACGATGAGGTGCTGGTTGTCGGTACGTACGAACCCGGCCGCCAGCACCCCCGTAGCGCGACGTGCGGCCTGCACCACTTCCTGTATCGACAGGCCGTAGCGGATCAGTTTCTCGGGATCGACCTGCACCTGCCATTGCCGCACCTCGCCGCCGAACACGTTGACCTCGGCCACGCCTTCGACCGCAAGCAGGTGAGGGCGCACGGTCCAATCCACCAACGTGCGGATCTCCATGAGGGAGCGGGTTGTCGAGGTAAGCCCTAGTCCCAGCACGGTGCTGGCGGAGGACGTGAGCGGTGTCATCGCCGGCTGAGCGACACCATGCGGCAGCTGATTGGCGAGCGAGGCCAGCCGCTCGCTCACGACCTGGCGGTTGCGGTAGGGGCTGGAGCCCTCGCGGAACAGCGCTGTCACCACCGACAGGCCCGGTATGGATTGCGAACGGATATGCTCGACGCCCGAAGCGCCGGCAAGGGCGCTCTCGATCGGCTGCGAGACCTGCCGCTCCACCAGCTCCGCCGATAGACCCGGTGCCTCGGTCTGGATCACGACTTGGCTGGGGGAGAACTCTGGGAACACGTCCAAGTTTGCGCGCGACAGAACGTAGAACCCGTAGACGACGACGGTCAGCGCCAGCGCGACAACGACGCCGGGATAGCGGATCGACTGTCGGACGATAAAGGAGATCATCTACCAGGCATAGGCCAGTCGGGCCATCCTCGACGACGCAGGCTAGTCTTCGTTCTCGTTCCGGATCTGGAACTTCTGCTCTTCGGACAGCAGCAACTGCGCGCCGCTCACGACAATTTCGTCGCCGGCTTGAAAGTGGCCCGCATCGAACCAGCCGTTCGCCAGCTCCTGCGAAGTGGAAACCTCCTTGCGCACGAACAAATCGTCCTCCTCCTTCACATAGGCCCACGCCTTCCCGCCGTGCCATACCACCGCGGCCGAGGGAACGACTACCCCTTCGCGCATTTTGCTACCCAGTTTGAGCTGTCCGGCGACACGCATGCCGACCCGCAAGCCTTGCGCCCCGACGACATAGAAATACGTCACTCCGGGCAGCATCGCATCGGTCTGCGGCGCTGCCGAGATAAAGCGGGCAGACCGCGCTTCGCCGGGAACCGATACCGGCGCTAGCGATATCGGCACTTTCCCGGCCTGGGTCTGCAGATCATAGGGAAGGGTGATCTGCGCCAGCACCTCGCGCTGCTGCGCCAAGCCCTGGAATGCTGAGGACTCCGGATTGGTGGCCCAGCCGGCCAGCACTTCGCCCCAACCTGAACGAATCGTGTCGCGCGCCGCCGCCACTGCCTGCTCGGCAGCAGCGAGCCTGGCCTGGTCTGTCTTCCACTGCGCTTCCGCCGCCTGCAGCGCGCGCTCAGAGACGTTGCGATCATCTTCGAATAGCTTCTTGAACCGCTGGTAATCAGCTGTGCTGTTCGACGCCGCAGCGCGCAGCGAACGCGCGTCGGACACACTGGTGCCGTAACGCGCACGCAGATCGATCAGCGGTTGAACATTGACGATGACCCCGTACACCTCTGCCGCTACGTCGGCGCGCGTCTTCTCCAGAGTCTGCACCGTGATACCGCTCGCCTCCTGGCTTTCTCTCCGGAGGCGCACCGCCGCGAATCCGCCCTTCGTACCGATGGCGGAGTGCACCGGGATCTCGTCCTCGGGTGCTTTCGCCGCAAGATGCAGCTCGTCTCGACCGAAGTACACAAGTGCCCACGCGAGCACAGCGATGACTACGGCCATCGACGCGATGACGACGGTCTGAGGGCGCATTGTTACTGCCGCACCAGGCCGGGCGAAGCGGTCTGCGCCTGCGGCTTCTCGCTGACCCAGCTTGGTAGCGGCCCGCCCTCGAGCGGCATCTGTAGTGCGTCCTCGAGCACTCCGAGCGCGCGCTGAGTCTCGAGCCTAATCGCCAGGGCACGGTGCTCAACGGCCAGCGTTTCCAGCTGTGCGAGCGCCAGCTCGACGCGATCTGTGTGTCCCGAATCGAATTTCTTCTTCGCATCGTTACCTCGGGCCGACTGCAGATCGACCACTTGCTGTACGGCTCCGACGCTTTCGATCGTTTTCGCATAGCGGGCCTGCGCAGCGTCCGCCTCGGAAATAACTTTGCCCTGCAAAGCGAGAAACTCGCCCGCGGCGGCATCGCGTCGCGCCTGCGCGGCCTGGATCGCCGGCTTGTTGCCCGCCGCGGGCACCAGCACCGTCGCGACCAGCGACCAGATGTTGTCGCCTTGATCCCAAAGATAGCCGGGCGAGAGCGTAACGCTTGGATATTGCCGGGCGATCTCAAGCTTGACCGCGGCATCGGCAGCCGCGTAGTCGAATAGCTTCGCGCGCACGTCGAGCCGATTGAGCAAGGCGGAATGTTGAACGGCGCTGTCATTCGGTGGCGCCGGCGTCTGCTGGAACGCCGCGAAGTCGAGGCTCATGTTGCGCACCGCCGCGAGCGGCAAGCCCAACGCCCCCGCGAGCCCGCCAAGGCATTGCTCTCGCGCCAGTTGTGTATCTTGGATTTGGCTGTCGACCTCGGCCTGCTTGAGCCGGGCACTGCTGAGCTCCAGCGCCGACGCGGCGCCAGCATCGAACCGACGCTGCAGCAAACCGACCAAGGAGCGCCGCTCACGCGCCTCGACATCGAGGAGCTCAAGCGTGCGGCCGGCCGCGTAGCAGTCGAGAAAGTGGGCTCGAACCTCGGAGCGTACCATCCAAGCTGCCGAACCCACTGCGAGCTCCGCCGATTGCGCGAAGGAACCATACTGCTCGCGGAGCGCGGCACGCCGCCCGCTTCCGCTCAGCGGAATCTCCACTTCGAACCCAAGCGTCCAGGGGCCCGTAGTGTCCGGCGGCTGCAGGCTGTGGTGCTGTGCGACCGGCTTAATCGCGAGCGGAGGACGTTGCGTTGCGGCGGCTACTTGCGCTCGCACCGCGGCCGCTTGTGCACGCGCGAGCTCCAGGTTCGGCTGATAGTAGAACGCAAGCAACGTCAAATCGGCGAGCCCCCACCGCTGCACCGGCCAGTCGGCGGCGGGGTGGCCATGCGCGAGCATGTACTCCTTGAGTCCGGGTGCCTCGGCACTGCGGCCCTCGAAGGCGCGGGCGGAAGCCGCAGGATCGAGCGGCGCAGGCTCGTAACGCTGCAGCGCACACCCGACCAGTAATGCGAACGCAGTTCCTCCGATCGAAAGACCGGCGAGAGAACGACGAAGGCCAGGGGGCGCACGCATGGTGCGCGGAGTGTAGCTTGCCGCCGCAAGGACGGGCAATTCGGGAGGGTGGCATCCGCGCCTCGACTACGAGCCGATGCCCCTGCGCCGATCAGAACGCTAGGGTGTTGATCCGAAAGCCGGACGCCAGGAAGGAGCTCAGGCTACTGAGCGAAGCGTGTTGTACAAGCGCTCCGTCTCGGCGGAAGGCGCCACGCCCAGTACGGTGACCAGTTGCTCGCGGCAGCAATGATACGTGTGCATCGCTTCGGCTGACTCGCCGGCCTTCTGTTGACAACGCATCAGGCGGCGGTAGACCTCTTCGGCGAGCGGATCCATATCCACCGTTCGTTGGTACAGCTCGCATGCGCGGCCGCATTCTCCACGCGCCTCGTGGTAGTCACCGAGGCGTCGGACCACGCCCAGCCAGAGCCGGCGCAGCCGTTCCCGTGGTGCCAGCATCCAGGCCTGCTCCGCTTCGTGGACGAAGAGATGGCCGCGGTATAGCCAAAGGGTCTCTTCGGCCCTCTCGGCAAAGGACAGGCCGTCGGAATACGTGCGCATCAAGTGTTGGGCCTCGCGCTCGAAGGTCCACAGGTCCACCGAGCAGAGCGCGTGGTCGAGACACACCTTGCGGTCCTGTACGAGTACCGCTTGGTCGCGCCCGAGGAGCCGCCTGAGACGATGGACGGCGACCTGCAGTGAGTTGCGCCCGGTATCTCCGTCGGAGTCCGGCCAGAGCTTGTCGGCCAGCTCGGCAGCACCGACTGAATGCCCATTGGAGACCAGCAACACCTTCAGCAGATCGAGAGGCCTGCGTTGCGGCTTCACCCCGCTCGCGAAGGCAACACCGTCGATGGTGAGATCAAAGCCGCCCAGCGCGCGGATCCGGATCGGCGCAGGACGCGGTTCGATCGCAGCGGCTGGCACGGTGGCGGAGGGTGTCCGGGCGACGTCCGCGCCTTGATCTGGCGTGCGGGACCGCTCCCGCGGCTGCGCTAGGCGCTGGGACAGCACACGCTTCGGCCAGGCAGCACCCCAGGGGTATCGGGTTCCCTGGGCCAGGGTCAGGATTTTGGCGAGCAACTCGCGTGCGCCGCACACGTCTCCGGTCTGAAGCAGCTCGAGGGCGGCCCGTGCCAGGCGGGTGCATTCCCACTGCCCGCGATCCGATCGCCCCACAGCCGGACGGCCTCGGTCTGCCAGCCGTGCTGTCTGCTCAGGGTTGGATCTGGATGCGAACCGAGACAAGTCCCCCTCCCCCTCATCTTAGGTACTTTCGCCGATGGTATTCCCGAGTCAGCAATGTAGGACTGCAACGAAAGTTATAGACGTCGGCACCCGGCGTCCGCCGCCGGCTCAGTGCAGCTTCACGTGCGGCTCGGTGCGGCGCGTGATGACGCGTGCCAGCGTGTCAAGGAACACCTTGACGAAACCGTACAGCGCCAACTCGTGCATCTTATACAGCGACAGGTACATGAGCTTCGCGAAGTAGCCCTCGATCATCACACTGCCGCGCGTGATACCGCCCATCAGGCTGCCCACGGTGCTGAACTTGCCCAGCGACACCAGCGAGCCGAAGTCGCGATACACGAACGGTTTAAGCGGTTGTCCCTCGAGATGCCGTGTCAACATCCGGCACAGGTGCGACGCCTGCTGGTGCGCGGACTGCGCGCGTGGCGGCACCGAGCCCTCCTTCTCCGGCCAGGGGCAACTAGCACAGTCGCCAAACGCGAACACGTTCGGATCGCGCGTCGTCTGGAGTTCCCTTGTCACGACCAGTTGATTGAGCCGGTTGGTCTCGAGCCCGCCAAGGTCCTTGAGAAAGTCTGGCGCCTTGATGCCCGCAGCCCAAACCACCAGTTCCGCCGGAATCTCGCGGCCGGTTGCAGTCTTCACGCCCTGCTCCGACACTTCGGTCACGCGCTCGCCGGTTATGACCTCGACCTTGAGCTTCCTCAGCAGGTTCGCGACTGCGCTCGACAGCCGCTCGGACAGCGCCGGGAGAATCTTGGGGGCGGCCTCCACCACGGTGATCTTGATGTCCTGCTCGGGGTTGATGCGATCGAGACCGAAGGATACAAATTCGCGGATCGTGTTGTGCAACTCCGCCGCCAGCTCAACACCCGTCGCGCCGGCACCGATAATGGCAACGTGCAGCTGACCCGGTTGCAGCGGCCCCTGCTGCGCGTTGGCTCGCAGACAAGCATTGAGCATCCGCGAATGAAACAGGGCTGCCTGCTGCGGTGTGTCGAGGGAGATCGCGTAGCGTGCCGCGCCTGGCGTGCCGAAGTCGTTCGTCGTGCTGCCCAGGCACAGGACCAGGGTGTCATACGGGACGCGGCGGCGCGGGATGACCTCGCGGCCGGTCTCGTCCATGGTGGGTGCGAGCTCGATCTCCTTCCTCGCGCGGTCCAGTCCGTCCATGCGTCCGAGAACAAACTGGAAGTGGTGCCAGCGAGCCTGGTACAAGTAGTCCAGCTCGTGATCGTTGAGGTCCATGCTGCCCGCGGCCACTTGGTGCAGCAGCGGCTTCCACAGGTGCGTGCGCGACTTGTCCACCAACGTGACGAGCGCCTTGCGCGGCTTCCCCACCTTGTCTCCAAGGCGCGTTGCCAGCTCCACGCCGCCGGCGCCCCCGCCCACGATGACAATGCGATGCGGAATGCCGGCTGTCGTTGCTGATTTATCTGTCATGTCGCTTCAAGCCGTTAAAATTCAACCGGAATAATAGACGGTTCAACCTCGATGAAAGAGCCGAACAGGGCCAGCTCGCCTGCGGCATCTCTTTGGAAGGAAGGCGATGCAGTCAGGGGGAAGGTCACGCTGAAGAAGGGCACCGCTATTGCGACTTTCATCGATGGCAAGTACCCCAATCACGGCTCTGGAAACCATGCTGCTTTCTACATCACTCAGGACGCCGCAGGTATCCTTGTAATCGATCAATGGTCCAGAAGTGGGACCATTCAGAAAAGACGACTAGCTTTTAAGGAAAAAGATAGAAACGGGAAATTCTTTAACCCCAGCAATAATGGAGACGCCTTTTCGGTAGTCGAGTAGGGAGCTTTCATGCAGCAGCTCAGAACCAAGGCCGGCACTGTCGTGGCGGCTATCGTGGTATCTGTGGAATGCGTTCTCGCTTCGGAGGTCCCGCCTTGCCCCCCACATATCCACGTTGAACAGACCGCTCTTGTCTC
>JBGPPC010000092.1:0-13128 GCA_041488355.1 Gammaproteobacteria bacterium
ATTCCTGACGAACATAGCGCTGTGGGCCCACGCCTTCCCATCCCGAACAGGACCGTGAAACGCAGTCGCGCCGATGATAGTGCGGGGTATACCGCGTGAAAGTAGGTCATCGTCAGGATCCTACAAACACAGAAGCCCCAGTCAAACGACTGGGGCTTTTGTGTTTGTGGTAGCGACTCCTGACTGTGGGCTACTTGAGCGCGGTCGCGTGACAAGACGCGAGCGCAGTGAGCTTCTTGGGGCGGACACTAACCTGCCTGTGGGCAGGTTATGTGAACGCCAAAGTAGAGCCTGCCCCGGACTCGATCCGGGGTCATCGTCAGGACGCATGTACGCCGGAGAAAGTAGGCTTTGTCCGGCCGCAGCCACAACACGCGAGTGCGCGAAGCGTACAGAGCTTGTTTCCTCGTAGGCTAACCTGCGTGCAGTTCGCAGGTTAAGTGCGCCTTGGCGCACGCCCGAAGACAAAGTAGAGCCGGCCCCGGACTCGATCCGCGGTCATCGTGTCACGCGCAACGCGCGTCAGCACGTATGTCGGTCGTTGCACGAGCCCTTCAGGTCCGGCCCGCAGCAAAAGTAGAGCCCCAGCGATGCCCCATCACGCGGCCAAAAAAGAGAGATTAGACCCAGCCCACCCGGGGTACCTTGGAATCATCGCTCCCATCTGTTAAACTTTCAAAATTAGAACTTTAATGGGCGGCACGCCCATTTTTTGTTTGTAATGGGCCACAAAGACGTAGGTGAATTGCTTGAGAAAACGGTCAACGGGCTTGGCTACGAGATCGTGGATCTTGAGTTGCCGCGCAACGGCGGGTTGATTCGGGTGTTTATCGACCGCCCGGGCGGGGTGAACGTAGATGACTGCGTGGCGGTGAGCAACCACCTGATTCGGCTGTTTGCCGTGGAGGAGGTCGACTATGGTCGCTTGGAGGTCTCTTCTCCTGGGCTCGATCGGCGCCTACGACAGCCCAAGGACTTTCGTCAGTTCGAAGGGGAACGAGCGCAGGTGCGCATGCGGGTGCCCATCCAGGGGCGCAAGAATTTCGTGGGTATCTTGAGAGGCGTGAGCGAATTGCAGCTGAACCTGGAGGTAGACGGCGCCATTCTGCTACTGGACCTTGCCCAGGTTGAAAAGGCCAGGTTGGTGCCAAATCTTTAGCGGAGACCGAGTATGAGCCGAGAGATCTTGCTTTTGGTTGATGCCCTGGCTCGAGAAAAGAACGTCGACAAGGACATCGTGTTCGGCGCTCTGGAACAGGCTTTGGCGTCAGCGACGAAGAAACGCTTCCGCGAGGACGTCGAGGTTCGCGTCGAGATCGACCGCAATACAGGTGACTACCATTCCTTCCGGCGCTGGCACGTGGTGCCGGACGAGACCCTCGAGGCGCCGGATCGCGAGATGACGGTCGATCAAGCACGGGCGCTCGTACCCGACATCCAACTCGACGAGTACATCGAAGAGCCGCTCGAACCCGTCGAGTTTGGGCGGATCGGCGCGCAGACCGCCAAGCAGGTGATCCTGCAAAAGATCAGGGATGCGGAACGCGAGCAGATTCTGAACGATTTTCTGGCGCGCAAGGAGCATCTGGTAACCGGTACGATCAAGCGTATCGAGCGCGGTAACGCGATTGTGGAATCCGGACGCATCGAGGCTGTCCTGCCTCGCGATCAGATGATTCCGAAGGAGAACCTGCGCGTCGGCGACCGCGTGCGGGCGTTTCTTCTGAAGATCGATCGCAGCAGCCGTGGGCCGCAATTGGTCCTGTCTCGGATCGTCCCCGACTTCTTGATCAAGCTGTTCGAGCTGGAGGTTCCGGAAATCGAGGAAGGGCTACTCGAGGTCAAGGCGGCGGCTCGCGATCCCGGGTCCCGGGCCAAGATCGCGGTCAAATCCAACGATGCGCGCATCGATCCAATTGGCACGTGCGTGGGTATGCGAGGTTCGCGCGTACAGGCCGTGACCTCCGAACTCGCCGGCGAACGCGTCGATATCATCCTGTGGTCGCCCGACCCGGCGCAGTTCGTGATCAATGCGCTAGCTCCGGCAGAGGTCAGCAGCATCGTGGTCGACGAAGACCGCCATAGCATGGACATCGTCGTGGACGAAGAGAATCTGGCGCAGGCGATCGGTCGCAGCGGGCAGAATGTAAGGCTCGCAAGCGAAATGACGGGCTGGGAGCTCAACATCATGACGGAGGAGGAGTCCCAGAAGAAGAACGAGGAGGAATCCGCGTCCGTCAAGAAGCTGTTTATGGAAAAGCTCGATGTAGACGAAGAAGTAGCCGACATCCTGGTCCAGGACGGATTCAACAGCCTCGAGGAAGTTGCCTACATTCCCATCAACGAGATGTTGGAGATCGAACAGTTCGACGAGGAGACTGTCAATGAGCTGCGCAGCCGGGCTCGCAACGCGCTGCTGATGCAGGCCATCGCGAGCGAAGAGAAGGTCGAGGAGGTTGCATCGGACCTGCAAGCGCTGGAGGGTATGGACGGTCAGACCGCTCGACTGCTCGCCGCAAATGGCATTCACACGCAGGAAGAGCTGGCGGACCTCGCCTTGGACGACCTGGTGGAACTGACCAGCATGGATGCAGAGCGCGCAAAGACCTTAATCATGGCGGCGCGTGCGCCTTGGTTTGCGTGATCGGCGGGTGGTCGCGCTAGGCAATAGAGGCAGATAGATGGCACACACAAACGTCGCCCAGTTCGCTAAAGAGCTCGGGGTACCATCAGCGCTGTTGTTGGAGCAGCTGCATGCTGCTGGCGTCAACAAGCAGCTGGTGGATGACACACTGTTGACCGAGCAAGACAAAACGCAGTTGCTCGAGTACCTGCGCGCCGTCCACGGTACCAAGGAAACCAAGAACAAGATTACTCTCACGCGGCGACAGACCACCGAGATCAAAAAGGCGGATAGCACCGGGAAGGCGCGGACCATCCAGGTCGAGGTGCGCAAGAAACGCGTGTTAGTCAAGCGCGATGCCGCTCCGCCCGTCCCCGAAGTGCCAGTGACGCTCGCGCCCCCGCCGGTCAACGCGGAACAGACCGCGATTCGAGAGGAGGAGGCACGCAAGCAGGCCGAGCTGAGCGCACGTCAAGCCGCCGACGTGGTCGCCAAACAGGAGCGCCAGAAGAAGCGCAAGGGAACCCAGGAGCCCGCGGCGCACCCGGCACCACCTGCAGCCGAGGAGACACGGACGCCCTCTGCTCCCACTGGAGAGGATGCGGCACCGCTAGCGGCGGCTGTCACCGCGGAGGCCAAGCCGGCTGGGACCGGAACGCTGCACAAGCCAGCGTCTAAGCCTGGTGAAACTGGCGACAAGAAGACCGCGAAGAAGCAGGTTAGGCAAGTCGTCTGGCGCGACGAGAGCGCCAAGAAGCGCACCATCAAGACGCGAGGGGGTGAGGTCGGCGGGGCCGGTTGGCACGCCAGGAAGGACCGGCACGCGAAGACCAAGACCGAGACTGCTGAGACCGATACTGCTGCCGCGCACGGGTTCTCGTTGCCGACCGAACCCATCGTGCACGAGGTCTTGATTCCGGAGACGATCACGGTCGCCAACCTGGCGCAGAAGATGTCGGTGAAGGCGGCTGAGTTGATCAAGACGCTGATGAAGCTCGGTACCATGGTCACCATCAACCAGGTGCTGGACCAGGACACCGCGATTATCGTCGTCGAGGAGATGGGGCACGTTGCGAAACGCGCCAAGCTGGACGATCCGGAGACATTGCTCGCCGATTCGCACCAGGAGCACGCTGCTGTCGTTCCCGAGCCGCGCGCACCCGTGGTTACCGTCATGGGCCACGTCGATCACGGCAAGACCTCACTGCTGGACTACGTCCGCAGGACCCGCGTGGCCAGCGGAGAGGCCGGAGGTATTACACAGCACATCGGTGCTTATCACGTGCAGACGGCACGCGGAATGATCACGTTCCTCGACACGCCCGGTCACGAGGCGTTCACCGCGATGCGCGCACGAGGCGCCAAAGTCACAGACCTCGTCATTCTGGTTGTCGCGGCCGATGACGGCGTCATGCCTCAGACCATAGAGGCGATTCACCATGCAAAGGCAGCCAGAGTCCCAATGGTTGTCGCTGTGAACAAGGTCGACAAGCCAGAGGCTAACCCGGAGCGAATTCGGCAAGAGCTCGCCGCACAACAGGTCGTGCCCGAGGAGTGGGGCGGAGACACCATGTTCGTGGACGTCTCGGCCAAGACCGGGAAGGGGATCGATTCTCTGCTGGAATCCGTGCTTCTGCAGGCAGAGGTTTTGGAGCTGAAGGCTCCGAAAACGACACCGGCCAAGGGCGTCGTCATCGAATCCAGGTTGGACAAGGGTCGCGGCCCTGTTGCAACCTTGCTAATCCAGTCCGGCACGCTCAGGCGTGGAGACATCGTCCTGGCCGGCGCCGTATTCGGCCGGGTCCGAGCGATGCTGGACGAGGCCGGGCACAACGTGCCCGAGGCCGGGCCGTCCATTCCGGTAGAAATCCAGGGACTGTCAGATGTGCCTCAGGCGGGCGAGGAAGTGATGGTGCTGGGAGATGAACGCCGAGCGCGCGAGATCGCGCTGTTCCGTCAAGGCAAGTTCCGCGATGTCAAACTCGCCAAGCAGCAGGCCGCCAAGCTCGAGGGCATGTTCGATCAGATGGCGCCGGGCGGCAGCAAGACGCTATCGTTGATCATAAAGGCTGACGTACAGGGCTCCCAGGAAGCGCTGTCCCACGCGTTGCAAAAGCTGTCGACCGGCGAGGTCAGAGTCAACCTGGTGCACGCTGGCGTGGGTGCCATCACCGAATCGGACATCAATCTCGCCTTGGCCTCCAATGCGGCGGTCATCGGCTTCAATACGCGCGCCGATGCGACCGCCAAGAAGCTCATCGCCGCGCACGGAGTCGACGTCCGCTATTACAACATCATCTATGACGCGGTAGATGAGGTGAAGGCGGCGTTGTCAGGCATGCTGGCGCCGGAGAAGAAGGAATCGGTCACCGGGTTGGTGGAAGTGCGCCAGGTGTTCCACATCTCGAAGGTCGGCACGGTTGCGGGGTGTTACGTGCTGGAGGGCGTGGTCAAGCGCGGTTCCATGGTCCGGGTCCTGCGCGACAATGTCGTTATTCATACCGGAGAGCTCGATTCCCTTAAGCGCTTCAAGGACGACGTGCGCGAAGTCAAGGCCGGGTTCGAATGTGGTCTTTCGATCAAGAGCTTCAACGACATCAAGGTGGGAGACCAGCTGGAGGCCTACGAGGTGGTCGAGGTCGCGCGGACGCTGTAGGCGTGGCCACGCTGCCTACGCGCTCCGCTCGCCATGCCCCGAGAATTCTCCCGAGCCTCCCGCATCGCTGATCAGATCCAGCGCGACCTGTCTGGCCTCATCCGCCAGGAAGTGAAAGACCCGAGGGTGGGGTTGGTGACGATCACCGCCGTCGAGGTCAACCGAGACCTCTCACATGCCAAGGTCTATATCAGCTCCCTGGCAGAGCTCGCAGCCATCGAGCAGAGTGTAGAGGCGCTGCAACACGCCGCTGGTTTCCTGCGCAGCCAGTTGAGCCGGACGCTCAAAATCAGAAGTGTTCCGCAGCTCCAGTTTCTCTACGACGCGTCTGTAGAGCGCGGTGTTCGCCTGTCCCACCTGATCGACGAAGCTGTCGCGAGCGACAGCAGGCTCAGCTCCGAGGACGACAGCGATGATCGCTGACACGGCGCTTGCCGTGGGACAAGGCGCCACGGTGGATGGCGTGCTGTTGCTGGACAAGCCGCCTGGCATGTCTTCCAACGCTGCGTTGCAAGCAGTGCGGAAGCTTTTCGGGCGTGTCAAAGGGGGGCACACGGGTACGCTCGATCCGCTTGCAACCGGTTTGCTGCCGTTGTGCCTGGGAGCGGCCACTAAATTCGCCGCTGGTCTGCTCGAGGCTGACAAGACCTATGACGCGATCATCCTGCTTGGTGTCGCGACCACTACGGGTGATGCTGAGGGAGCCCCGATTCTCGAAGCGAACCCGGAGGGCTGTATGGCGCGGGTGCCAGAGGTATTGGGGGCTTTCACAGGCGATATAGATCAGGTGCCGCCGATGTTCAGCGCCATCAAGCACCGAGGACGGCCTCTGTACCAATATGCGCGGGCTGGGCAGAGCGTGGAACGCGAAGCGCGCCGAGTCAAGGTTTACTCCTTGGAGGTGCTTTCGATCTCAGGGGCCGAGGTGTCGGTCAGGGTTCGTTGCAGCAAGGGAACCTATATACGGACCTTAGCGCACGACATTGGACTGCGTTTGGGGTGTGGTGGGCATCTCAGGGCGCTGCGGCGCACGGGGATTGGCAGGTTCAAGATCGAAGAGGCGCTAGGACTGGATCGCCTGGCTGAGCTCACCGAGGCGGAGCGGATAGCCTGTCTGCGCTCGGCGGATGTCCTGCTGGCTGACTTGCCCGCAGTGGTGGTGGATCACGCCCAAGCTGAAGCCTTGCTTCAGGGCCGGGCGGTGGCTCGCCCAGCACCGGTGGGCTCGGTCCGGCTCTATGCAGAGGACGGGCTGTTCCTCGGGCTCGGCGCCGCTGGACAGGGCCTGCTTTTGCCCAAGCGGATGTGGGTGAGGAGCCGTGCCGCTGGACCGGTCGCCAATGCCGATGTCGCTTGAGCACAAGGCCAGTACAACGTTAAAATGCCACGTTTTTTCGGAGACATAGCTAAATGGCCATTACGACCGACCAGAAGGCGCGCATAGTCGGCGACTATCAGCGGGCGACGGGCGACACCGGTTCGCCTGAAGTCCAGATCGCACTGCTGACCACGCGCATCAATGAACTGACCGAGCATTTCAAGACCCACGTCAAGGATTTCCATTCTCGGCGTGGCCTCCTTCGTCTGGTTTCCAGGCGGCGCAAGCTTCTGGATTATCTGAAGATTGCGCACACCGACAAGTACCGCAGCCTGCTGGATCGGCTGGGATTGCGTAAGTAACTAGAGCTTGGACCGAGTCCACCGCACGCACTCTGGCGCCGTTCCGGCGGTCCTGTTTCCGCCCCCGGCTCATAGACCCACCACCTCGAGGTTGTTCCCTCCAGTCCTCATGATATGGACGTAAACCCGATCACTCCCTTAAGAAAGTCCATCCCGTTCGGTCGCCACACCCTCACACTTGAAACCGGCGAGATCGCTCGCCAGGCACATGGTGCGGTCATGGTGACGCTGGACGATACCTGTGTTCTGGTGACTGTTGTCGGTAAACGGGAAGCCAAGCCCGGCCAGGACTTTTTTCCACTCACCGTCGACTACCAGGAGCGAACCTACGCCGCGGGCAAGATTCCGGGCGGGTTCTTCAAGCGCGAGGGCAGACCCTCCGAGAAGGAGACTCTCACTTCGCGCTTGATCGATCGCCCTATACGTCCATTGTTCCCCGACGGCTTCTACAACGAAGTTCAGGTCGTTGCAACGGTTGTGTCGTCCAATAACGAGATCGACTCCGACATCCCGGCCTTGATCGGTGCCTCGGCCGCGCTGTCGCTCTGCGGCATTCCGTTCAATGGCCCCATCGGGGCGGCGCGCGTTGCGTATATGAACGGTGAGTACGTCCTCAACCCCACCGCCACCGAGCTGAAGACATCACAGCTCAACCTGGTGGTCGCGGGCACCCGGCAAGCCGTGCTGATGGTCGAATCTGAAGCCGGCGAGTTGTCCGAGGAGGTCATGCTGGGTGCCGTGGTCTTTGGGCATGAACAGATGCAACCCGTCATCAACCTGATCAACGAGTTGGCGGACCAGGCCGGCAAACCCCTCTGGGACTGGACGCCACCGGTCAAGGACCAGTCACTGGTCGAGAAAGTCGCTGCGATCGCCGAAGCCGGTCTGCAGGAAGCCTACCGCACCCGACAGAAGCAGTCGCGCTCGGAGCAGATCGCGGCGCTGCAGGCCCAAGTGCTCAAACCGCTGGTCGAACAGGCAGCCGAACCCCTGGACGAGAATCTCGTGCGCACCATCTTCAGCGATCTGGAAGCCAAGATCGTGCGCGGCCAGATACTCAGCGGCGAACCGCGCATCGACGGCCGCGACACCCGCACCGTGCGCCCCGTTTCGATACGGACGGGCGTGCTGCCGCGGGCGCACGGTTCCGCGCTGTTTACCCGCGGCGAAACGCAGGCGCTCGCGGTGGCCACGCTGGGCACCGCGCGCGACGAGCAGATCATCGATGCGTTGCAGGGCGAGTACACCGAGCGCTTCATGCTTCACTACAACATGCCGCCTTATGCCACCGGGGAGACTGGGCGCGTGGGAAGTCCCAAGCGGCGCGAGATCGGGCATGGGCGATTGGCCAAGCGCGCGCTGGTGGCGGTTCTGCCCACGGCAGAGGAGTTCGGCTATTCGATGCGACTGGTATCTGAGATCACTGAGTCCAACGGTTCCAGTTCGATGGCGTCGGTGTGTGGTGGCTGTCTGGCGCTGATGGATGCGGGCGTGCCGATGAAGGCGCACGTGGCGGGCATCGCCATGGGGCTCATCAAGGAAGGCAACCGGTTCGCCGTGCTCTCCGATATCCTCGGCGATGAGGACCACCTGGGCGACATGGACTTCAAGGTGGCGGGTACCGACCGCGGTGTTACCGCCCTGCAGATGGACATCAAGATTCAGGGCATCACCAAGGAGATCATGCAGGTCGCCCTGAACCAGGCCCGGGAAGGGCGCATTCACATCTTGTCGCTGATGAAGCAGGCGCTGGAGACCCCGCGGGCGGAGATATCGGTCTACGCGCCGCGCATGATCGTAATCAAGATCAAACCGGAGAAGATACGCGACGTCATCGGCAAGGGCGGTGCGGTTATCCGCGCGATCACCGAAGAGACCGGGACGACCATCGATATCGCCGAGGACGGCACAGTCACGATCGCATGCGTCAGCTCCGACGGCGGGCTGGCGGCCAAAAAGCGCATTGAAGAGATTACCGCCGAGGTGGAAGTCGGCCGCATCTACGAGGGCACGGTGCTCAAGCTGCTGGACTTCGGTGCCATCGTGAGCGTTTTGCCAGGCAAGGATGGTTTGCTCCACATCTCTCAGATTGCCGAAGAGCGCGTGAAGAACGTTTCCGACTATCTGAAGGAAGGCCAAGCGGTGCGCGTAAAGGTGCTGGAGGCCGACGAGAAGGGTCGGCTGCGCTTGTCGATGAAGGCCGTCGCGGAGGGCGAGAAGAAAAGCCCACCATCGGATGGGCTCTCTAGCTCCTGAATTGTGCGCTACGGTGCGGGCGGATGTACCACCAGGTCGGTGAAAGGCGGCAAGTAGGCCTGCGCGGTGACCAGCAGCCCCACTAGCGCGGCAAGCGCGATGCTGTGGAAGAACACGTAGCGCAGGATGTCGCCCTCGTGGCCATACCAGCGGGTCGCCGTGCTCGCAACCACGATGCTCTGAGCGTCGATCATCTTTCCCATCACGCCGCCCGAGCTGTTGGCTGAGGTCATCAAGATCGGGCTCAGGCCGAGCTGCTCCGCTGTGATCTTCTGAAGGCCGCCGAACAGAACGTTCGACGCCGTGTCGGAACCCGTGAGCGCGACACCCAACCAGCCGAGCAATGTCCCGAAGAAGGGATAGAGCACGCCGGTATGGGCGAAGGCGAGACCCATCGTCGCGTCCGTCCCGGAGTAGCGGGTGACGAATCCAAGGGCCAGCATCGCGGAGATGGTGAGCAGCGAGAATCTGACCAGCTTGATCGTCTCCCAATACTGGCGGAACAACGCAGCGATCGAATAGCCCATGAACAGGCCGGCCAAGACCGCGGCAAGAAAAATCCCGGACCCGGTGGCGGACAGCCAGTTCAAGTTGTACTTGGCGCCTTCCTTAGTCGGCTTGGCCACCACGGGCGGGACCTTCTCCACCTTTTCGTGCAGTGACGTGATCGGAATCTCGACGCGAGTGATGGCGTAGCTCACCTTCTGCTTGGTTTGTCCGTCCACGGTGATGGTTTCCGTGGTCTTCCCGTCCAGAAAGTTCTTCGTGCCTTGAAAGCCCCAGGCGAACACGAACACGCTCAGGATCAACCAGGGGATCCAGGCGCGGATGATCACACCGGTGGGATGCCGCTCGAACTTTGTCGGTGCGACGTCGGCAATCCCGCTGTCCCTCTCGTGACCCTTGAGCGCGGTGGTGGTCCAAATCTGCTTCGGCTTCCAGAATCTCAGGAAACCGACAAGGCAGGCCATGGATATCACGGCGGAACCTACGTCGACCAGCATAGGTCCGTGATAGTTGGAGATCAGAAACTGCGGGATCGCGAAGCTGACGCCCGTGACCAAGATCGCCGGCCATATCGCAATCATCCCGCGCCAGCCAGCGAAGGCCCAGATCAACCAGAACGGAACCAGCAGCGAGAAGAATGGAAGCTGGCGCCCCACCATTGCGGAGAGCGCGTTGACGTCTAGGCCCGTCACGGCTGCAAGCGTGATCACCGGCGTGCCCAGTGCGCCGTAGGCGACGGGCGCGGTGTTCGCGATCAAAGACAAGCCGGAAGCGGCGAGCGGCGAAAACCCCAGGCCGATCAGTATGGCGCCGGTCACCGCGACCGGCGTCCCGAATCCGGCCGCGCCCTCGAAGAATGCGCCGAAAGCGAACGCGATCAATAGCAGTTGCAGGCGTCGGTCCTCGCTCACATTTGCGATGCTGTCCTGCAGGATCTGGAAGTAGCCTTTTTGTTTTGTGAGTTGATAGAGGAAGATGATGTTCAGCACGATCCATCCGATCGGCAGCAGGCCGAACAGCGCGCCATTGAACGCAGCGCCCCCCGCTGTGGCGGTGGGCATGCCGTAGACGACGATCGCGATGAACAGCGCGGCCAGGAGACCGAGAATCGCGGCCCAGTGGGCGGCGATGTTGAAGAACGCCAAACTGCCGAGCAGTACGATGATGGGAATCGCTGCGCACAGAGTGGAAAGCCAGGGATTGCCGAGTGGATCGTAGACCTGCGTCCAGACCATCTTGAAGCCTCCCGAAGTCACGTTGTTCTGATTGGTCTCCCCGCGAACTGACACGGGGGCCGCACACGTTCGCGCACTGCGGCGCTCGGCGTCGTCCCGGATGGCCCGCGTTGGGTGAGGGCCTGGTCTCGGTTCGCGGCATTATATCCAAATTCTCCGCGAAATCTGGATTCCACTTGCCTGTATTTGCAAGGCTATAATCCCTCGCATTCAGAGGCGTGAACGCCTACGGCGCTGTTACCGGCGAGGGGAAGCCAAGCCATGAATCAGAACATGCCGCTCAGGACCGGCGGCCAGATCTTGGTGGACTGTCTTAGAGTCCACGGTGTCGAACTCGCGTTCTGCGTCCCGGGTGAGAGCTACCTTGCAGTGCTCGACGCGCTGTATGACGTGCGCGATCAGATGCGCCTGATCGTCTGTCGACAAGAGGGCGGCGCAGCGTTCATGGCCGAGGCCTACGGCAAGCTCACTGGGCGTCCCGGCATCTGCTTGGTCACGCGTGGTCCCGGAGCTACCAACGCCAGCATCGGCGTGCATACGGCCTTCCAGGATTCGTCACCGATGATCCTGTTCGTAGGCCAGGTGGGCGGCGAGGTGGTGGAGCGGGAAGCGTTTCAGGAGATCGACTACCGGCGCATGTATGGCCAAATGACGAAATGGGTGGCGCAGATCGACCGCGCCGAGCGCATCCCGGAATACTTGAGCCGAGCTTTTCACTTAGCCGTCTCGGGTCGCCCGGGTCCGGTGGTGCTTTCGCTGCCGGAAGACATGCTGACCACTCAAGCGGTGACCCTGGAGACCCGCCACTATCAGCGGGTGAAACCGAGTCCGGGGAACCGCGAGCTGGATCGCCTCGCGCAGATCCTGCAGGGCGCCTCCCGGCCCCTGGTGATCCTGGGCGGCGGCGACTGGACCGCGCAGGCCTGCGACGATGTGCGCGCCTTTGCCGAGCGCTGGAATCTTCCGGTCGCGTGCTCGTTCCGACGCCAGGACCTGCTCGACAACCGCCACCGCAACTACGCGGGCGAAATCGGCATCGCCATCAGCCCGGAGCTTAAGAAACACGTGGGTGAGGCCGACGTCATCCTTGCGCTCGGACCTCGGCTCGGCGAGATGACCACTGGTGGGTACACCCTGTTCGATCTGCCGCGTCCGCGTCAGACATTGGTCCACGCGCATCCTGCGGTGGAAGAGCTGGGGCGCGTTTACCAAGCGGAGCTGATGATCAACTCGGGCATGGAGGAGTTCGCGGCGGCTGCGAAAGGCCTGGCGCCGGCGACGGATCTCGCGTGGGGCAGTTGGACACAGCTGCTGCGCCGGGAGTATCTGTTGAGCCTCGATCCGGTGCCGATGCCTGGGGCGCTGAACTTGAGCGAGGCGGTTGCGTGGCTGCGCAGCCGGCTGCCGGCAGACAGTATCGTCACCAACGGCGCGGGAAATTTCTCAGGCTGGGTGCAGCGGTTCTACCAGTACACCGGCTTCCGTACGCAGCTTGGCCCCACCAATGGAGCGATGGGTTATGGCGTGCCTGCTGCGGTTTCCGCGAAGCTTGCCTATCCAGATCGGACTGTCGTGTGCTTCTCGGGAGATGGCGACTTCCTGATGACTGGACAGGAATTGGCCACGGCGGTGCAGTTCGGTGCCGCGGTGGTGTTCGTGGTCGTCAACAACGGAATGTACGGCACGATTCGCATGCACCAGGAGCGCGCTTATCCGGCGCGAACTTATGGCACCGCGCTGCGCAACCCGGATTTCGCCCAGCTCGCGCGCGCCTACGGGGCGCACGGAGCGGTAGTGGAGAAGACGGCCCAGTTCGCGCCGGCGTTTGAAGAGGCACTGGCTTCCGGCAGTCCGGCACTGCTCGAGTTGCGGATCGATCCCGACGCCATCACGACGCGCACCAGCTTGAGCGCGATGCGCGAGAAGGCGCTGCAGGCCGCCGGCTCTTAGAAGCCAACGGCCTGACCATCGCGCCGCGGCTCGGAAGCGGCCACGTAGCCGCCGCCCACGCGATAAATCAGCTGCGACGCGCCGAACTCCATGTTCCAGCGTTCGGTCTGCCGTACTTGGTGGCCGCGCCGAGCGAGTTCGGCCGCAACCGACGCCGGTACTGCGTGCTCGAGCGCGATCTGCCGTCCCTTGAATACCTTCCAGCGGGGGCCATCCGCGGC
>JBGPPC010000093.1:0-12912 GCA_041488355.1 Gammaproteobacteria bacterium
CAAGCGGAAGACCATGGCTAACGACCCACCATCGTCCGCCCTCGGCCGACGACGAGCGCTGCACGCGCTCGCCGCCGGCGCCTGTCTGCTGTTCGTGCGGCCGGCGGCTGCGACGCCGGAGACCCTTGCGGGCGCGCTGCGCGAGACCTTCGGCGACCACCCCGTCATACCCGGCCGGATCAAGCTCGAGATCCCGCGGCTCGCCGAGAACGGCAACATCGTTCCCGTCGCTATTAGCGTCGACAGCTCGATGACCGAGGGGGATTACGTCAAAAGCATTTACTTTTTCGCTGAACGCAATCCGCTGCCTCGCATTCTCGAGGTCGAACTCGGACCTCGCAACGGACGGGCGCGCATCGCTACCAGGGTCCGTCTCGCCGTGTCCCAACAGGTGCTCGCCATCGCAGCCATGAGCGACGGCACGTTGTGGTCCGCCGTCGCTGACGTTGAGGTGACGGTCGGAGGATGTGACCCGTGAGCCAGTTCGGAAAGATATGGGTGCGCCTGACGGAGAACCCGAAGCGTGGCGAGCCGATCGAGATCCGCGCAATGGTGATGCATCCGATGGAGTCCGGATTTCGGCTCGACAACGTCGGGCGGCCGATTCCTCGCCACATCGTGAGCAGCTTTACATGCCTATATGCCGGTGAGGAGGTGTTTCGCGCTAAACTCCACCCCGCAATGTCGGCCAATCCATACTTCGTCTTCTACGTCGTCGCCGTGCAGAGCGGCGATCTGCAGTTGACGTGGACCGACGATCGCGGCGAGGTAGCGACGCACCGCGTGCGATTGGAGCTCACTTGATCGCACTCGTACTCGGGCTGTTGCTTTTTCTCGGTGTGCATTCGATCCGCATCGTCGCTGACCAGTGGCGGGCGGCGCAGATTGGCCGCCTGGGCGAGGGCGTTTGGAAGGGCTTGTACTCGCTTGCGGCGGCGGTCGGGCTGGCGCTGATCGTATGGGGCTATCACCTGGCGCAAGGGCAAGCTGTCGTACTCTGGGCACCACCGTCGTGGGCTCGGCATCTCGGCGCGCTGCTCACCGTGCCGGCGTTCGTACTTCTGGCGGCAGCCTACGTGCCGCGCAATCGCATCAAAGGCGCGATCGGTCATCCGATGGTGGCGGCCGTGAAGACATGGGCTTTCGCCCATCTGCTCGCGAACGGTACTCTGGCCGCGATAGTGCTGTTCGGAACCTTCTTTGTGTGGGCAGTGGTGGATTTTGCTTCAGCGCGTCGTCGCGATCGCACAGCGGGCACGCGCTATCCTGTTGGCATCGGGTCGCGAGATGCCATCGTGCTCGTCGTCGGGCTCGCGGCGTGGGCGGTGTTCGCTTTTCTGCTGCATCGATGGCTTATCGGCGTGCACCCGTTCGATTGATTCTGCGCAAGCGCCACGGCCTTTCCCCACCTGCTGGGTGCGCGCGAACAAGCCTTCCGATCCGGAACCAACCTTGCGCCGCGATGTCTCCTTTCCGATAGCGCTCCTGCCTGAACCGCTTTGGCCTCGCTGTCACAGAACGGCGACGCCGCCGCGATACCCGCGTGCGCCGATGGAGAACGTCTTTGAACGACGACTCGCGACCTTCCCGCGGCCCTCTGTCAAGCCATAACCGACGCGAACACGATTCGCGCCTGGTACGTAGTGTTCCGTATGCTATTGGCTTGGTCATCGTTGCGGCCGTCGGCGCCGGCCTGTATTTTTTTGAAGGCGGGGCGCGACGGCAGGCGAATCCGGAGCCTCCAGCAGCGCAACCGAGCCCGGAGCCTTCGCAACCAACGCAACCGAGCGCCGATATCCAGCCGCCGTCGCAAGCGCCGAGCAGCGAGTCCGAAATTCTTCATCCTCTGCCGGCCGTTGCGACACCTGCGGGTCTGGCGGGGAAACCGGTACCGCCCCTGTCGGAAAGCGACGAGGCGATACGACAGGCGCTCATCATTCCATTGGGCAAGTTGGGCAAGCAGGCGGTCGGCAGTATCGTCATTTCGCAGGATCTTGCCCGTCGCATCGTCGCCGCCGTCGACAACCTCCCCCGTCAGAAAGCGGGCACGAAACTGCTGCCCCTCAAAGCGCCCGCGAGCAGTTTTGTGACGCGCCGCAGTAGCACGGTGGTTACGCTCAGCTCGGCCAACTATGTGCGTTACGCGCCGTACGTGAAGCTCGCACAGGCCGTCGACGTTAAACAGTTGGTAGCGCTCTATGTCTACTTCTATCCGTTGTTTCAGCAAGCCTACGAGGAGCTCGGATATCCGAAGAAGTACTTCAACGATCGCCTGGTCGCGGTGATCGACGATCTCCTTGCCGCACCCGAAGTAGACCGGCCGGTGAGGTTGATTCGGCCCAAGGTCATGTACGAATTTGCCGATCCCGAGCTCGAAGCGCTCTCCGCGGGCCAGAAGGTTCTGATCCGGATGGGCCCCGGGAATGCCGCGTCGATCAAGACCAAGCTGCGCGAGCTCCGGCGTGAGCTAGGCGTGGAAGGACCGGTACCTAACCAGTAGCTGGCCGCTTCAAAGGTCGCCAGCCGTTGCTGCCGCGCGCGTTCGCCGAGCTGCGGGAGATTGGGGTGCAGCGAACAAGGCTGGATAAGAGTCGAGCCGGCGTCAGGTCACATGATCTGGTTCACGACTCCGCCATCGACCCGCATGGCCGCGCCAGACGTCCCGGCGGCGCCTTCACCACAGAGGTAAACCGCCAGGTTCGCCACCTCGTCCGCCGAAGTAAAGCGTTTGAGGAGCGAAGTTGGCCGAAAGCTGACGAAGAAGTCCCGCTCGAGCTCGGAGACAGTCATGCCTGCGGCTTTCGCGCGCTCCGCGCGCAGCCGTTCGGTGTTCTCAGTGCGCGTTGGCCCCGGAAGCACCGCGTTGACGGTAACTCCAGTGCCCGCCAGCTCCATAGCGAGACCGTGCGAGACGGTGAGTTGCGCCGTCTTGGTGGTGCCGTAGTGGATCATTTCGCGCGGCACGTTGAGCGCCGATTCGCTCGAAATGAACAGGACGCGTCCCCAGCCGCGCTTTGCCATGCCCGGCGCGTAGCGGCGAGCAAAGCGGACTCCGCTCAAGACGTTGACCTCGAACAGCCTCAGCCAGTCGTCGTCTGGAATCTCGAAGAACGGCTTACGCTCGTAGATCCCCAGATTGTTGACCAGGATGTCCACGTCGGGCACGCGTGCGAACACCGCTTCCGCGCCCTTGGCTGTCGCACAGTCGGCGGCAATACCGTCCGCGCGCGCGCCGGGTACCGAGCCGCGAAGGCGTGCCAGTGCCGCGTCGATCGCTGTCTGCGTGCGACCGGTGATAGTAACCTGCGCTCCTTCGGCGGCGAGGCCGTGGGCGATGGCGAAGCCGATTCCAGCGGTTGAGCCGACGATCAGCGCGCGGCGGTTCTCGATGTGAAGATCCATGGTTTGATCCTTGGTTAGGTCAATGTGAGTCCGTGGACGCCTTGCCACACGCACAAGACGCCGCACACCAGCAGCACGAGGAATGTCAGCCCTGCGCCATAGAAGCGGCCGAATCGGAACTTCTGAGTGAAGCTTAGCGCGTAACCGTGCAGCAGGCGCGCGACCAACAAAGTAATGCCTGCCGCGTGCAGCAGATAGCGCGAAGTGTGACCGAGCTCCAGCAGCGCCATCAACAACAGGATCAGTGGCACGTACTCCGCGAAGTTTGCATGCCCTCGAATCAATCGGAGCATACGCGGATCGCCACCGTCGCCTAGCGTGATACCGCCTTGCCGGTGCTGGACCACTCGAACGCTGAGAACTAGGAACCACAGCGCCAGCAAGCCGGCGTAGAAGGACGTGATGATCATGGGCGCTCCTCAAAAGCCGAATCCTAAACCGAACTCGCGTTTCGAAACAGCAAAGCGCGAGCAGGCGGTAGCGGCTACGCTCTTGCAGTCGAGCGATGAAGGAGCATCAGGACCGCCAGCCAGATCAGCGCAAGCGGGGCCAGCAGAATCAGCCAGATCGGCCAGAGGTTGCTGCCGCGCGACAGCGCGAACAGACTGAAAAGCAGCGCCGCGCCCATCACGAATGCAGGAACCCATGCCGCCTTGCGCCAGCTGCCCTCGAGGCGTCTGAGCGACCAGATTTGAGCAACGATGTAACCTGGCAGCGAAAACCTGATGACCAGGTCCAACAGTGTGCTCATCAACCCGCCGCCCTCGCCATACGTGCGCATGTCCTGCGAGATCGATTGCTGCTGGGCCTGGCTCATGGTGCGCGCCCAGTCTGCTACCTGCCGGGGTGTGGTGGCGGGATTTCCGGTCCACTCCAGGTTCACTGGCACTGAAACCTGCGCGACGACTTTTCCGGTTGCCTCATCCTCGGCCGTGACCAGAATTTCGTCCGTTGTGGCCGGCCGGTCGGAGGCGAGCCAGACGATGGTTTCGCCGCTGGGAGGGTTGGAGCGGGGAGCAGGGTTGGTCATCGTCGGGACCTGCCTGCCTTGACGCAGACCCTGGATACGGATGCGCAAGGGCCGATCGCTTTGATAGGCCACGCGCGCATAGAATGTCTCGCCGCGCTGCAGGGCGGCCTGGGGCTCGGGATCGGTGGCCGACACTTCCAGCGCGACCGGCGACTGCGCAACGGCGTGCGGTGCGCAGAGCAGGGCAGCCAGCGCGAGATGGCTCCGGAGCGTGCGGGCGAGAAAGGTGGGAGACGGCATGATCGAGCGACGGAGCACGTCTCGTGCCCGCCGGAGATCGTCGCCCCCGCGTCCCCTCCGCGCGTGTGCGGAGGGGACGCGCACCTCGATGAATCGCGTCAGCCCACGCGCACAAGCTTGCGCAGGCTGCGCAGCCCGTGCGGCGGTTCGGAATCCGGGTAGACCTGCGACCAGGCGGTGTAAGAAACTTCCCCGACGTAAAGGTCGCCTCTCGAGTCGGTCGCGAGCCCGTGCGGCGCGATGAATTGATCGAGCTGCGTGCCTGCGTGGATGTCGCCGAGGCGACCCAGCAGTTTTCCTTCGTGGGTCACGATGCTGATGCGCGGTCCCAGGTTCGGGACCTGGCGATTGACGGGCATCGTTGGTCCGAGCTCGCCGATGTAGAAGAGCGGATCGCGGCCAGTCTCCGCGCACAGCCCACACGGGCGGTGCATGTTGTTCCACTGCGTCTCGTATTTGCCGCTGCCGTCGAATATCTGGACGCGATGGTTCTCACGGTCCGCGACGTAGACCCAACCGTCTGCGTCGGCGCAGATGTTGTGCGGAATGTTGAACTGGCCGGGATCGCACCCTGGTTCACCCCAGCTCAGAAGGAGCTTCCCGTCGGGCGAATATTTGTGCACGCGCGCGTTGCCGTATCCATCCGAGACGTAGATATCGCCGCGGGGAGAGAGCGCAGTATGGGTGCAGCGGTGGAATGGCTCACCGGCCATGTAGGGCGCGGGCTTGCCGGGGATCCCGATGGTGAGCAATACCTTGCCGTCGAGCGTGCACTTGCGGACGGTGTGATCGCCGTCGTCGGTGCAGTAGAGGTTTTCGTCCGGCCCGATGTGCACGCCATGCGCACGGGCGAAGACGCCTTCCCCCCAGGAGCGCAGAAAGTTGCCTTCGCGGTCGAACACGACCATCGGGTGCGCGCCGCGGTTGAAGACGTAGACCCGATCCTGCTTGTCGACCGCCACGGCGGCGACGTCGTTCAACTGCCATCCGTCCGGCAGCTTGCCCCAATCTCCCGCTACCTCATAGCGGAAGCGGCCTTCTCCGACCATGGTCGTCATGGCTCGCCTCTCCTCGTAAGCCGTTCATTTCAGCGTGCACCCCGACGCGATGATAGCAGCGAGGGGCCGTCGCGGTAAGATTGAGCAAGTCGTTCCTTCGCTCATGAGCAAAGAATCCGTTCAACTGGCTCGCCCCGGCTCCCCTCGGGATCTGTTCGTCGCTTTCACTCTGCTTGCGCTGCAGGGGTTCGGCGGCGTGCTGGCCGTGGCGCAGCGCGTGCTGTGCGAGCAAAGGCGCTGGCTCACGAAAGAGGAGTTCGTGGAGATCCTCGCCGTCGGCCAGGTGCTACCCGGCCCCAACGTGTGCAACGTGGCACTGATGATCGGCGACCGCTTTTTCGGATGGCGTGGCGCCTTCGCGGCGCTCGCCGGCATGATGGCCGTGCCGCTTGTTATCGTACTGGCGGTCACCGCTGTCTATTCCGAGTATGCGCTGCATCCCGCGGTCGCAGGCGCGCTCAAGGGCATGGGAGCGGTCGCTGCCGGGCTGATCGTAGGCACGGGATTCAAACTGGCGGCCGCGCTGCGCGTTAACCCGATGGGCCTCCCGGTCTGCCTGACGCTGGTCGTGTTTGCGTTCGTGAGCGTTGCACTGCTGCGCTGGCCATTGGCATGGGTGCTCGTCGGGCTCGGCGCGCTGGCCTGTGCCTACGCGTGGAGGCGGCTGCGGCCGGATGTGTCGGATGCCACCCCCGTCCCCAACTCCCGGATCGAGTCCGGGACAGGCTCTCCCCCGCGCGCGGGGGAGGGAAAGAGCGGTACCTAGGATGCATGCCGGGGTCGATTGGCTGGCGCTGCTCGGCCACTTTCTGCTGCTGTCATTTCTGGCGATTGGCGGCGCGATCACGGTGGTCCCGGACATGCATCGCGTGATGGTCGGACAGATGGGGCTGCTCACGGACGCACAGTTCAACGCATCGATCGCGATCGCGCAGGCCTCGCCCGGCCCCAACGTTCTATTCGTTGCTGTGATGGGCTACCAGGCGGCGGGATTGCTGGGCGCGGGCGCGACGCTGTTCGGCATCATGTTGCCGTCCACTACGCTTGCGCTGGTGGTGGCCCGTTGGGGCCACGCGCGGCGCGACTGGCGCGCGGTGCAGGCGTTCAAGGCGGGCATGGCCCCGATCGTCATCGCGCTGATGTTTTCCACCGGCTGGATTCTCGCCGCGGAGACACCGGGCCGGTTACATGTGTTGCTCACCGTGGGGGCGGCCCTGCTGGTCTGGCGCACGCGCGTTCACTTGCTGATCTTGATCCTGGTCGGTGCGATCGTCGGAGCGGCGGGATGGGTATGAAGCCGGTGCCGTAGCAGCTTTAGGGACTTACGGTGTAAAGTGCGGCTATGCCGACCTCACCTGGACCACGGACATCTCGGAGCCGAGCGATACCCGCGCGCGCGCCGCTCAACCGCGAGGCTATCGTGACAGCAGCGCTGGGCGAGATCGACGCGAAAGGGCTCGACGGGCTCTCGATGCGCAGGCTGGGTGCAGCGCTGGGCGTCGAAGCCATGGCCCTGTACCACCACTTCCCGAGCAAGGGCGAACTGCTGGATGGGGTGATGGAGCGCCTGCTGGCAGAGGCGGAGCTCCCGTCGCCGGGATCGATGCCGCCACTCGAGCGCCTGCGCGTATTCGTCCGGTCATACCGTCAGATCGCCATCCGGCACCCGCATGCGTTCGTGCTGCTGGCGGTGCGCCGCTTCAATACCGAGGCGGCCTTTGCGCTCTATGAGCGCATCCTGGATGCGCTGGATGAAGCCGGCTTCGACGCCGTACACTCGGCGCGGCTGTTCCGCTTGATTGGCTACTACGCGAGCGGCGCGGGCCTTGCGGAAATCGCAAGCCGGTCACAGGAACCCGATGCTACGCCGGTGAAACTGGAGACTTTCAGCGACCGGCAACGCTTTCCGCGCGTGGCGGCAGTCGCCCGGTTCCTGCGGGCCAGCACGCTCGACGCCGTTTTCGAGTTCGGTCTGGACCTGCTCTTCGACGAGATCCGGAAGCAGGCGGGAGCGAGCAGGCGAGGGCGCGAGGCGGAATCAGCCGAGTAGTCGAGCGTCGGTGCAGCGCGGGCTTGTCCTTTACGCAGGCGACCTGCGGCTTGTCCCCGCGAGCGGAATGCGATCCGTGATGGCGGTGATCAGGAGCCCCATCAGGATTCCCGCGGGAACGTCGACGGCGTAGTGCGCCCTCAGGTAGACGACGGCCGGGCACATCAGCACCGTGACCGCCAGCATGAACGGGAACAATCGCGGGGCGAAGCGGTGAGCCTGGATCGTCAATACGGTTGCCACGGCCAGGTGAGACGAAGGGAAGGCGCCCGCCGGTACTTCGCCGCCGGAGGTAAACAGGAACAGCAGGTGGTTGAAGACGTAGCCTTGGTACAGCTGTGGGCCGGAGTGCGGCGGGAACCAGTAGTGGGGTGCCTCGGTCGGGAAGAGCCAGAACAGCGCGTAGCAGATGCAGAAGCAAAGCGTCGCGGTGAAGATCACGCGCTCGGCCGTCGCGTAGCCGCGCGTCAGGACAACGGTGAACAACATTGCGGGCGTGAAAAAATAGTACGCGTAGTAGGCGCTGCAGAAAAGCTCCGACAGCCACCGCCAGGGCAGGTGCTGGGCGAACGCAGCCGAGGGCTGGGTGCCCCATAGCAACGTCTCGATACGCACCAGCCACGCATCGAAGGGCTGCTCGTAGAGCACCGGCCAGATCGTCGCCGTCTGCCGATACAACACCGCGTACAGCAGCGGCCCATAGGACAGGCGCAACAGCACCAGAAACCACCATCGCGACCGGCGCGAGAGGGAGCAGACGAGTACAAGGCCGGCGAGCGCGGCGAGATTCACCAGCAACTGCTGCGCGCAGCCCGGCGCGCCGCGGGTTGCGCCCAACGCCAGCGGGACACTGGCCACAGCCAAGTAACCCGCGATGACGGCGTCGAGCAGACGAAATGCGCCGAGCGGCTCGCTCAGGCCGAACGGAAAGCGGAGTGTGTCAGAGCCAGCCATGTTCGCGGTACCAGCGCGCGGTCGTCGCTAACGCGTCGGGCAGCGGTGTTGACGCGCGCCAACCGAAGTCGCGCGCGGCCTTGTCCGCGCTGCAGACCCACGCCGGCGCCAGCATCTCGATCACTTTCTGTGAGCTGAAGATCTCCGGCTGGCCGCGCGCAAGCGCGTATAGATCGGCGATTCGGCCAGCGGCCGCCGCGACGAACTCCGGCAGGCGCAGAGGTCTGCCCGCGACGCCGAGTGCAGAGGCGATCAACTGGCCGAGCTCCACCCAACTGACGACTTCGGGTCCGGCGAGGAAGTAGACCTGGCCCACCGCGGCAGGCGCCGCCGCAGCGCGTATCAGCCCGTCGACGAGGTCGTCCACGTAGAGCAGAGAGTAGTGGCGGTCGGAGAACCCGACCACCGGCAGGAAGCCGCGACGCGCGATGCGAAAATAGCCGAGCACGTCGCGCTCGCGAGGGCCGAAGACGATCGGGGGGCGGACTATCGTCCAATCGAGGCCCGCGGTGCCGCGGACGGCGTTCTCGCCCGCCAGCTTGCTGTGCCCGTACCACGTCAGTGGCTGGAGGGGCATCGCTTCGGTGCGAGGTGCCTTGCCTCCAGGGCTGGGGCCCGCGGCGGCGAGGCTGGAGACATAAACGAAACGCGAGGGACGAGGTTGTGCGTCGGCCGCAGCAGCCAGGAGGTTTCGCGTCCCGTCTGCATTGACGCGGTATAGGTCCTGCTCCCGCAGTCCCTTCAGCGCTCCGGCGACGTGGAAGACCACATCGCACCCGGCCACCGCGGAGCGCAGACTCTCAGGCTCGGTTACGTCCCCGCGCACGACGTCGACATCGATCCCGGCGAGATTCGCAAGGTTGCTCGACGCGCGCGCGAGGACGCGAACACCATCTCCCCGCGCGACGAGACGTGCACACAGGTGCGAGCCGACGAACCCTTGTCCGCCAGTTACCAGAGCGCGCATGCGTCAGCGTGGTGCCAGCGGGATTGTCGGCCTGCCCGCGCGAGCCCCCCAATGCTGCAGCATCGGATGCCTCCTCCCCCGAAGAGCGTTGCCGAATGGACTGAACCGACGCGGCTCGATTGCCGCGAGCCCGAGCGACCTGGAAGGCGATCCCTAGAGGGCCCGATCGTAGACTCGGTACACCTTGGTGCGGCGGGCATTGATATGGGTGAGCGGCTGTAAGATCGCCTCGTTGTCCTCCAGGATCCAGCCTACCTCGGCGCGCCGATACCCGAGCGGGATGCCGTTCGCTATGGTTCGCTGGATGAGGAGTCCATCCAGTCCCAGCCGCCGGTACTCGGGCAGCACGCCGAGCGCAAGCACGCGCATCCGCTCACATCCTCTGACCTTGATTCGCCACAGGATCTTGATCAGGCCGAACGGAAACAGACTGCCGCGGGCGAGCTTGAGCGCCTCGTTAGCGTCGGGCACTGCAATCAGGATCGCGGCGGACTTCCCGTCCACCTCGCCCACCAGGGCGAAGCGTGGATCGATCAGCGGCTTCAGCTCCTTCGCCAGGACGGCGAGCTCGCGATCGGTCCAGGGCACGAACCCCCAGTTGTCCGCCCACGCCTCGTTGTAGCAGTGACGAACGAACGCCAGCTCCTCATGCCAGTGTTTCAGGTCGACGGGGCGCACCTTCACGCGGCCGCGGTGGAGTACCTTGCGCGCGAGCGCTTCGAGCTCTCCCTTGTAGGCGTCTGCTCTGACTTCGAAGGCGAACAGATCCTTCACCTTGGACAGCCCGAACGCTTCGAACTGATCTGCATAGTACGGCGGATTGTAGGGCATCAGAATCGCGGGATCTTCTTCGAACCCCTCTATCAACAATCCGAGCACGTCATTAGTGGTGAAATTGGTGGGCCCGCGCATGACAGACAATCCGCGCGCGTCGAGCCAGTCAGCCGCGGCGGAGAACAGCGCCTGCGATGTGTCTTCGTCGCGTTCGCATTCGTACAGCCCGAAAAAGCCGATGTTTCCATCGCGCGGGTGGTATTCGCCAAAGCGAGTATTCTTGAGCGCGGTGATCGTTCCCACGACTTTCGACCCGCGCCGGGCAAGGAAAGGCTGGATCTCAGCGTATTCGTAGACAGGATTCTTACGCGGATTGAGGAAATCGCGCCGCTCCATCAACAGCGGTGGAACCCAGTGCGGAAATCCGCGGTATATCTCGAACGGGAAGCGGATGTACTGCTCGATGTCTCCCGGCGAAGCGGCCGGCCGTACGGTTAAGCCGTCGGCCAAGGCCTTACCCAACCAGCCCGAACTTGCGTCCCGCCTCGGCTAGTTTGTCCAGCGCCCAGGTGAGCTGCGAGCGCGTGTGGCCAGCGGTGAGCGAGATCCTCACCAGCGTGCGTCCCGGAGGTACGGCGGGTGGTACCACAGGGTTGATGAATATCCCCTGGTCGTGCAGCCAGCGCCACACTTTGAAGCAGCGCTCCAGTTCACCGACGACGATCGGGATGACCGGGGTTTGGGACGCCCCGGTGTCGAAGCCCAATGCGTCGAGTCCCTGTTTCATGAAGCGGGTGTTCTCCCACAGCCGCTCGATCCGCTCCGGCTCGTCGCGCATGATGTCGAGCGCCGCGAGCACAGCGGCGACACTGGCCGGTGCCGCCGAGGCTGCGAAGATAAACGGGCGTGAGTGGTGCTTGAGATAGTTGATGACCCGCTCGGAGGACGCGATGAAGCCGCCGATCGCCGCCAGCGACTTGGAGAAGGTCCCCATGATCAGGTCGACATCGTCCGTCAGATCGAAGTGCGCCGCGGTTCCGGCTCCGCCCGGACCGAGCAGGCCGATCGAGTGCGCGTCGTCGAGCATGATCTGTGCGCCATACTTACGTGCCAGCCTCACCATCCCGGGAAGCTCGCAGATATCTCCCTCCATCGAGAAGACCCCGTCTGAAACGATCAGCTTGCCGGCGGAGGCCGGCAGATCGGCCAGGCGCCGCTCGAGGTCTCGCATATCGTTGTGGTTATAGCGAACCATCGTGCCCGGGGAGAGCTGAGCTCCGTCCACGATACAGGCGTGGTTCAGCTTGTCGGAGAGAATGTACTCGCCGCGCTGGACCAAGCAGGACAGCACGCCGGTGTTGGTCTGGTAGCCGGTGCTGAAGACCAGAGCGGCCTCCTTCCCGACGAGGTCCGCCAGACGCTGCTCCAGCTCAAGGTGAATGGGCAGCGTTCCGTTGAGGAAGCGCGACCCCGCGCAGCCCGTGCCGTAGCGCCGGATCGCTTCGATCGCGCGTTCCTTGACCTTGGGATGCGTCGTCAGCTCGAGGTACGAGTTCGAGCCGAGCATCAGCATCTTGTGGCCGTCGACAACGACTTCGGTATCCTGCCCGGTCTCGATCAGACGAAAATAGGGGTAGATCCCGAGCGCCTTGGTGTCGTCCGCCTGCGTGTACCGCAGACACTTGTCGAAGATACTCGGCCGGTTGCGCTCTACAGCAGTCCTGAACACGGATTCTTCGGCCCCGGGGGGCGGGGGAACGTGCATCGATATACCTCGGGCAAGTGACAGTGGCGTGGCGCGCATATTACACCGGGATTCGACTATACAGAAAACGAGCTTTTCGAGCCTCCTTTCCGGTCCGTCCACGCGGATTCTTGCATAGCCCGTAAGGCGTTGCAGCGTCGGCCCGCATCGGCGGAGTTGTCCCGTGGGTCAAGCCCCTACCGGGGACGTAGCGCCCGATACGGCCAGTGGCCTCAGCCAGCCGGGCGCCGCTGCCTGCCGCCGGCATCAGGTCGTAGCGTGTCGGCTCCGTCGTTGTCGGCAGACACTGTTGCTCGGCCACGGCATCGGCGAGGCGCTTCGAGTACTTTTCGTTGCGTTCGCCCCCTCTCGCCTGATACCGTTGCTCTTCCCGGGCCAAAGCGGCTCTCGGGGGGAGACACGAAATGAATGGAGACAGTTCGGCATACCGACTCGCAGTAGTCGGCGCCGGGCGAGCGCGCGGGCAGATTGCCATGGCGGGCTGCCCTGGACGTGCGGCGGGGATGCTGTTGGCATCGAGCAGCGCCTGGCGCCTGCAACGCGACGTCGCGACGCTCAAATACTGGGGTGCGCAAGCGCTGGTCACGCTGTTGGAGAAACCCGAGCTGGCGTTGATGCGCCTCGGGGAGCTGCCAGCGGTAGCTGCTGCACACCACATCGCCTGGTATCACA
>JBGPPC010000094.1:0-12806 GCA_041488355.1 Gammaproteobacteria bacterium
ACCCGCAGGCGAAGCACAGCAACGCTGGGGCGTAACCGCGGCGGTTGATGAACACGAGACTTTGCTCGCCGGCCTCGAGCGTCCTCGCGAGGGCATCGATCAGCGCCGGCGACAACCCGTCGCGCAAACGCAAGCCGCGGGTGTCCACGCAAAGGATAGACGGTAACTGGGAGTTCACCCGCCCGGACAGTTGGGTCAAGCGATAGTGGCCCGTCAGGGCCTTAGCATAGCTCTCCAAAGATGGCGTGGCTGATCCCAGCACTACCGGCACCTGGCGATGTTTTGCTCGCAGCACCGCCAGATCTCGCGCCGAGTAGCGCAGACCTTCCTGCTGCTTCAGCGAGGCGTCGTGTTCCTCATCTACAACGATCAGGCCGAGCCGCGGCAGCGGCGTGAACACGGACAATCGAGTACCAATCAAGATACTCGCCTGCCCCGACTCCGCCGCGCGCCAACGACGCAGGCGCTCGGCCTCCGGGATACCGCTGTGCAGGCTCGCCAGCACGGCCTTCGGGAACCTCGCGACAAGCCGGGATTCCAGCTGGGGCGTGAGGTTGATCTCCGGCACGAGGACCAGCACCTGTCCACCGCCCGCCAAAACAGGCTCGATCAACTGCAGATACACCTCGGTCTTTCCGCTGCCGGTCACTCCCAGCAGCAGCCAGGCTGCAAATCGGCCTAATGTCGCGGCGATCGCGTCCGCGGCTTTGGCTTGGTCCGCGGTCAACCTGGGACCCGGGGCCACCGCGAGGGGGATGGCGTTGTCGAGGGCGCGCGACGTACTCGCCTCCAACCCAATCCACCCGTCCGCCTTCAGATCCCGGACCGCACGCGACGCAGTCGAGGCGAGTGACCGCAGCAGCGCAGGCGCGCAGGGGCCGTGAGCGCGGAGATGCTCGAGTACACGGCGCCGAACCACAGCGCGGGGAGGGAGCGTCGACCAATCGGCGGCCAGCGCCACGGCGGTCAGCGTAACGCGCGCCTGGGCATCCCGAGATGGGTGCGCGCGACGCAAAGCCTGGGGCAGCGCGCCCATGACGACCTGCCCGATGGGGTGGTGGTAGTAACGACTGGCGAACCGCATCAGCCGCAGCACGTCGGGGGCTATCCGGTGCTCGCTCTCGAACACGTGCGCGACGGGCTTGATGCGTTCGAGCGGAACTTCGGACTCGCCACCAACCTCGAGAATGATACCGGCACGCTGGCCGCGGCCGAAAGGAACCAGCACACGCGCGCCGATCAGTTCGCGAGCGGCATGCTCGAGACGATAGTCGAACAAGGTGGGCACAGGAACGTCGAGCGCGACCCGGACCAGCTGCATCAACGCCTCGGGCGAGTTATGACGCGCTCACTCCTGGTGGTACGGCCGGCTCAGGTCGTGCACCGCGTCTACCAGCACGGAAACATGGTCCGGTGGCGTCAGCCGCGAAATTCCATGACCGAGATTGAACACGTGACCATCCCCGGCGCCATAGGCAGCCAGGACTTTCGCCGCCTCTTTGCGCACAACCTCGGGCGGCGCAAACAGTACGCCCGGATCGAGATTGCCCTGCAGCGCGACCTTGTTGCCGACGCGTCTGCGCGCGGCAGCCAGATCCACCGTCCAATCTACCCCTAGGCAATCTGCGCCGGCGTCGGCGAGGCTTTCCAGCCACAGACCACCGCCCTTGGTGAACACCGTCCGCGGCACGATCTGACCGTCGTGGCTGCGTGGCAACTGTGCGAGCACCGCTTTCAGGTAAGGCAGGGAGAACTCATGGAACGCAGCATGAGACAGCGCACCGCCCCAGGTGTCGAACAGCATCACGGCCTGAACCCCGCTCTGGATCTGGGCCTCGAGATAAGCTGCCACCGCTTGCGCGTTCAGGTCGAGGATGCGGTGCAGGAGGTCGGGTCGGGTGTACAACATGCGTTTGGTTTCGACGAAGTCCTGGCTGCCGCGGCCCTCGATCATGTAGCAGGCGAGGGTGAACGGACTACCGGAGAAACCGATCAGCGGCACCTCGCCGTTGAGCGCACGGCGGATCTGCGCGCACGCGTCCAGCACGTAGCGCAGGCGATCGTACGGGTCGGGCACGGTGAGATCGCGCACCTCCCACTCCTCGCGCAGCGGCCGTTCGAACCGCGGGCCTTCGCCCTCTTCGAAGTACAAGCCCAGTCCCATCGCGTCGGGCACCGTGAGGATGTCGGAGAACAGGATCGCCGCATCGAGAGGAAATCGTGCCAAAGGCTGCAGCGTCACCTCGGTAGCGAGATCGGGGTTCCTGCACAGCGCCAGGAAATCACCGGCGCGTGCACGCGTCTGGTTGTACTCGGGCAGGTAGCGGCCGGCCTGACGCATGACCCAGATCGGCGTGTAGGGCGTGGGCTCGCGCAGCAGCGCGCACAACAAGGTATCGTTCTTGGGGCGAGTCACGCGAGCAAGGAATCAGAAGTCGGGAACACGCCGAGATTTTGAGGGCGGCGCATTCGTCGAGAGCGCATACAGTACCTCGAGCTCAGCGAACGCGGACCGGGAAAGCTAGAGAAGCGCGGTCGTCGGCCTTCGCTTTCCAGTGAGACTACCGCGGCAACTCGGAGGACCCCATCAGGAATTCGTCGACCGCGCGTGCGCATTGGCGCCCCTCGCGGATGGCCCAGACCACCAGCGACTGACCACGCCGCATATCGCCGGCCGCGAACACCTTTGGCTGCGAGGTCCGATAGCAGCCGGGCCCGTCGGTAGCGGCCTTGGCGTTACCACGCGCGTCGTACTCCACGCCGAGCTCGTCGAGCAGCCCCGGATGCACGGGACTCAAGAACCCCATGGCCAGCAGCACCAGATCAGCCGGCATGTCGAATTCGGAGCCCGCGACCTCTTGCATCTTCATCTGGCCGCTGACTGGATCCTTTTTCCATTCGACGCGGCAGGCCACCAGCGTCTTCACCTTTCCGTTCTCGCCCTTGAACATCTTGGTGCTCACCGCCCAATCGCGGTTCGCACCTTCCTCGTGCGAGGACGAGGTTCTCAGCTTGGCGGGCCAATAGGGCCAGACCGGGTTGTTCTTGATGTCGGGTGGTTGTGGCAACAACTCGAATTGGCTGACGGACTTGGCCCCGTGCCGGTTGGAGGTACCAACGCAGTCGGAGCCGGTATCGCCGCCGCCGATGACCACGACGTGCTTGCCGCTGGCGAACAGCTCTACAACACCACTGTCGCCCGCCACGCGCCGGTTTTGCAGCGGCAGAAACTCCATCGCATAGTGGATTCCGCCCAGGTCACGGCCCGGGATTGGCAGGTCGCGCGGATGCTCGGCGCCACCTGACACCACCACCGCGTCGAACTCTGCGAGCAGGTCTTGCGCTGCTACGAACTTCGTCGCGAGATTGGTCACGCCGATAGGCAAGCTCTTATCCGTACCGACGCAGACGCCGGGACGAAACTCGACGCCATCAAGCTGCATCTGCTCGATGCGCCGGTCGATCAGCCACTTCTCCATCTTGAAGTCAGGGATGCCGTAGCGCAACAGGCCCCCGATGCGATCGTTCTTTTCGAACAGCACCACGGCATGGCCGGCGCGCGCGAGCTGCTGGGAGCATGCCAAGCCGGCCGGCCCAGAACCGATCACCGCCACGCGCTTGCCGGTCTTGTGCTCGGGCGGCTGGGGCGCGATCCAGCCCATCTTCCAGCCTTTGTCGATGATGGCATGCTCGATGGACTTGATCCCGACCGGATCGTTGTTGATGTTCAGCGTGCAGGCTTCCTCGCACGGTGCCGGGCAGACGCGGCCGGTGAACTCCGGAAAGTTGTTGGTCGAATGCAGCGTGGCTAACGCCTGCTGCCAGTTCTGCTTGAAGACCAGGTCGTTCCAGTCCGGGATGATGTTGTTGATCGGACACCCGGTCATGCAGAACGGGATGCCGCAATCCATACAACGCGCGCCCTGGACCTTCGCTTCGTCGTCGCTTAAATGATGGACGAACTCGCGCCAGTGCTTGACGCGTTCCTCTTTCGGTTCGCTCGCCTCCGCGAGCCGCTGGTACTCCAGAAATCCAGTTACTTTCCCCATGGCGGTGCCAACTGTCCTTACGCGGCGAGTTTCCGCCCCTTGGCTGCAAGCTCGCTCAGCGCGCGCTTGTACTCATTCGGGAAGACCTTGACGAACTTGGCGCGGTAGTCGGCCCAGTCGTTCAAGATCAGGCGCGCGCGCTGGCTTCCAGTGTAGTGCGCGTGCTTCTCGATCAATTGCCGGAGAATGGCCTCGTCCGACCGCCCCATGTGCCAGATCTCTCGAGCAACCTTGCCCTCCTGCTCGGCTTCCGCGTACACGGGCAGTAGTTCGACCATCGCGGTGTTGCACCTCTTGGCGAACTGTCCGTCGACGTCCAGCACATAGGCGACGCCGCCCGACATCCCCGCCGCGAAGTTGCGGCCGGTCTGACCCAGAACCGCCACTGCTCCGCCGGTCATGTATTCGCAGCCGTGATCGCCCACCCCCTCGACTACCGCCAGCGCGCCCGAGTTGCGCACTGCGAAGCGCTCGCCCGCCACACCGCGAAAGTAAGCCTCACCGCAAATCGCGCCGTACAGCACGACATTGCCGGTGATGATGTTCTCGGTGGGCTCGCCGCGGAACTTCGGGCTCGGCTGCACCGAGATACGACCACCTGACAACCCCTTCCCGCAATAGTCGTTGGTCTCGCCGACCAGATCCAGCGTGATGCCTTTTGCGAGGAACGCGCCGAAGCTTTGCCCGGCCGAACCTGCCAGGCGGATATGGATGGTGTCGTCCGGCAGCCCATCGTGGCCGTAGCGCTTCGCGATCTCGTGCGAGAGCATCGTCCCCGCGGTCCGATTGATGTTGCGGATCGGGATGTCGATCGCGACCTTCTGCTTGCGCTCGATGGCGGGCAACGCCAGCTCGATCAGTCGATGGTCGAGCGCCTTGTCGAGACCATGGTCCTGCTTCTCGCAGTTGTAACGTGCGACCTCGGGCCCGGCCTTCGGCTGGTAGAAGATGCGGGAGTAGTCCAGGCCTTTCGCTTTCCAGTGCTCGATGCCCTGCTTCATCTCGAGCAGATCGGAGCGGCCGATGAGATCGTTGAGCCGGCGCACGCCGAGCTTGGCCATCAACTCGCGCGCCTCCTCGGCGACGAAGAAGAAGTAGTTGATCACGTGCTCGGGTTGGCCGTGGAATCGCCTGCGCAGCACAGGATCCTGGGTAGCGACCCCCACCGGACAAGTGTTGAGATGACACTTGCGCATCATGATGCAGCCGCTGACCACCAGCGGAGCGGTGGCGAAGCCGAACTCGTCTGCTCCAAGCATGGCACCGATCACCACGTCGCGCCCCGTCTTCATCTGGCCGTCCACCTGGACCGCGATGCGTCCGCGCAGCCGGTTCAACACCAGCGTCTGTTGCGTCTCGGCCAGCCCCAGCTCCCAAGGCGTGCCAGCATGCTTGATCGATGACCAGGGGCTCGCGCCTGTCCCACCATCGTGGCCGGCGATCGTGACGTGGTCGGACTTGGCCTTCGACACGCCTGCAGCGACCGTACCCACACCCACCTCCGACACCAGTTTCACACTGACCGAAGCCTGCGGGTTGGCGTTCTTGAGGTCGTGGATGAGCTGCGCGATGTCCTCGATCGAATAGATGTCGTGGTGCGGCGGTGGAGAGATCAGCTCCACGCCCGGCGTCGAGTAACGGAGCTCGGCGATGTATTCGGACACTTTGCGCCCCGGGAGCTGACCGCCTTCACCCGGCTTAGCGCCTTGTGCAATCTTGATCTGAAGCTGCTCGGCGGAGGCCAAGTACTCGGCGGTGACGCCGAATCGGCCCGAGGCCACTTGTTTGATCTTGGACTTGAGCGAGTCGCCTTCCTTGAGGGCGATGTCGCGCTCAATACGGTCGCGACCAATGCGGGACGCGAGAGTCTCCCCAGCCTTGATAGGCGCGAAGCGGCGGCGATCCTCTCCGCCCTCGCCGGTGTTGGACTTACCGCCGATGCGGTTCATGGCGATCGCGAGGTTGGTGTGCGCTTCGGTGGAGATCGAACCCAGCGACATGGCGCCGGTCGCAAAGCGTTTGACGATCTCCTTTGCCGGTTCGACCTCTTCGATGGGCACCGGCGCGCACTGATCGAACTTGAACTCGAACAGCCCGCGCAGCGTCATGTGGCGCTGGGACTGATCGTTGATGATCTGCGCGTACTCTTTGTACGTGGCGTAGCTGTTATTGCGGGTAGAGTGCTGCAGCTTGGCGATAGCGTCGGGCGTCCACATGTGCTCCTCGCCACGCACGCGGAACGCGTACTCGCCACCTGCGTCCAAATCGCCATCCAGGACCGGGTCATCGCTGTACGCGGCCTGGTGAATGCGCAGCGCTTCTTCCGCCAGCTCGAACACGCCGATCCCTTCGATATTCGACGTGGTGCCGGTGAAGTACTTGTCGACCAACGCCCTGGACAGCCCCACCGCCTCGAAGATCTGCGAGCCGGTGTAGGACATGTACGTGGAGATGCCCACCTTCGACATGACTTTGCGCAGGCCCTTGCCGATCGCCTTGACAAAATGCTTGCACGCCTTCTTGTAATCGAGCTCGCCCAGCTGCCCGCCGCGGGTCATGGCGATGACGGTCTCGAAGGCGAGGTAGGGATGGACAGCCTCCGCACCATAGCCGCCGAGCAAGGCGAAGTGGTGTACCTCCCGCGCCGAACCGGTCTCAACCACCAGGCCCGTGCTGGTACGAAGCCCCTTGTTCACCAGATGCTGGTGGATAGCGGATTGCGCCAGCAAGGCCGGGATCGCAACGCGCGTGCGATCCATCCTGCGGTCCGAGATGATCAGTATCGTGTACCCGCTACGGACCGCATCCTCCGCCTGGGCGCAGAGGTTGGCGAGCCTGGCCTCGATCGCTTGCTTGCCCCAAGCGACGGGATAGGTGATGTCCAGTTCGCAAGACTTGAACTTCCCTTTGGTGTAGTACTCGATGTGACGGATGGTTTCCATCTGCTCGAAATCGAGCACCGGCTGGCTCACCTCCAGACGCAGGGGCGGGTTTACTTCATCGATGCCGAGCAGGTTCGGTTTCGGGCCGATGAAGCTCACCACGCTGGTCACGAGCTCTTCGCGGATCGGATCGATAGGAGGATTGGTGACCTGCGCGAACAGCTGCTTGAAATAGTGATACAGCGTCTTGTTTTTGTGCGAGAGCACGGCCAAGGGCGAGTCGTTGCCCATCGAGCCTACCGGCTCCTCGCCGTTGATGGCGACGGGTGTCAGGATGAATTTGATGTCCTCCTGGGTGTAACCGAACGCTTGTTGCCGGTCGAGCAGGGCTTCGGCCGACGGCGCGCGCCGCTCCTTCGGCTCCGGCAGGTCGTCGAGCTTGATGCGGATGCGCTCGATCCATTCGCGGTAAGGCTTGGCGCTGGCCAATGCGTCCTTCAACTCCTTGTCGTCGATGATCCGGCCAGCCTCGAGGTCGACCAGGAACATCTTGCCCGGCTGCAGACGCCACTTCTTCGTGATGCGCTCCTCCGGGATGGGCAGTACGCCGGTTTCCGACGCCATGACAACCAAATCGTCGTCGGTGACCACGTAACGCGCTGGCCGAAGCCCGTTTCGATCGAGCGTTGCCCCAATTTGGCGGCCATCGGTAAACGCGATGGCGGCGGGACCGTCCCATGGCTCCATGATCGACGCGTGATACTCGTAGAACGCACGGCGGGTCGGGTCCATCAGCGTGTGCGCTTCCCACGCCTCGGGGATGAGCATCATCATGGCGTGGGCAATCGAGTACCCTCCCATGAGGAGCAGTTCCAGCGCGTTGTCGAACGAGGCCGAATCGGACTGACCGTCGTAGATGAGCGGCCACAGCTTGTCGAGATCCTTGCCCAATATCGGGCTCGAGATCGCCCCTTGACGCGCCCGAATCCAGTTCACGTTCCCGCGCAAGGTATTGATCTCGCCGTTATGCGCGATGAGGCGGAACGGGTGCGCGAGGTCCCAGGTGGGGAAGGTATTGGTGGAGAAGCGTTGATGCACCAGCGCCAAGGCGGAGACCACCCGCGGGTCCTGGAGGTCCTTGTAGTAGGTCCCTACCTGCGCGGCCAGGAGCATGCCTTTGTACACGATGGTCCGCGCCGACATGGAGGGCACGTAGTATTCCTTGCCGTGCGCCAGCTTGAGCGCCTGGATGGCGTGGCCGGAGGCCTTCCGGATGATGTAGAGCTTGCGCTCTAGAGCGTCGGTGACCGTCACCCCGGCACCGCGGCCGACGAAGACCTGGCGAATAACCGGCTCGATCTTCTTGACCGACTCGCCCAAGCCGGAACTGTCGCGCGGCACGTCCCGCCAGCCCAGCAGTACCTGGCCTTCATCCTTAATCGCGCGCTCGATCTCGTACTCACACGCCAGGCGCGAGGCCGGCTCCTGAGGTAGGAAAACCATCCCCACGCCGTACTCTCCCAGCGGGGGCAGGGCGACGCCGTGCGGGGCCAACTCCTCCCGAAAGAACTGGTCCGGAATCTGAATCAGGATCCCCGCCCCATCCCCGGCCAAGGGGTCGGCGCCAGTGGCGCCCCGATGGGTGAGGTTCTTGAGAATCTGGAGGCCCTGCTCGATGATGGCGTGGCTCTTTTGGGCCTTGATGTGCGCGATGAAGCCGACGCCACAAGCATCGTGCTCGTGGGCCGGATCGTACAGACCTTGGGGCTCGGGCAACTGGATATGACTCACCTGCACGCCTCCTCCGCCGCGAGTTCGTGGCGGACGCTAAAACCATCCAACGAACCGGACAAACCAGCCCCAGCCGCAACCTGCCCGGCACACACGCGGCCGGCGGGCTGGGCGTTGGCGTCTAGGGCGACGGAATTGTTACAAGTCTGAGGCGCAAGATTTTTAGTTTACCGTCAGGGACATCCGGCTTCAACAGGAAACCACTGCGCCCGCAGCGGACACCCCCTGCCCCGATCAGCCCTCCTCGACTGCGAACAGGCGCCGGTGCTCGCGGACGGCGTAGCGGTCCGTCATCCCGGCGACGTAGTCAGCGATTGCCCGCGCGCCGTCACGCTGATGTTGCTCCTGGAACTCGGGTGGAAGCAGGCGCGGCTCCTCGCTAAAAGCCTGAAACAATTCCCGGACGATGCGACGGGCCTTGGCTGCCGCTCGATTTACTTGATAGTGGCGGTATAGGTTCGCAGACAGAAAATCCTTTAGTTCCTGCTGCTCGCGTCGGATCTCGGGGCTGAAGTCAATCAGCTGCGGGGCCGCACGCACCTCTTCAAGGGTCTGCGGCCGGATCTGGTCGATATTTGCCAGGCTCCGACGGGTAAGGTCAGTCACCAGCGCGTTAACGATGCGCCGAATGGTTTCGTGAATGAGGCGGCGTTCTGCGAGGTGGGGAAACCGATCCAGCACGCCTTCGAGTTCGCGCCTGAAGATCGCAATGGACTGCAATTGGTCGAGGCGCAGCAGCCCTGAGCGCAATCCGTCATCCACGTCGTGGTTGTTGTAAGCGATCTCGTCCGCGAGATTCGCCAACTGGGCTTCCAGCGACGGCCGATGTTTTTTCAAAAAGCGTTCGCCCACCTCACCCAGTTGCTCAGCCTGCTTCACGGAACAATGCTTGAGGATGCCCTCCCGCGACTCGAAGCACAGATTGAGGCCGTCGAAGGCGGCATAGCGCTGCTCGAGCAGATCGACGACGCGCAGGGACTGCAGGTTGTGCTCGAAGCCGCCTTGTCCTCGCATGCACTCGTTGAGCGCGTCCTGACCGGCGTGGCCAAACGGAGTGTGGCCAAGATCATGGGCCAACGCGATCGCTTCCGTCAGATCCTCGTTGAGCCGGAGGGTACGCGCGATCGAGCGAGCGATCTGCGCCACCTCCAGACTGTGGGTCAACCGGGTGCGGAAGTGATCACCCTCGTGGTTGACGAAGACCTGGGTCTTGTACTCGAGGCGGCGAAAGGCGGTGGAGTGAATGATGCGATCCCGGTCGCGCTGAAACTCATTGCGCAATGCGGGCGGGTCCTCGACGATGCGACGTCCGCGCGAAGCCTGGGGGGAGACGGCATATGCGGCCAGCTCAAGCATGCGCAGGGCCCCATGACCAGCCTATGGAGCCAGAGCGCGAGCACACTTGAGCGTGTCGAGCGGCTTCCATACGCCCAGGACGGTTCGATTCGTCAGGCGAGCGCGAATCAAGCGCGCGCGGTCCTGTCTGCTGGCGTTTGCGCAGACACGGGAGCTTCCAGCACGCTCTCGAGCAAATCGCGCGGAAAGTCCGCGGTCACGAGAGCGGAGCCAAGCCGTTGCAACAGAACGAGGCGCAGTCGCCCGTGCTCGACTTTCTTGTCCAGGCCCATCAGGTCCAGATAGCGGCGCACGCCAAGGCCTGGGGCGTCGGTCGGCAGCTTCGCTCTTCGAAATAGAGCGACGATCCGCTCGACATCGTCTTCCCGTAACCACCCCATGCGCTGCGACAGCCGCGACGCGAGCACGCTGCCTGCTGCCACCGCTTCACCGTGCAGCCAAGCGCCGAACCCCAGGCCAGCCTCGATCGCATGACCGAATGTATGCCCAAGATTCAGGAGCGCGCGCACCCCCGACTCCCTTTCGTCAGCGCTAACGATTTCCGCCTTCAATTCGCAAGAGCGTCTGACGGCATACGCTAATGCCTCGGGTTGGCGCGCAAGCAACTCTTCGATGTTGGACTCCAGCCAGGCGAAGAACGCAGGATCGCGGATCAGACCGTACTTGATCACCTCTGCCAGGCCGGCCGACAGTTCGCGGTCGGGCAGAGTAGCGAGCGTGTCGGTGTCAGCCAGCACCAGTCTGGGCTGATAGAAGGCACCGATCATGTTCTTCCCGAGCGGATGGTTGATCCCGGTCTTGCCGCCCACCGAAGAGTCCACCTGCGCCAACAACGTGGTCGGGACCTGGATGAAAGGTACCCCTCGCAAGTACACGGCGGCGGCGAACCCGGTCAGATCGCCAATCACGCCGCCACCGAGAGCGATGAGCGTCGTCTTGCGCTCGATGCGATGGGCAAGCAGTCGGTCGAAGATGGTGTTGAGCGTCTCCCAGGACTTCTGGCCCTCGCCGTCGGGGACGATAACGGGCACTACGGCGACGTCCAACGCCGTCAGTCCGGCAGACAACCGGGCAAGATAAAGGTCGCCAACCACGGGATTGGTCACGATCACAACACGTTTTTGCTCGAGGTGAGGTAACAGCAGTTCGGGCTGCGCGAGCAGGCCGCGCCCGATGCGGATCGGGTAGCTGCGTTCACTCAGCTCGACATGAACCGTTGACATCTGGGGTGATTTCATACGTCGTCCCGCGGCGGCAAGGAGACCGGATGTTGCGCGCGCTCGAGCCGCTGCTCCAACTTCGCGACAAGCGTCTTGAGGCTCTGACTCCCAGTCTCCATGGTGATGTCCGCCACCTCGCGGTACAGCGGGTCGCGTTGCGCGTGCAGCTCGCACAGGCGAGCGTGCGGGTCGGTGGTACGCAGCAGCGGTCGGTTGCGGTCGTGCCGTGTGCGGTTCCATAGCTCGCTGACCGAAGCGCGGAGATAGACCACGGTGCCATTCGCCTTCAGCAGTTCGCGATTGCGCGGGTCGAGCACAACTCCGCCGCCGGTCGCGAGGACGATATCTTTGAGCGCGGTCAACTCAGCTATCACTGCCGCCTCGCGCGCGCGGAAGCCCGGCTCTCCCTCCAGCTCGAAGATGACGGGAATTTTGACCCCGGTACGGGTCTCGATCACGAGGTCGGAGTCATGAAACGTCTTGCCCAGGTGCCGGGCCAAGACCTTGCCTACCGAGGTCTTGCCTGCCCCCATCATCCCGACCAGGAAGATGCTGCCCGGGACGAACGCACCTGCGCTACGCGAGTTCTGATCTTGATCGTCACGGGCTGCATGCATGCCCGCATTCTAGCAAATGGATCTGTGAAAAACGCCTGCGCCGCGGGCGAGCCGCGGCGCAGGGGGGGCTGATGCGAGGCGCGGAGTGGTTCGGCCGCGCTCCGGTAAACCCGTCTATCAGCGATTGGTCAGGTTGTCACGCATGATCTTAGGGGTAACGAAGATCAGCAGCTCCGTCCGGTTATTTTGGTTGGACTCCTGTCTGAAGAACATGCCGAGAATCGGGATGTCTCCGAGCAACGGCACCTTGTTGATCGTTTTTTGCATATCTTGGATATAGATTCCACCGATGCTCACGGTTCCGCCGTTTTCCACCAGGACCTGGGTCGTCACCTGCTTGGTGTCGATGGCCGGTCCAGCCACGGTGTCCGTGCCCCTGGAGTCCTTGTGCACATCCAGGATCATGTACACGTTGTCATCCGGCGTAATTTGCGGCTTGACTTTGAGGCTCAAGGTCGCCTTGCGGAACGATATGGCAGTCGCGCCGCTGCTACTAGCCTGCTGATAGGGAATCTCGGTTCCCTGTTCGATGTTGGCTTCGACGTTGTCCGCAGTAATCACACGCGGGCTCGAAATCACCTTGCCTTTGCCGTCGGACTGCAGCGCACTGATCTCCAGGTTCAGGAAGCGGGTCGCGGCGGCGTTGAAGATCGAGTAGCCAAACGTGCCGGCCGGATTCCCAGCGATGGCGGCGGCGGGGAGGTTCACACTGAAGGCATCCGGGAAGTAGCTCTGGGGATAGGTCTGCGTCTGGCCCGTTTGCACACCCAAGCTGCTCACGTTACCGCCCGGGATGACCTTCACGTTGCCCCCGCCATACCCGTTCGCTGTACCGTTGGTGGTGACGCCGAGCCGTGCACCGACGTTCTTTTGGAATGTGTCGCTGGCCTC
>JBGPPC010000095.1:0-12774 GCA_041488355.1 Gammaproteobacteria bacterium
CCGCAATCGAGCGCGGACAAGGCCATCCCGGCCCAGGTATGGGTGTGGATCACGCAGGCGATGTCATGTCGCGCACGATGGATCGCGCCGTGGATCACATACCCCGCTTGGTTGATGCCGTAGTTCAGGTCTCCAAAGTCCAGCCTGCTCAGAATGTTTCCGTCCACATCGATCTTGATCAGGCTGGACGCGGTGATGTCTTCGTAGAGCATCCCGTAGGCATTGATCAGGAACGCGTTCTCCTGGTCCGGCACCGCGGCCGAGATGTGATTGGCCATCATGTCCGACATGTCGTAGTGCGCCACAAGCCGATAGCATGCAGCGAGGTCCACCCGGGCTTTCCACTCGGCTGGAGACACCTTGTGTTTCATTGAATGCAACGTCAGATGGGCCATGTTCGTCATGGGAAATACCTCCATTCGAATCCGTTCGACGAAACGACAAAGCGAGAAGCTGCAAGAATTCCTTGCGGTCCACGCTCAGTGCCGGATGCAGATCTTGCCGAAATGGGCGCCGCTCTTGAGGTAGGCCATGGCTTCCTTGAGCTGCTCGAAGGGGAAGATCCTGTCCACGACGGGTTGCAGCTTGTGGTGGGCTATGGCGCGCAGCATCGATTCGAAGCCGTCGCGGTTGCCGATGGTGATGCCCTGCAGACGTACCTGGCGCGTGACCACGAGCCCGAGCTGGGCCGACAACATGCCCCCCGACAGCACGCCGATGATGGACAGCGTCCCGCCTGGCCGGATGCAGCGCAGCGACTGCGGCAGCATCTTCTCGCCGCCCAGCTCGACGATATGGTCGTAGCCACGCCCGGCGGTGATCTCGCGGGTCGCCTTGTACCACTCGGGAGTCTTCAAGTAGTTGATTGAAGCGTCCGCGCCCAGTGCCTTCGCTTTGGCGATTTTCTCGTCGCTGGACGAGATGACGGTGACGTGCGCGCCGCGCAGTTTCGCGAATTGCAACGCGAACAACGCCACGCCGCCGGTGCCCTGCACCAGCACCCGCGAGCTCGGGCCGAGGTTGTCATGGGTGACGACAGCGCTCCATGCAGTGAGAGCGGCGCACGGAAGGCAAGCCGCTTGCTCGTCATCGAGGTGCGCGGGCACCTTCACGACCCCTTCCTCGGACAGGGACCATGTACTCGGCCATCGTGCCGTCCACCGGCCCGCCGAGCGACTGCGACAGGCGCTCCGGGGCGCCTATCGGCCGCGCCCTCGCAGGCGAGCGCCCGATAGGTCTCCAGATGGCCCTGGCGGTTCTGCACGATCGGGACAAGGCCATGAGCGAGTTTGTAACCCCCCGCTCCGGTGACATTTCAGCGCGGATGACACGGGTGGGGAGATTGGCGCGTCCTGCAATCCCAGCGTTCGAGGACTATACTGGTCAATCGTCGTCGACGATCGACGAGGATGACATGGAGCATTGTTATGGCATCAGACATTTTTGCGAAGATCGGGGACATCAAGGGTGAGTCGCTCGACATCAAGCACAAAGACGAGGTCGAGGTGCTCTCGTGGTCTTGGGGAGTTTCGCAGAGCGGTTCCATCGTCGCCGGTGGCGGCGGCGGTGCGGGCAAAGCGAGTTTCAACGATTTTGCCTTTACTCATCACATCGACAAGGCGTCGCCGATTCTGATGAAAGCGTGCGCGACCGGTGAGCACATCAAAGAAGCGACCATCACGGTGCGTAAGGCCGGCAAGGGCCAGCGGGAGTTCCTGATCATCAAGATGAACGACATCCTCATCACCAGCGTCAATCCGAGCGTTTCCGGAGATACGAAGTTCACCGCGGAGAACGTTGCGCTTCAGTTCGCCAAGGTCGATTTGGAATACAGGCCGCAGAAGAAAGACGGATCACTGGATGTCGGACTCCATTTCAAGTACGACATCAAGAGCAACAAGGAAGGGTAACCGGAGCGCTGGTGTCACGAGCCGCACGAGTGCGCGGTTGATACGCAGTATGGAGCCGTCGACGACAACGGACCGCGCCGTCAGCCTGGACGAGGCGATATCGATCGCGATCCGGCTACAGCAGAACGACCAGTGGGTGGCTGCGGGTGACATATACCACAGAATCCTCGAGGTGGCGCCCGACTATCCCGCCGCGGTGCACTACTCAGGGGTGCTCGCTCATCAGGAGGGGCGGAGCGAGCAGGCCGTCACGCTGATCGAGAGGAGTCTCGAGCTCGAGCCCGATCGGGCGGACTGGTACAGCAATCTGGGGATCGTCCTGCGGGATCGACTCAGGCTGGACGAGGCGATCGTCGCATGTCAGCACGCGATTGCGCTCGATCCGGATCATGCCAATGCCCACAACAATCTCGGTGTCCTCCTGAGGGCGCAAGGCAAAGTGATCGAAGCGGAAGCGGCCTATCGAGCCGCCATTCGCGTGAGCCCCGACCACTCGGACGCGTACACCAACCTGGGCATCCTGCTGAACAGCCAGAAGCGGACGCACGAAGCGGTGGTCTGCTTCTGTAAGGTCATCACGTTCAGGCCGAAGCACGCCGAGGCTCGGAGACTGCTGGCGCTGGCGCACTGCACCCTCGGCCAGGTCGACGAAGCGGTGGGAATCTTCGAAGAATGGCTCAAGGAAGAGCCGGACCATCCCATTGCCCGGCATATGATCGCGGCGTGCTCCGGTCGCGATGTCCCGGCACGGGCATCGGACGCGTTCGTGGAAGCGACATTCGACAGCTTCGCCGGCAGTTTCGATGCCAAGCTCGCCAAGCTGATGTACCGCGCCCCGTCGCTGGTCGCGGGGATGCTGGCGGACACGGATGTCGAGGCGTCGAAGAGCCTCGATGTGCTCGATGCCGGATGCGGCACGGGCTTGTGCGGACCGCTGATCGCGCCGTATGCGCGCCGACTGGTAGGGGTCGACCTGTCCGCGCGTATGCTGGCTCAAGCCCAGGCCAGGAACGTCTACGACGAGCTGGTCAAACGTGAATTGACCGCCTATCTGCTCGACTCCCCTGGGGCGTTCGATGTGATTGTGTCGGCAGACACCCTCGTGTATTTTGGACTGCTCCAGGGCGTTGTCGTGGCTGCAGCGAACGCGCTACGTCCCGGCGGACGACTCATCTTCACGGTGGAGGAATTGATCGGCGCCGGGTCCGATGCGGGGTACTCCATCAGCCCGCACGGGCGCTACAGCCATACGCGTCAGTACCTCGCGCGCGTGCTGGCGGATGCGAATCTGCAGCCGGAGATCGTGCCGGCGGAACTGCGTCTCGAAGCTGGCGAGCCTGTCCCGGGATTGGTGGCGCGAGCGACGAAAGCGACGGGGGCAGGCATGCATGCCACGCCGATCAGCGGATTTCTTCAACACACGGGTTGAGGAGGGATAGGAATTCCGACCGTATCACGCTTCGCAAGGGAGGCTCACGCGGGATGTCGGGTTGGCGTGCGTGGAGGGGCTGGTCGAAGGCGAGCCCGAGCATGGGAGCTGGGCAGTCAGCTCAGGGCGACCAGCTCGGGCGCCTGTCCCAATGCGGCGGACCACCCAAGGGGGCATGAGACGAAGGGAAGCTCAAAATTCCCGGTAGCAGACGGTCGTGAACTATCGCTTCGGGTCGGGACATGCCGTTCGCCAATGGCGCCTATCGGCGCGGTGGAGTGGCTCGCCGTCTAGATATAGTCATCGTCTTACGACACGGCGAGGGACCGTCCTACTACACGGTCAGCGGGCGACTGACTGACGGGCCAAACGCGCGACGGTAGAGTCATCTACGCAGTGCGGCGACATCTGCGCCACCGGCGCACCCCTTCCCTTGCGGCTTAGCGCGATGCCGCCCGCTGAGGCGCGCTTCTTTTTGTGAGACCAGGGGTACCTCATCTACCCATTGCACCAATGGATAGAACGCGCCAAATTTCGCCGCGTGGAAACCGCTCGCGAGGTGTAATCTGGCCTGGGGCTAACCGATCATCGGAGCAAGATCTAGGCTCCAATTAAACCTGACACCTGAACAGATACCTGAGCGAGAAAAACCACTATTCTTGCTAACGCCTTAAAGGCATATAAGCCTATGATTCGTAGATAAGTCCCCCCGCCCGGAATCGAACCGGGATCTAGCGCTTAGGAGGCACTCGTTCTATCCATTGAACTACGGGGAGATAACTACCGGCAACGGGTACATTTCAGAGGGGCCGGCTTACTTCCACAGCATCAGGCTTGGCCCCGGCTGGCGTGGTCCCATGCGCCGGAAGGGCCACAAGTCTATCCGTAAAACCCTCCCCACGAAAGCCGCCGAAGCCTCCAGCAGGATCGGCCTACACCGTGACCGCGTTGGACAGGCGCGAGGCCTATGGTGAACACAGTAGACCCAGCGTAAGCAGACGTTGTTTGCCACGAAACATGAGACGCGCTGCTATTTCACGCAACGGACGTGCTCGCTTGGTTCAGGGCTCAGGGTGGCGTGATCCCGGCCACTCTGTCAGCTGGTGTGTAACGAGTTCTCGGGAGCGACAGGCTCAGCGCCGTCCCGACTGTTCGTCCTCGTCGTCCTCTCCGCCGGTCTCGGCCAGATCCGCGGTGGTGATGGCGTTAGAGCCGAACCGCTCGGCAATGCGGTCCAGCGCGGTGTTGAGCTTCGCGCTGCGCGGCGGAAGTGCGGAGAAAAGCCCGAGCTGCTGCGGCCCTTCCGGGTCAAGTGATTGCGCGGACACACCGGTGAGCCGGATGGGCCTGCCCCCATGCGCGTGCTCCAGTAGTTCCAGCGCGGACCGGTAGAGGGCCTGGCCGTCGTCGGTGGGGGAGCGCAGCGTGGTGCGCCGGGTGATGACGCTGAAGTCCGAGAACTTCACCTTGAGCTGCACCACGCGGCCCAGGACGCCGGCCTTGCGCAGGCGCCGGCCGACGCGCAGCGCCTGGGAGTGCACATGAGGGCGCAGCAGCTCCAGACCCGTCAGATCGTCCTCGAAGGTGTCCTCGGCACCCACGCTCTTGGCGGCGCGGTCCGGCACCACCTCGCGGGGATCGTGGCCTCGGGCCAGCTCCCATAGGTGACGCCCCTGCGAGCCGAGGCGCGCCTCCAGCCACGCCACGTCCCATGCCGCCACGTCGCCGATCGTCTTCAGCCCGGCGCGCTTCAGCTCCTCCTCGGTCTTGCGGCCTACGCCCCACAGGCGCGACAGAGGCAACCCCGCCAGGAAGGTCACCGTCTCATCGGCAAGCACCTCGCGCTGGCCGTTGGGCTTGGCCAGATCCGAGGCGATCTTGGCCACGAACTTCACCGAAGCGATGCCCGCGGAGGCCGGCAGGCCCAGCTCGGCGGCGATCTCCCTGCGGATCCGGCGAGCGATATCCGCGGGCGCGCCGAACAGGCCCACAGAGGCGGTCACATCCAGGAAGGCCTCGTCCAGCGAGAGCGGCTCCACCAGCGGCGTGTAGCGCTCGAAGATGGTGATCACCTGCTCGCTGGCCTCCGCGTAGGCGGAGAACCGGGGCCGCACGACCACGGCGTGGGGCGCCAACTTCACCGCGCGAGCCATGGGCATCGCGCTGCGCACGCCGAAAGGGCGCACCTCGTAGGAGGCGGCCAGGACCACCCCGCGCTGCGCATGCCCGCCGACGATAAGCGGCTTGCCCTTCAAAGACGGGTTGTCCCGCTGCTCCACGGACGCGTAGAAGGCGTCCATGTCGACGTGGATGATGGCGCGCATGACGTCCGTCACTGTAGCGAACCTTCGAGCGGCCTGCCGAGCTTCGGGCAGAAAGGCCTCAAACCGATGCGCGCCAGGCGCTCGGCTCACCTCGATCGCCCGATCGGATCTGGTGCGTCGGAGGAAAATCTGCGAGGCAGCAGGCGTACCGGTAACCAGCCGCCTGAGCCAGAATCACCCACGGTTCTACGCCGAGTGCAGTGGCGATGCGGCCGAGGGCGTCTGCCGTCACTGTCGTCCACAAACTCTGCCTTCGATCTGCGATAGATAGCCCCGGCTGAGTGCCTTGCACGGGCAGCCGGCATGCGACACAATGTGTCACATGAAAACCGTCGGGTGGGAGCATGGTTGACTGTGCATCGTTGGTCATCATCCGCGAGCTTTGTGGACGGATATAAGGGGTATCCAGGGGGTTTCCTACAGCCATTTTGTTGTTCCCCTAACAAATTCGCCGCCTGCAACCCACAACAAGGATTCGCCGACCGCCGGCCATGCAGGAGCGGCGCAATGTCGCTAACTGCGATTTCTCAACCCGGGAGGAGACCAATGACGCGTTTCAGCTTTTTGATTGCCCTGCCTTTGGTACTCGCGGCGCTGTCCTCTGCCGCCGCCGACGATTCGAAGAAGACTCGCGTTGGCACCTGCAACGATGCGAAGAGCCAGATGGAATACTTTTGCAATCCCGACAATGCCGCGAACGACAGCATGGTGGCGATCGGCACCGCCTGTACGAATGCCAAGAACAACGTCAAGGAGGCCTGTGAAGGCATTGTCGAGCCGGACAAGACGTATGAGTTCGACGACAAGAAGAAGAACTAGTTGTTCCCGTTAAAGCTTGCGCGGCCAACGTCCTGCCGCGAAAGGAGGGCCTGTGAAAGCACATTCCTTGATTGGCGCATTACTCCTGGGACTTGCCGCGACCGTTGGCGCTGCGGAGGAGAAAGATACGCGCGGCGGCACCTGCGAGGACGCGAAGAAACAGCACGAGTACTACTGTGAAGGCAAGGGCGATCCAAACGACATTTTCACCCAGGCAAACATCGCGTGTAACAACGCCAAGCGGAATATGGCCGCAGCCTGCGAAGGCAAGGTCGAGCAGGATTCCGAGTACAAGTTCGAAAAGCAGTGAAAGAAGACTCGGTGGGGCGCCACCCTCCGATTTGAGTTTGCTTCAAACAGTCGTGTCGAAAGACTAGCGCGACTTTATTTCAACGTAACGCCCAGCAAGGAGGAGTCATGACAATACAGAGACACATCGGCGTACATATGAGCGACGAGGAGATGAAAACTGTCGCACCAGCAGACGAAGTCGCGTTTCGCTCGCCGGTGCCGACGCAGGTCGTCTCTAACGGCGAGTACAACCCGCTACCCCAGACCGAGGACCAGAAGAAGGTCGAAGGCCTGATCAAGGAATTGGCCGACGTTCAGGCCAAACGCCACAACATGGACCGCCGCCGTTTTCTGGCCAGCAGCGCCGGCATGGCCACCGCGTTCCTGGCGATGAACAAGGTGTTCGGCCCAGTTTGGGAAGTCTCCGAGGCCGAGGCCGCCGACATGGAAATGTCCAAGTATCGTGCGGCGCAGCTTTCCCACCAGTTCATTTTCGATGACCAGACCCACTTCATCCGCGACGACTTCAAGCAGGAGGGCCTCCTTGGTCTGACAAAGTGGGCAGTCAACGCCAAGGTCAACCCGGACATCATGTCGGTGCCGCTGACCCTGTCGCGCTACAAGATGGACAACTACCTGAAGGAGATCTTCCTCGACAGCGACACCAAGATGGCGCTGTTGTCTGGGGCGCCCTTTGACGATCCTTCCTGGTGGCTGATTTCCAACGATGCGATCCAGACTGCTTGCCGCGCCGTGAACAAGATGGCGGGTGGAACCCGTATGCTCGGCCACACAATCATCACGCCCAAGTACCCGAACTGGATGGACGAAGTGGATCGCGCCATCGAGACCCTGCACCCGGTTTCGTGGAAGTCCTACACCATCGGCGACCCCTTCGGACCGTCCAAGTATGCATGGCGGCTCGACGACGAGAAGCTGATGTATCCGTTCTACGAGAAGGCCGTCAAGTCCGGCATCAACACGATCTGCATCCACAAGGGCCTGATGCCGCGCGACTACGAGAAGGCGTTTGCCGGCACCTGGGAAAGCGCCACGGTGAACGATCTGGGCAAGGCCGCCAAGGATTGGCCGGGAATGAACTTCGTCATCTACCACTCGGCACTGCGTCCCTGGCTCGCCGACCAGCCGGACAAGGACCTGCAGGCATTTCTGGACACCGGCTACGTCCAGTGGGCCACCGACCTGGCTCGCATCCCGGAGAAGTTTGGCGTGAACAACGTGTATGGGGAAATTGGCAGCACGTTTGCGAGCACCGCCGTGACCAACCCCCGCTTCTGCGCCGCGTTCATCGGGCAACTGGTCAACCTGATGGGGCCGGAGCGCGTGGTGTGGGGCTCGGACTCGGTGTGGTACGGCAGCCCGCAATGGCAGATCGAAGCCATGCGCCGCCTGGAGATCCCGGACGACATCATGAAGAAGTTTGGCTGGAAGACCCGACTCGGCGGGCCGAACAGCGAAGTCAAGCAGAAGATCTTCGGCCTAAACTCCGCGCACCTCTACGATCTGGACATGAAGATCACCGAAAACAAGCCCTTCACGCAGGACCAGATCGCGCAGATCAAAGCGGACTACATCGCCATGGGAGGCGAACGCAGCAACGCCTATTACGGGTATGTCGCCAAGAGCAACTACACGGGCATCCCCGCAGTTTGAGTTCTCCCCAGGACCTCAAGAGCCGGGCTTGCCCCGGCTCTTTTTTTGACGGGTCTTCTGACTCGGTGCAGCAGCCTCACCCGGGATGCCGATGCAGAAATTGCCGACCGGGTCCGGACCGTCGGTGAACCCTGTTGAATCGATTCATTCCTTCAGCAGCCATTCGTACTCCTTTCCCAACTCCGGTTTGTTGTCCAGGTCACTCCGGTCAAAGCTGAGCAGCCAGGTCAGCAAGTTACCCTTCTCGACGACCGTACAGGAACGCTTGAGCACGTAGCTGCAGTTCAATCGGAACCACCTCTCCACCAGGTCGGGATCGGTGAATCTGCGGGGATTGGCGACGGGAGCAAACGCTGTGATTTCCCGTTTCTTGGCGTTCTCCGGGTCCACGTGTTCGGTGTCGTCGATGACATGGCACGCGCGGCAGGGGATTTTCGTGCGATGGCGCATGACGGACCGGCGAGGGTCCTGCAGATGGCAGGTTACGCAGCCGACTTCACCAAGAATCGGGATGGGGTACTTCTGAAAATAGAACATCCGTCCTTCCTCGGCGGAAAAGCCGCGAAATTCCGGTGCTTCAGCGCGCGCTTCCTTTTCGTAGCGGCCGAGCAGTTCCTCCGCCGTGCCGGCATCCGCTTCAAACGGCAACCAGGCGAGGGCTCCGAACCCAAGGATCGCAAACCAAGCCCGACCGCCTTGCGTGCGCCAGCAACAAGCGCTCGGACGCATATCAACCCAATAGCCGTTCAAATCGAGGAGAGGAACTTAAGCAGCGCCTCCCGATCCGCCTTCGGCATGTTTCGAAATGCCTCGCGTGCGCTCTCCGCCTCGCCACCGTGCCAGAGGATAGCCTCGGTGGGGTTGCGCGCGCGGCCGTCGTGCAGCATCGCCGTACTTCCGTTCACGGCCTGCGACAAGCCGAGTGCCCACAGCGGCGGGGTGCGCCAGTCGCGCGCTCCGGCCTTGAAGTCGGGGCGTCCATCGGCAAGCTCCTCGCCCATGTCGTGCAGTAGCAGATCGGTGTAGGCATGAAAAACCTGGCCCTCGATCTGCGGCAGTCCCGGCAGCACCCCGGCCCTCATCTCCGGCACATGGCAGACCGCGCATTTCGCCTCGACGAAAAGGCGCTCGCCGCTCGTGAAGTCGGCGTCGCCCACGTTGCGCCGGGCAGGCACGGCGAGCGCCTGGGTCCAGAACTCCAATTCGTCCCAGTTCACCTCGACGAGTTCTGGCTGGTTGCCCGGCGGCTGATACGCGCAATCGACTTGCACCGGCGGGCAATTTTCCTTGTCGAAAATCGGTGACGTCACGCCCAGATCGCCAAGCGCCGCGGCGGCGATCTGCTGCTTGATCGACGGCTGATTCGATTTCCAGCCGAACCGGCCGAGCGCAGTCCGCTTGCCGATCGCGTCCCAGACATAGTTCGGACGGCCGTTGACGCCTTGCGATTTCTGTCGCTCGGCGATGGCGAGAATATCGGCCTCACTCACCGCCTCGAGCAGTCCCAGTCCGAAAGTCGGCAGCGCAATCCGCAATGAATACATCACCTCGGGGCCGAGCGGCCCGAAATTGAGCTTCTCGACTCGCAGCCGCGGCTTGCGCAGCGTGACTTTTTCGCCGTCCGCGAACGCGGCGGGCGCTTCTTGCCAGTCGAGATATAAATTGGCTTCCGGCGGCACCCGTTCCCCCAGATACGTCGCGTCGCGGTCCTGCCCCATCAAGCCCTGGTTCTGAATCTGGTCGCCGTAGTTCGGATGGGGCTTCGGCCCCCCATGCTCATCTTCGCCCGGGATCGAGATGCGCACCAGAACCGAAAGCAGTTGCTGGTCCGCCGACTTCGGGGTATCGCCGCGTCCGCCACCGATGTGGCAACCCGAGCATCGGTCAGCGATGAAAGTCGGTCCCAGACCCCAGTCGCCACCGAGGGAAGGGAAAACCACCCATTTCTGATTGAAATGATGTCGGCCACGGAGAAATTTCTCCCGCTGGCGGTAATCGAGTACCGGCGCGGGCTCGGAGTACGCTGCCCTATCGGCGCGATTGATGGTGAACGTACCGGCCGAAAGCGCCGCGTCGTCCAGTCTGTCTTGGTCGACCGCAAGCCCGCCGGCTGCGCCAAGCAGGCAGAGAGTTAAACTGAAGAGTTGGGTCACGCGGCGCAACATTTTTGCCCGATGACGAATTTCACAGCTTCACTATTATGCCTGACAAGCAGGGCCGCGCGCGCATCGAAATCGGAACGCAAAGGGCGCGTGGATTGAGCTCACGACCACGAATCAAAACGTGTTTTCGATACCGATCAACGATGCGATGGACATCCTGCAGAACGAAAAGGAGCAATTCAGGAGTGCGTCGAGTGCTGGAAAGGGGAGTACGACACGTCATCCATATTGTCAACGATGACGAGGCAGTGCGATAGTCTGACGCGGCCTTGAAGCGCGAATTCTAGCGTATATTCTCCGCTCCGCCGCATTCGGCGCGGCGCGTCTGGTTTCGGATCGTCATGCGTCTGCCGCGCACCGTCATCGCCCTCGGCCTGGTGAGCTTGTTCAACGACCTCGCTTCCGAGATCGTCGTGCCGCTCATCCCGATCCTGCTGGCCACGGTGCTCGGTGCCGGGCCTGTGGCGCTGGGTGTCATCGAGGGCGTGGCCGATGCGATCGCCGCCTTCCTGAAACTGTGGTCCGGGCGGCGTTCGGATGCGTTGGGTGGACGCCGCAAGGGCCTCACGGTCGCCGGTTATCTGCTGTCCAACCTCGCCCGCCCGCTGCTCGGGCTTGCGGGAAGCTGGGCAACGGTGCTGCTCCTGCGCAGCGTCGACCGCATCGGCAAGGGGCTGCGCACCGCACCGCGCGACGCGCTCATAGCCGACGCCACCCCGCCGGAGATCCGCGGCTATGCTTACGGCTTCCAGCGGGCGCTGGACAATGGCGGGGCGGTTGGCGGCAGCCTGATTGCGGCGACGGTACTGACGTGGTCGCACATCGGGCTGACGCAGATGATCCTGCTGTCGGCGATTCCGGGTTTCATCGCCGTCCTGGCCCTGGTCATCGGCGTGAAAGAACCGGCCGCGCCGGTCGCTCCCGCCGCATTGCCGCCGCCGTTGTCCTTGAGCGCGCTGAGCGCAAGGATGCGCAGGTATCTCGCGGTGGTCGGCGTGTTCACGCTGGCTCGCGCCTCGGAGACTTTTATCCTGCTGCTCGGGCACGAGCGCGGTGCGCCGGTGGTGGAACTGTTGCTGCTGTGGGCTGCGCTCGCCTTCGGCAAGGCAATCACCTCGACGCTGGGCGGCCGCATGGCGGACCAGGTTCCCCGTGGTGGGGTGGTTGCCATCAGCTGGACGGCCTTCGCGTTCGCCTTTGCACTGCTCGCTGTCTTTCCGGGGCAGCAGGCGCTGTGGCTGATCACCGTCGCATACGGCCTCTTCGCAGGGTTCGGAGAGGGCGCGGAGCGCGCCGTCATCAGCGACTTCGCCACGGAACAGGAGCGCGGCACAGCGTTCGGCTGGTACAACCTGGTGCTCGGGCTCGCAGCGATCCCCGCCGGTGTGCTGTTCGGCGGGCTGTGGCACTACGTCGGGGCGCCAGCGGCGTTTCTCACCGCGGCCGGGCTCGCTCTCGTTTCGGTGCTGATGCTGCGCTGCTGGGCCTGGCCGCCCGTTAGAAACAAGGGCGGCGGATCGCTGGCAAGGCGCTGAAACGCCCGCGGCCGGTCGTGCGTTTGAGCCGACGGACGCAAGTCGAGGCGGTTTATCGCCGGGCGCGTTCGAGACCGGATACGGCATACTGACGGCTACGCTGCAACTCAACCGAGGAGAAACCGAGCATGGCAGACGAACGCGGAATGACGATCCACTTCACGGACGGCTCGAAGATGGGGCTGAGCTTCCCCAAGCAGGTGAAGAGCGACGAGACCGTGAGCGTGCGGCTGGAGAAGATACTGGACCGGGCGGCGTTGCTGGTCGAAGCCGACGGCGCCTTGCTTGTCGTCCCCTTGAGCAACGTGAAGTACCTGCACGTATCCCCGGCGCCGCCGAAGCTGCCGGACTATGTGATCAAGGATGCGAGCGTTGCACCCTAAAACAGAGCGGCGCACGACTGATGGCCGCGCGCCGCTGTGTGCTGGCGTGAAACTAGCCCAGGTCGACCGGAACGAAGATGCGGGCCTCGTCGCGTTGCACGAGGATGGCTACGCGCTTGCCGGCCTTGGACACCAGCGAGCGCAGCTGATCCACGCTGTGGATCGAGGTGCCGTTGACTGACAGGATCACATCGCCCGGCTGGATGCCGGCGCGTGCCGCCGGTCCCGTCGCGTTTTCAACCAGCAG
>JBGPPC010000096.1:0-12756 GCA_041488355.1 Gammaproteobacteria bacterium
GGAGTTCAGGAAAGCCCTGGAAATAGAACCCGACCTGGAGCTGAAGACTTCGGAGGCCGGCAATCCCATCTGGGGCCCGGTGTTCCGCAGTGTCAAGGCGGGAATGCACGCTAAGCAGTAGCGCCCCGCCGTGAGCGCCTCCAAGCCGATCACCCAGCTGGGCCGCTACGAAATCCTGGCGGAGCTGGGCCAAGGATCCATGGGCGTGGTCTATAAGGCACGCGATCCCGTTCTGGATCGCGTAGTCGCGATCAAGACCATCAACCTCAACCTGCCGAAAGACGAGTTGGCCGAGTACGAGGCCCGCTTCTACCAGGAGGCGCGCGCGGCGGGAGGACTCAACCACCCCAACATCGTCACCATCTACGACATCGGCAAGAGCGACCGCGTCGCCTACATGGCGATGGAGCTGCTGGAAGGCGACGAATTGCGCGCCATCCTCTCGGCTGGACACCCGCTGCCGGCGATACAGGCGCTGGACGTCGCCTCGCAGGTGGCGGAAGGCCTGTCCTATGCTCACGAGCGGCACATCGTCCATCGCGATATCAAGCCGGCCAACGTGATGGTCGTGCGCGACGGCCTGGTGAAGATCACCGACTTCGGCATCGCGCGCATGCGCACCAACGATGTCAAGACCATGACCGGCATGATCCTGGGCTCGCCCAAGTACATGTCGCCCGAGCAAGTCGCCGGCAAGCGCGCGGACCATCGCTCCGATCTGTTCTCGCTCGGCGTGCTGCTGCACGAGATGCTGACCGGGCAGGCGCCGTTTCAGGCCGATACCGTTCACGGCCTCATGTATCAGACCCTCAACTCGACGCCCACCGCACCAAGTTCGCGCAACCCCGAGCTGCCCGAGTTCGTGGACCTGATCGTGGCGAAGGCGCTCAACAAGAACGTCGAGGAGCGCTATCAGAGTGCGGCAGATGTAGCCAAGGACCTGAGGGACTGCAAGGAGATGTTGCAGGGCCGTGCAGCCGAGCCTTCAGGGTTCTCTGCAGCGCAGCCTGGCGCCCCGCCCGCACCCACCGCCACGCGGCGTCAAGACAAAGTTCTCACGATGAAGTCCGCGAGCATGAAGGTGGTAAACGGCGCGCCTGACAAACCTGCGCTCACGCTGGCGAAGGCCTTCGACTCCTACGAGGCCACGATGCGGCTCGCCGCAATGACGGGGATGGACAAGGAGCTGGCTGGCTTCGCCGACACCGCGCCCGTCCAGAGCGCAGACGCCGGCAATGATGCCCCCGCGACCACCGCGGCTCGACACAACTCCAGAAGCGAGAGATCCGCGCGCGGCAGCCGCGGTCGTCGCAGCGGCTACACGTGGCTTTGGATCGTCAGCGTCGTGGCGCTAGTCGCGGCGGCTGCGTTGTTTGTGTTCCGCTAGCGGCGGACTGCCGTGATTCGTGACTCGTAGTTGCGAACTACCCGGCAGGCAGCAGCACCACATGGCGTGAAGGTTAGTCCCAGTCACACAACGCTGCGCGTCTTGCCACGAATTACGAGTCAGGAATCACGAGTCACGAAACGCACCGCTTCGTCCACCCGCTCCACTGCGATGACCTCCAGCCCGTCGATGCCGCCCTTGGGCGCGTTGGCGCGCGGGATCAGCGCCTGCGTGAACCCCAGCTTGGCGGCTTCGCGCAACCGCTCCTGACCGCGTTGAACGGGTCGTACCTCACCGGCCAATCCCACTTCGCCGAACACGACAAGCTTGGGCGGCAACGGCTTGTTGCGCAGAGAAGACACGATGGCGAGCAGGATGGCGAGATCGGCCGCGGGTTCGTCGATCTTCACCCCACCCACCGCGTTGACGAATACGTCCTGGTCAAACGCGGCGACGCCCGCATGCCGATGCAGAACCGCCAGCAGCATCGCCAGCCGGTTCTGCTCCAGCCCTACCGTGAGCCTGCGCGCATTGGGCGCGTGCGACTCGTCCACCAACGCCTGGATCTCTACCAGCAACGGACGCGTCCCCTCCTGGGTGACCAGCACGCACGAGCCTGCGACCTCGACACCGTGCTGCGAGAGGAACAAGGCCGAAGGGTTGGTTACGCCGCGCAGGCCCTTGTCGGTCATCGCGAACACGCCCAGCTCGTTGACGGCGCCGAAGCGGTTCTTGATCGCGCGCACCAAGCGGAAGCTCGAATGTGCGTCGCCTTCGAAATAGAGCACGCTGTCCACCATGTGCTCCAGGACGCGCGGGCCGGCGATCGCCCCCTCCTTGGTGACGTGTCCCACGAACAACAGCGAAGTGCCCGAGGTCTTGGCGAAGCGCGTGAGCTGGGCGGCGCACTCGCGCACCTGGGCGACGCTGCCCGGCGCCGATTGCAGCGCCTCGGAGTAGACGGTCTGTATCGAGTCGATCACGGCAACATCGGGCGCCTGCGCCAGCAGCACCGCGAGGATTTTCTCCAGCTGGATCTCCGCCAGCACGTTGAGACTGCTGCTCTCCAGTCCCAGCCGGCGCGAACGCAAAGCCAGCTGCTGCGCGCTCTCCTCGCCGCTCACATACAGCGCCATGCAGCTGCTCGACAAGCGACTCAAGGCCTGCAGCAACAAGGTGGACTTGCCGATTCCCGGGTCGCCGCCCAGCAACGCCACGCCGCCGCGCACCAGTCCGCCGCCCAGCACGCGGTCCAGCTCGGCGATTCCGGTTTCCCGGCGCGGTTCCTCGGCGGCTCGCACCTCGTCCAGGCTCTGCACCTGGCTGGCCGCCGCCAGCCCCTGGTAGCGCGCCGTTGCTTTTTCCGCGATGGTTTCGACCAGCGTGTTCCATGCGCCGCAGTGCGGGCATTGCCCTTGCCACTTGAGCGTCTGGCCGCCGCATTCGCTGCAGCTGTAGATGATCTTGGGCTTGGCCATCTAGGCTATTGCAGCTCCACGACGGGCACCCGCGCGGCCAGCGCACAGAGCAATTCGTAGCTGACGGTGCCGGCTGCCGCTGCCACCTCTTCGACCGGCATCCCTTCGCCCCAAAGCACGACCGGCGAACCGACACCAGCATCGGGCAGATGCGTGAGGTCGACGCACAGCATGTCCATTGACACGCGCCCCACCGTGCGTGCGCGCCGTCCGCTCACCAATACCGGAGTACCGGAAGGTGCGTGCCGCGGGTAGCCGTCCGCGTAACCGCAGGCCACTACCCCAATGCGCATGTGCTGCTCGGCCGCGAAAGCACCGCCGTAACCAACGCTGTCACCGAGCTTGAGACTCTGCACTGCGATGATGCGGCTCTGCAAGGTCATTGCTGGCAGGAGCCCCAGCCCGGCCGCGCTTTGTTCCGGGAAAGGCGAAGCGCCATAGAGCATGATGCCGGGCCGAGACCAGCCCCGAGTCCACTCGGGATAGCGTAGCAATGCAGCGGAGTTGGAAGTCGAGACCGGTAGATCGAGGCCAGCGGCTGCGCGCCGGAAAATCTCCAGCTGCCACTCGATTCCGCGCGGGTCGTCGGCGTTGGCGAAGTGGGTCATGAGCGTGACGTCGCCCGTGTTGCTGCAGGCCTGCAGCCGCTCGAACGCACCGCCAAGGGACTCGGGAGGCAGGCCGAGACGGTTCATGCCCGTGTTCACTTTGAGGAACACGTCGATTCGCGACTGCAAACGCGTACGCTCCAGCATGGCAACTTGTTCTAAGCTGTGCACGACCGCGGTCAGCCCCTGCTCCGACACCTGAGGCAGCTCGAGCGGATCGAAGAAGCCCTCGAGCAGCAGGATGCGGCGATCGTGGCCCGCCTGGCGCAGCCGTACGGCGTCGTCCAGGTCGAGCACCGCGAATCCTTCCGCGTCCCGCAGGGCCTCGGCCACGCGCAGCAGCCCGTGGCCGTACGCGTTGGCCTTGATCACCGCGAGTGGGCGCGCCTGCGGCGCTGTCTGCCGGGCCACGCCGAGATTGTGGCGCAAGGCCGAGAGATGGATGGTCGCCCGGATCGGCCGCGCCATTAACTCACCTCGGATGAAAATGGGGTCAGGTGCCCGTCACGACCGCGCCACGATCTCCTTCGTCCGGGGATTTTCCGGTTTCGTGGTATAAAGTCGCCGCCCTCCGAGGAGGGTCCTGTCCACGCAGAGGCAAAAACAGATGCAACGGACAGACCACAATACCAACGGCCTGGATGAATCGCGGCTTCTACACGATCCTGGCGGCGCAGTTCTTCTCCGCACTCGCCGATAACGCCCTTCTCTTTGCAGCGGTTGGTCTGCTCAAGGACCTGCACGCGCCAACCTGGCAGACGCCGGTGCTGCAGGTGTTCTTCGTCTTCTCCTATATCGTGCTGGCGCCGTTCGTGGGCCCGCTGTCGGATGCCATCCCGAAGGGCCGCGTGATGTTCATCGGCAACGCGGTCAAGATCGTGGGCTGCCTGTTCATGCTGTTCGGACTGCATCCGCTGCTCGCCTACGGGATCGTGGGCGTGGGCGCTGCGATGTACTCGCCCGCGAAGTACGGCATCCTTACCGAATACCTCCCGCACCACAGGCTGGTCTGGGCCAACGGGTGGATGGAAGGCCTTACCGTGGCCGCCATCATCCTTGGCGCGATCCTGGGCGGATTTCTGGTCGGCGGCAAATTCCTGGACTTCGCCGCGACCCATTTCGCCCACCTGCGCCATCACAGCTGGGTCACCTCCGCACCGGCCTACGCATTGCTGGCCGTGCTCGGGCTGTATGTCGTTGCGTCCGCGGTAAACCTGTACATTCCGCGTGTCGCGCTGGATCACAAGCTGCCGAAGAAGACGCCGCTGTACATTCTGCAGGACTTTTGGCACTGCCTGACCCAGCTCTGGCGCGACCCCCTGGGTCAGGTATCGCTCGCAGTCACCACGCTGTTCTGGGGCGCGGGCGCAAGCCTGCGCCTGATCGTGCTCGAGTGGGCCGGCCCCGCGCTGGGCTTCACGCTGTCCAAGGCCACCCAGCTCACGGCGGTTACCGCCGTCGGCATCGCCCTCGGCGCGGTGCTGGCGGCGAAGTTCGTGGCGCTGCACCGCTCGGTGCGAGTGCTTCCGGTCGGAATATTCATGGGCCTCGGCGTGATGCTGATCGCGCTCATCACCGATTGGCGGCTGGCGATGCTGACGATGATCGTCGTAGGCGCGATGGGCGGATTCTTCGTGGTGCCCATGAACGCCCTGCTCCAGCACAGAGGTCATCTGCTGATGGGCGCCGGGCATTCGATTGCCGTGCAAAACTTCAACGAGAATCTGAGCATCTTACTCATGAACGGCGCCTACGCGGCGATGGACCACTCCGGCATGAACATCAACTCCATTATCATCGTCTTCGGCCTGATCGTGGCAGTCAGCATGTTCTTGTTGTGGCGCAAACACGGGCATGATCAAGACTGACTGCGCCAGCCAGCGCCGATAGCGGCACTCCCCTTACCGCTTGCTCCTGGCCTCGAAACGATAACGTCGGTAGATCCAGACGGCGACGCCCAGCGCCAGTAGCGTGCCCAGCAGATAAGCCTCGTAACGCTGAGCGTCGTGCAGGAACAGGCCCACGGCTTGGCCAAACAGGTACCCGGCGCCACCGATCAACACCGCCCAGACCATCGCGCCGAGCAGATTGACCACGACGAAGCGGATGTGGGACACCTGGGTCATGCCGAGCATGATCGGCCCGGCGACCCGCAATCCGTACATGAAGCGAATCAGCACGATCAGCCAGTTCTGATAGCGGAGCACCAATTTCTCGACGCGTGCCGCGCGCGCCTGAAGGCTCGGAAAGCGCGCGAGAATCTCCCGCCCCCGAAACCGGCCGAGCGCGAAGAAGAATTGATCGCCAACAAACCCCCCGACGGCGGCGACTGCTATCACCGCGACCAGGTTCAGATAGCCCTCGTGCGCCAGGAAGCCGGCCATGACCAGTATGGTCTCGCCTTCGATCAGCGCGCCGATGAACACCGCGAGGTATCCGTAGTGCTCGATCAACTGCTGCAGATTTGAGGCTTCCATTTGGTTCAAAACACCACAGGTTGATCGGGAAGTTCGTTGCGCCCGCTGCGCTGAGCCGGGAAGTGCCGCTGTAGATGCTCGCCGACGGCGCGCACGCCTTCTATGACCCCGGCCTGGTATTCGCCGCGCGCGAAACGTTCCTCCATGCGGCGGCAGATCGTTTCCCACCCCTGACCCACATGCGCGTGAACGCCGCGGTCGGCGATGATCTCGACATCACGGTCCGCCAGCAGCAGATAGATCAGCACGCCATTGTTGTGCTCCGTGTCCCAGACGCGAAGCTCGGCGAAGACCTCGAGCGCACGGTCTCGCGCCGATCGTCCCGACATCAGCTGTGACAGGTCGAGCGCGTGTTCCACAGCGAAGCGCACCTGGCCTTTATGCGTCGCTTCCGTATCCTTGATCGCAAGAGTGATCGCATCCAGCGACGATTGAGGAAATGCGCGGCGCACGCTCCAGATGGTGGTGATCAGGTGCCGGAAGATCCGCTTGAGATCCACGCTCACCACCTGCCCGACGCGCCACCGCCGCCGAAACCGCCGCCGCCGCCGCTGAAGCCACCTCCGCCACCACCGCCAAAGCCGCCTCCACCCCCGTAACCGCTACCGCCGGTCCAGCCCCCGTAACCCCCGCGCCCGCTGCCGCCACCGAGCAGCGTGAAGATGAACGCGATAACGCCCGCGACTGCAGCCGCTGCCACTGAGCTCACCAAGAGCCAGGCGATGACGCCCGCAACTCCACCGATCAGCCCGGCCGCCGGCAGGCGCCCGACCGCGGATCGCAGTATGCCGCCTACGACAAAGACCAAAATCATGCCGACGATAAAAAGAGAATGCAGGTTGCCGCCGTTCACCTGGCTCGGGCTGCGCCATTGCGTCTGCGGTGCCGGCAGTGGCTCACCGTCCACGACTTTGATCATGGCGTCCACACCCGCATCGATACCGCCATAGAAATCACCGGTCTTGAAGCGCGGGACGATGATCTCTTCGATGATTCGATTCGCGGTCGCGTCCGGCAGCGCACCCTCTAGTCCGTAGCCAGCCTCGATGCGCAAGGCTCGGTCATCCTTGGCGACCAGCAATAGCGCGCCGTCATCCACGCCCTTGCGACCCAGCTTCCACTGGTCGACTGCGCGAATCGAATACGGCTCGATGGCTTCAGGCTGGGTAGTGGGAACGATCAGTACCGCGATCTGGCTGCCTTTGCGCGACTCGAAGGCGGCGAGCTTCTGCTCGAGCTTCGCGGTCTGCTCCGGCGTGAGGGTTCGAGTGAGGTCCGTCACCCGCGCTTTCAGCGCCGGAACAGGAACCAGGTCCTGCGCCCAGCTCGCGACGGCGAAGACTAGAAAACACAGAAGCAGCCCCGCGCTACGCAGGGGCGCAGTGAGGGTCATCCGCTACTGCTTGGGCGTGGGCGCCGGCTGAGCGGGCGCCTGATTGCTGCCGGGTCCCGACTGACCCCCTGCCGGGGCGGGCGCCTGGTTCCCGGAGGCGCCCGGTTTGCTGAAGTCGACCGCCGGCGGCTTGGCGATCGCCGCTTCGTTCTCGACCGTGAAGTTGGCCTTCGCTTTGTAGCCGAACACCATGGCCGTCAAATTGACAGGAAACTGCCGAACCGTCGTGTTGTACTCCTGCACCGTCTTGATGTAGCGCTGGCGCGCGACCGTGATACGGTTTTCCGTTCCTTCCAGCTGCGCCTGGAGGTCGCGGAAGTTCTGGTCCGACTTGAGCTGCGGATAGTTCTCCACGACCACCAGCAAGCGCGAGAGCGCAGAAGTCAACTCGCCCTGAGCTTGCTGGAACTTGGCAAACGCCTCCGGATTATTGACCAGCTCCGGCGTCACCTGCATGCTGCCCACCTTGGCACGGGCGTTGGTGACGCCCAGCAAAACATCCTGCTCCTGCTGCGCGTAGCCCTTCACCGTGTTCACCAGATTGGGGATCAGGTCCGCCCGGCGTTGGTACTGGTTGATCACCTCGCTCCAGGCAGCTTTGACCTGCTCGTCCTGCGCCTGGATGCTGTTGTAACCGCAACCGCTCAGGCCCAGGGCGACTCCCAACAAGGCCAGCATCATCAAAACTCTTTTCATTCGTGCTCTCCTCAAGCAGCGAGACAGCGACAGAAACGCTCAAGTGAAGGCGGGCTGCCCGGCTTTCAACCTCGCCATGGCATCGCGTGCGAAACACAGGTCCTCCCAGGCCTTCGCCTTGTCGGCCAGGTTGCGCAGCAGATAAGCCGGGTGATACGTCACAAGCAACGGCGTGCCCCGGAATTCGTGCAGCCGCCCGCGCAGGCTGCCGATGCTCGCCTCCGTGTGCAGCAGGTTAGAAGCGGCCGTCTTGCCCAGCGCGACAATCAGCTTCGGTTCGATCAGCTGGATCTGCCGCAGCAGATAGGGCTCGCAACGCGCGACCTCGACCGTCTCCGGCACGCGGTTGCCGGGAGGCCGGCACTTTACGGCATTCGCAATATACACGTCGTGTCCACGCTGGAGCCCGATCGCGGCGAGCATGTTGTCCAGCAGGCGCCCGGCCTGCCCCACGAACGGCTCGCCCCGCGCGTCCTCTTCCGCGCCCGGCCCCTCGCCGACGAACAGCCAGTCGGCGTTTTCGTCGCCCACGCCGAACACGCTCTGGCGGCGCGCCGCGTGCAACGGGCAATCCGTGCATGCCTTGACCATCTGCTTCAGCTCGGGCCACCCTGACCGCAAGATCCGAGCGCCGCGCTCTTCCCGCTCGTCGACGTGCGCGGGCGGCTGCTCGTTAGCTGAGGCGGGCGTCACGCGCTGCGACGGCGGACGCGCGCGATCGCGAAGAACCCAGAGCGGAAGCAGCCCGAGCTCTGCGAGGATCAGTTCTCGTCGATCGTTGGTCACAGGTCCAGGCCCATCAGGATCGCGTCCTCGCTGCCGGCCTCGGCCGGATAGTAGCCGCGCCGCACGTAAAGCTCGCGAAAGCCGGTGTCTGCGTACAGCCAGCGCGCTGCCTCGTTGGAGGGGCGCACCTCGAGGAAGATCCGGTGCGCTTCACAGCCCCGGGCGATAGCGATGAAATGATGCAGCAGACTCCGGCCGAACCCTTGTCCTTGCCAGTCCGCGGCCACACTCAGGTTCAGCAGGTGCGCTTCGCCGACGCCGATCATCAACACGCCGTAACCGGCGAGATAGCCGCCGCACTCCATGACCCAACAGCTGTAGCCTGCGTGCAGCGAGTCGCGGAAATGTCCCGTCGTCCATGGATGCGAGTAGATCCCCTGCTCGATCTCCAGCACCGCATCCAGGTCGGCGGCCCGCATGGGCCGAAAGACGGGCGCTTGCGACAGCACCGCGCTCATGAATGCTCGGCTGGTGCGCCGCGCGCGGCTTTCAGCGCGCGACGCTCGTCCACCGTCAACGCCACACGGTCGCGAATGTACACCGGGGCCGCATCCTCGGCCGCCACTGTAAGCTTCGCGCGCACCATGTCCACCGCCAACGCTGCGATGTCATATGCGCGGGGACGAAGCTCGGCCCGCGTCTCGCTCAGGCACCCGGAATAACGCTCGGCGAGCCTCGCGCCGTGGAGAGCGAAACCGTTGCCGGCCCCGACCCAGCCGCTGCCATCCAGTTGCGGGACGGCTGAAGGCACGCATAGCTGCGGCGGATGCGTGACGCTCCATCGGAGTTCGCCGCTGGACGCAGCTTCGCGCTGAAAAGCGCCGAAGTAGACTTCCCCCATACGCGCATCGAGACACACGACGACGCGCTCCGCTCCGCTGCCCTGCGCAACCGCGAGCAGCGTGCTGACGCAGGCGACCGGGACACCGGCCGCGAATGCGAGCCCCTGCGCGACGCCGCAGGCGATGCGCAGCCCCGTAAACGAGCCCGGGCCGGCGCCAAACGCGATGGCGTCGAATGCCGCCAGCTCCATCCCAGCATCGTGCAGCAACCCATCGATCATGGGCAAGATCCGCTCGGAGTGGCGCTGACCCGCCAGCTCCTCGCGCACCTGCGCGTTGCCGTCGAGCCAGACTGCAACGGAGCACCATTCCGAGGAGGTCTCGAGCGACAGAATATTCAAGCTGAAGGGGGTGGGAAACGCGGCGCCGCCACCGCAGCGGACGCCGAGAGGACAGGGGACGGGCTCAAGGTGACAGCATTCTAGCGGATTTGCGCTGAGGTTTAGTTGCTATAATCGCGGCGATTCCGGCGACCGGTCTTGCGTCGAGCATGCCTGCTGTGAGCGGCTCTGCGCGGGCCTCTCGCCACGAACAAACCACATCGAACTTTCTCGGGAGGACAGACTCATGCGTCAGTTGTCGCGCAGCTTGAGCGCGCTCGCCGTTGCTTTCGTTTCCACCATGCTGGCGGCCGGCGCGGCGCTGGCTCAGGAGCCGCTGCGCATAGGCGTCATCACCTTCCTGTCCGGTCCGGCCGCGGGGCCCTTCGGTGTGCCCGCGAAGAACGCCGCCGACCTGTTGGCAGAAGCCCTCAACCAGGGCGGCCAGATCCCTGGCTACAGCCAGAAGGGTTTCGGCGGCCGACCCATCGAGCTGGTCTACGTCGACGAGGCGGGCGGCCCCACCAAGGTCGTCACCGAGTACCGCAATCTGGTCGACCGTCAGAACGTCGACCTGGTGATCGGCGTGATATCCAGCGGGGACTGCCTCGCGGTAGCGCCGGTGGCCGAGGAGATGAAGAAGTTCACCGTCCTGTTCGACTGCGCCACCAACCGGATCTTCGAGGAGGGGAGCTACAAATACGTATTCCGCACCACGACCATGGCTACCCAGGAGAACGTGGCCGCGGCGCGCTATATCACCGAGTATTTCCCGAACCTCAAGACCTTCTCGGGGATCGATCCTAACTACGCGTGGGGTCAGGACGCGTGGGCCGACTTCACCGAGGCCATGAAGATCCTCAAGCCCCAGTCCCAGATCGGCACCATCGTGTGGCCCAAGCTCGGGGCCGGCCAGTACGGCGCCGAGGTTTCCGCGCTGCTGGGCAGCGGTGCGGAGATCATTCAGAACGGGCTGTGGGGTGGCGACCTTGAAGCCTACATCCTGCAAGCGGGCCCACGCGGGCTGCTCGCGAAGATGCCCAACATCATGATCACCGGCGAGACCGTGATCGACCGCTTGGGCAAGGATCTTCCGGACGGCACCATCCTCGGCGGGCGCGGCCCCAATGGCGCGTTCGCGCCATCGAACGCGCTCAGCAAATGGCTCAACAAGGCCTACCGGGACAAATACGGCTTCTCTCCGGTGTACGCCTCGTACCACATGGCAACGGCTTTCGTCGGCGTCAAGGCCGCGTACGAGAAGGCGCAGGCCGCCAACAAGGTCAAGGACCCGAGCATCGACCAGATCATCGCGGCGCTCGAATACCTGAAGTTCGAGTCCCCCTCCGGCACCGTGGACATGGCGCTCGGCAAGGGGCATCAAGCGGTGCAGCAAGTTCCCTACGGCACGGTGCGAAACGTCGACGGGAAGGTCACCCTGGTCAACGTCAAGTACTACTCCCCCGACTTGATCAGCCCGCCGGATGGCATGAAGAACGTCGACTGGATCCGGTCCGGGTTCAAGCGGCCTTGAAGGAGTTCAACATCGCCTTGATCCCGGGCGACGGTATCGGCAGAGAGGTCGTCCCGTGCGGCGTGCGCGTGCTCGACGCCGCCGCGCGGTTACCCGAGGCCCAGGCTCGCGGCGGGTTGCGTTTCAAGTACCGCGAATTCCCGTGGAGCTGCGAGTACTACCAGCAGCACGGCCGTATGATGCCGGCGGACGGTCTTGACCAGCTCCGCGCCTTCGACGCGATCTTCCTCGGCGCGGTCGGCTTCCCAGGCGTGCCCGATCATATTTCGCTCTGGGAACTGATTGCGCCGATCCGCAGGGGCTTCCAGCAGTACGCCTGCGTGCGTCCGGTCAAGTTGCTGCCGGGAGTCGCCTCGCCGCTGGCCGGGCGCGGGCCCGAGGACATCGACTTCGTGGTGGTGCGCGAGAACAACGAAGGCGAGTACTCGAACATGGGCGGCCGCATGTACGCCGGCACGCCGTGGGAAGTGGTGGTTCAGAACAATGTATTCACCCGCATGGGCACCGAGCGCGTCATCCGCTTCGCGTTCGAGCTGGCCAAGAAGACCGGCCGCAAGCGCGTGACCTCGGCAACCAAATCCAACGGCATAAACTTCAGCATGCCGTTCTGGGACGAGGTGTTCTGGCAGCTCGCCAAGGATTATCCCGGCATAGAAAGCGAGCAGATGCACATCGACGCGCTATCGGCGCGCTTCGTCACACATCCGCAACGCTTCGGGGTGGTGGTAGGCAGCAACCTGTTCGGTGACATTCTCACCGATCTGGGCGCGGCCATCGCAGGCAGCATCGGTATCGGCGCCTCGGCCAATCTGAATCCCGAGCGCGTGTACCCGTCGATGTTCGAGCCTGTGCACGGTTCGGCGCCGGACATCGCGGGCCGGGGCGTTGCCAACCCGCTCGGCCAGATCTGGAGCGGTGCGCTGATGCTCGATCACCTGGGCCTGCCCGAGCTGGCGCAGCGGATCGTTTCGGCTATGACCACCACCCTCACAAGCGGCATCAAAACCGCAGACCTGGGCGGAAGCGCCAACACGGCGCAAGTGACCGAGGCCGTGGTCGAGGCGCTACAAGCATCGTGATTGGGCCGCCCCGAACCGCCATCACACACCTGAGGCTCTACAATCGAACGACGAGATGAGGGAGGATCGTGAGCAAGAATCCTAAAGCTGTGAATGGCGCTGGCCGCCGAGACGCCCTCAAGAAAACCGCTGCGCTGAGCGCGGCGGCCATGGCCC
>JBGPPC010000097.1:0-12750 GCA_041488355.1 Gammaproteobacteria bacterium
AGAATTCCGACCCGGCAAGCGCCGTGCGAGCGACGATTGCCGACGCTCGACGGCAAGGAGCCAAGCCTAGTACCGCGCGCGGCCTCAAACAACGCGGGCTCCAACTCCCCGCCGGTGCTGACTTCACGGCACGGGGAGGAAGGCTATGCGTAGCGAGAGCTACTCTGCTGACTTGCCCCGTCGTCCTGCCCGAGGGCTTGCAGCCGCCGATGACGGCGCGCGAGCCACAGCCCGTTGGCCGCCCAAGCCGCGGCCACGGGCGCGGCTACGAAAGCGATTCCGGCGATCCCGAGACCGAGCGCCTTGAGCCCGGTGAGCAGCCAGCCTCCTGCCATGTCACCGCCCCGGTATACCGCCGTGTCCATGAAATTCTTCGCCTTGTACTTTTCCTCCGGTGATAGGAGGTTGAACAGCGTCTCGCGGACCGGCTTGGCGATTGCGAATTCGCCCGCGCGACGCAGCACACTCACCGCCGCCACCACCGGAAGAACGGGGTAAGCCCCCAGAGCCACGAATCCCGCCAGCGACAGAAGCGGGAGGAACATGAGGGCTGCGGCCGTTCCGAATTTGGCGAGAAAGCGGTTGAACACGAACACCTGAGTCGGCAGGGCCAGTAGGTTTACGGCGAGGTCCATCGACGCGAACAACGCCGTGCGCTGTGCGGAGTCTCTTAGCGTCTCTGACACGATTCTCATCTGTTGCCCATAGAGGAAGGTGGACAGAACCGTGTAGAACACCAAGTACAGGCAGATTCCGAGCAGATAGGGCGATCGGAGGACCAGCGACACACCAGCCCAGCTGCTGCCCCGGATCACACCGCCCCGCTGCTGTGCGCGCATGCCGGCCTCGTCTGGCTGCGCGAGCGCCCAGCGATTGAGTCGTTCGATGCAAACCACGGTGGCCAGCAGAAACGCGCTCGATAGCAGAAGCAAGTTGAGCACGCCGAGCGCAAGCGCGAGTCCGGTCGCCAGCAACGACCCGCTGATCGCGCCGGCAGTGCCGCCCGCTGCAATAAAGCCGTACAGTCGACGCGCTTGTTCAGTGGTGAACAGATCCGCCATGAAGCTCCAGAACACCGAGACCACGAACATGTTGAAGGTGCTCACCCATACGAAGAACGCGGGTGCCAGGAGCAGCGGGTCGATGGGCACCGAGAACAGCACGTAGAAGGCGATCAAGTTGGCGGCGAAAAACAGGTAGATCAAGGAGAGAAACTTGCGTCTGGCAAAGCGCGAGGAGATCCAACCGAACACCGGCAGCACAGCGAGCATCGCGAGAAAGGTGGCAGTGAGCAGCCACTGAAGCTTGTCCGCGCCAGTGCGGATCGCCATCTCGTCGCGCACGGGGCGAATGAGAAGGTAGCCACACAGCAGGCAGAAGAAATACGCGAAGGACCATCCGAGGCCGGCGACTTCCTCCCGCCTTACCTGCACGTAGCGCTCGAGCGAGCTGGAGCGCTCCAATTGCTTGATTTCTCTAGTGTCGGGATGCACGGTGGAGAAACCCCCGGCGAGCCTTACGATAGATATATGTACCTTTTCTGGCCACCCGTATAGCATTATTTTATGAGCATCGCAGCGAACGACGCTTCTATGTTGTCCAGGGGGATGCTGGGATCGATCTGGGCGCCGTTGGTTGCCTCTTGTGACTGCCAAGGCGACTATAGCCCGTCACCTGAATTTAAGTCTTCCCTTGCACGAGAGGATGTGGACCCGGTTGCTTCGTACTACCATCGTTCGCGTTACCAATCGGCGTGGTTGGTTCCACGTCTGTAAGGAGTGATGCAGCTTATGCAGCGCCGCCAGATGACGATCTTCATCAGCTACGCCCACGAAGACGCGCAGGTCGCGAGCGAGATCGCGGCAGCCCTCGATAGTCTTGGGCTGAGGCCGTGGATCGACGAACGGGAGGTCCAGCCCGGAGAGTCCTTCCTCAAGCGGATGAGCGAAGGCTTGAGCGCGGCGGACTACGTCGTGGTCCTGTTCTCCGGCGCGTCACTACGGTCGCACTGGGTGGAGCGCGAGTGGATGTCGAGCTTGGCCAGACGGGACCCCATCGTGGTGCCAGTGAGACTCGATACCTCCGAGATTCCGGTTCTGATCCGGGACCTGGTGTGGATCGACTTCGTCCCGAGCAGCGAGCAAGGCATCGAGAAGCTCAAGTCGTTCTTCCTCCGGGAGCTCGAGACGACAGGGTCCGCCGGCGAACGCCGGACGCTGTCGCCTCAACCGAGCCAAACCATGCCACTCTGGGAACGTTCTCGCCACCAACTGCGCCTTGTCACCATGTCGTGCATGAAGGAAACCGAGTTTCAGTCGTACCTGTACGACACGGACATCGACCAGGGGGAAATCCAAGGTCCATCGTTTAACCAGCGCATTCTATGGTTATTGAACCGTCTCAAAGACGGTGACTTGTCGTCAGACTTCGCCAAGTGGCTGTATCGCGAACGCAAGGAGTGTGTCGTGCGCGCCCTCGCCAAGCTCGCCGAATCTGAGCCGCCTCCTGGTTCACCCGGCTAAGGCGCGCGTGCTGAGGGACTGCGGATGGATCAGCTACACGAAGCCAACACCGCGACAGAAAGCCTCACACGATTACTGGAGCCGTGGCGTGCGCGTGACCTGATCCTGAGGTTCGATGCTGATTTCGACGTTCCCTTCGCTCACGGTCTGTGCATAGGGCTGCTTGAGATGCTGGGCGCGTACGAAGAGCGTCCCGCGCAAGATCTGCTCTCCCGTGCGGAGTGGGTCGGCGCCTACTGGTGTCGAATCATTCGCGCCGATGTCACGTGGCGACTCCCCGAGGGCCTCGACCTCATCGGAGCATCACGGGAGACCGCCACTGAGCTAAAGGAGCGGCTCGCGGCGGGCGAACTTGGCTTGGAGGACCGTGCATTCCTCGCGTATGTAATCGCACGCTGGCATGACGGCACCGGCAAGATCGCGTTTCGCTGTGCGGACTACTCCAACGCACGCCTTAACTTCGATATCGCGAAGGAAATCGCGGAGGCGGAGGGCTTATGGTATTGCTTTCCGGACATCGTCAGCAACTGGCTACGCGCGGACTACGAGGAACGCACGCTTGCAGCCCACGCTGTGGACTTAGCCGCGCAGTACCGAGAGTGCATCGGCAAGGCAGAAGCGGAAGCTCTAGGCCGCGGGATCCCAACAGAGGCGGACGCCGTTACGACAGCGACGGCTAGTCGATTGACGGCGGGCCATCGTGAGTTTCTGCGTGGACTGTCCAGTCTCCATCACAATCTGGCCTTGGAGCTGAAGCGCGCCGCCTCGGAGAAGGGAATAGCGGAGTCGTTCCGGGACGAGCGGCTGGAGGCGTCGCGTCATTTCTCTCGAAAGTCGGAAACGATATGCCGGGCCTTGGGAGACGGATATCGGCTCGGCCAAGCGCTGAACCATCAGGCCTTCCTCATCCGAGAGCGTGGGCGAAGCGACCGATTCCACCTAGCGCGAGAACTGTTCGAGGAGGTCTTGCTTCTGCCCGGGAACCGTGCGCGCCGCATTGCGAGCCAGAACCTGGCGAGCATGGACTTGCAGGCGGAACGGTTGTCAGAGGCGCACGCTCGGCTAGAACAGCTCGTGGAAGAGCTGCGCGCCGACCGACGGCGACGCGGAGGCGATCTCGGGCTCGACAACCTGTTCCAGTACGAGACGGTCCAGCGCTGGCGCGAAGTGCTGGCAGCGCCGCGAGCGCGCATCGAGCTGGGAGAAGAGCCGTGGCAAATCGCTTCCGCCGATGCAGAGAAGGAGCACATCGAGTCGGTGCGCTCTATCCGCAGGGTCGTCAAGATCTCCCAGTACAAACAATCGTTCTCGCTGCGTCACTACCCCTTCTACCTCGGCCTCATCGGTCAGGCGGTTCGCGCGCTCCGAGAGCGCGGCGTGGGAGAGCATGAGTGGCTGAGCAGAGCCGACGACGTCTGCGCTCGGGTTGAAGAAGCGAGCAGTCGTGAACTGATGGACCTTCTGCAGGCCGTGGCGCAGGTGGACGTTGTTCTCCCAAAGCTGCCCCCTACCGGGCCGATCAAGCTGCCCGCTGTAGCGGGCGTCGCCGAACAAGCTGAACGCCGCAGAGGTTCCGTGCTATCGCGAAGGCTCGCAGAAACGGACGAGGCGGGGCAGAGAGTATTTGCGGCCTTGGATCAGCGCCGCGCGGCGTATGAGCGACATTCGCTGCGTCACCCCCTCCCGACCGCTCCCTACAACGCGGAGGTAGCCCACGACCTGAGCATCTTTACCGCCAACAACCCTCGCCTCATCGTTGTCCGGTATTTCCTGTTCAGGTACGCGGAGGCTCAAAGTGACGCGCTCGCCGCATTCGTCTTTCGAGACGGGAAGGCGCAGTTCTTTCAGCTGGATTGGGAAGCCATCAAGACGAAACTACTTGCGGCGATGGACACAGCCATGCCCGAATCTCCAGCGCCGCTGGCACGCGATGAATACCTCTTGTTCAAGCTGCTCATCCAGCCTTGGTGGAGTCTGGTCGAACAGAGCGTCCGCATGGAGGAATGCCTGCTGGTGCTCATCCCCACGGACGAGCTGTTCCGAGTACCGCTGCATGTGGCACTGCCTGGTGGGCTGGACGGGATGCCTCTATGTAGCGTCGTGCCGACGGTCTATTCTGTCAGCGCTTCTGCATTCCTCTACCGCGGGCGACATCTGTTGAGGAAGCAACGCGTGGACAAGGCGGATGATCTGTGCGCGGTCTTGTATCGAGACGAGGAGGTAAGCTGCGAGGAACTGGTCGACTTGGAGTGGCCAAAGGAGCACTTTTTCGTGGCGGGTTCACCGCCGGATGGGATCGGTAGTCATAGTGGTCTCGGGCAAGCCAACTGGGAAGCGTTGGACTCTATCTCCCACCAGAGGCCGGAGTTCTTTGTCTATTCCGGCCATGGGGTGTACTACCCGCAGTTCGGTGTGCTCGGGCCCGCGCTCTTGCTCGAAGACGACGCCATGACTCAGTACGACGTCGCGATGCGATTGAGATTGCGCCATAACAAGCTTACGCTGCTGGGCGCATGTGTGTCGGGTCAGGGGAGCAATCTCGGGGCAGGTGAGGTCTCCGGGTTCTTGCGCGCATTCATGACCGCTGGCTCGGGTGCGTTGGGTGTCACGCTCTGGCCGGTGCTCGACTCCAGTATGGCGTCGGCCATGCGCCACCTCTTGCGTGCAGCGCAGGAGGCTGTATCGCACGACTGCGCTTACGATGTCGTCCAGGCGCTGTTCGATTATTATCGGGGAGCGTGTCGAGCGACACGGACTGCGAATGCAAGGATTGAAGCGTGTCCAATCGCGCTGTACCTTTGACTCCGGCCGTGCGGCCACGTGACGGTTGGCGCGGGAGCCCGGCTGCGGTAGAGGTGCGTTGGGCGTTTTCATAGGGATGGAGCGAGCGGGATGAAGCTGCGATATTTTTCGGAGGTCCTGGCCGACCATCCACAGACGGTGGCGGGATGGCAGCGCGGTGATGGCGATATGGTTATCGCGAACCCGGGTTACGGCACCATCGTCCATTTGGCGGTTTGTCGGGACGACGGTCGGCCGATGTACGACCTCCCCGCCTGGGCCGAGCCACCGGGGGCTATCATCGTTCCCGTGACCGCGGATGGACGCGTGGTGATGATAGAGAACCTACGCCCGATCGCGCCGTCCAACGCCGGCCCGGGTGTCTACCCGCCTCCGGATTTGGGGCGCCAGGGTCGCATATCGCTGGAGTTCCCGCGGGGTTTTCCGCTGGCGGGGGAGCGCGCCCAGGAGGCGGCGCGGCGTGAGACCGAGGAGGAAACAAACCTCCGGGTGCTCCATGTTGCGCTCATCGGGGAGTGCAATCCGAATACGACCTATTTCCTGACCAACCTCCCAGTCTTCATGGCGAGGGTCGCGCTCGAACAAGCATTCGCGCAGCCAGATGTGCACGAAGAGATCGGTGCACTACATTTTCTGACTGTCCCGGAGGCGTTGAGCTTGGTAGCTGCGGGCAAAGTCATCTGCGCGTTGACCAAGGCCGCATTGCTGCATTACATCGCCCAGGGTCACTCGGCGACAGAGAAGCAAGGGTAGATTTTAGCGAACGAAGGCCGCTCTCGGCCTGGAGATTGGCGTGGCGAACCACGCAGCCGGGTGATGCTCGTTGCAATGCTCGATCCGGCGCGGCAATTGGTCAAGGATGCTGCCGGCGTCGGGGATTATGCTCACTGGTGCGGCCGAGCACGCACGGCGAGGCGACGCTCGACTTCGTGTGCGGCAAACTCGGGAAGGAGTAGCGCGACGGTGAAGACTCAACCCCGTCATTCCGGCGAAAACCGTGCGGCGCAAACCGTGCAGGTTTCGAGGAACGGCCAGGCCGGAATCCAGTGACTTTCATTCCCCCACCCCAACCCTCCCCCGCTCGCGGGGGAGGGAGTGGGAGGGGGCGACTACTCTGGAATTGCTGGATACGGTTCAGTAGGTCTTCTGCTGCCCATTCCTCACCCCCTCCTTGCTAAACTAGCGCGCCGGCAGCACGCTGGCCCTGCCGCCCCGAGGGGACCTTCCATGACCGCCACGCTACGCGGCCTCGCGCTCGCTGTGCTTTTCCTTTCCGCACCCGGGTTCGCGGCCAAGGTGGAACTCTTTTCGCCGCAGGGCGACGTCAAGGGCGTGCGTCAGGTGAGCGCGCGCTTCTCCGACACCATGGTCGCCTTCGGCGATCCGCTCCTGGCCGAACCCTTCGAGATCGAATGTCCGCAGACAGGCACCGCGCGCTGGGCGGACCAGAAGAACTGGGTGTTCGACTTCGAGCGCGATCTGCCGGCCGGCGTGCGCTGCAGCTTCAAGGTCAAACCGCAGCTGAAGACCAACAGCGGCGAACCGGTGGAACCTGCAGTCTTTTCCTTCACCACCGGCGGTCCTGCCGTGATCGAATACCTACCTTATCGCTACGAGCTGGCGGACGAGGAGCAGATCTTCGTCCTGGGCCTGGATGCGACGGCCCAGCTCGATTCCGTGATCCAGCATGCCTACTGCGACGTCAAGGGCGTGACCGAGAAGATCCCGGTCAAGCTGGTCACGGGCGAGGAGCGGCTGCAGGTGCTGGAAAATCGCAGGGACTTCGTCGACCGCTATCTGGTTGCGCTGTTCAAGAACGGCCGCGTGGCAGCGATCGCCGAGCGCGAGCTGCTGCGCGGAACGCGCGCAGAGCAGCTCAAGTCCGCCGACGAGTCGAAGTTCCCGGTCGTCACTCTGCGCTGCGCGCGGCGGCTGCCCAGCGACGCCGAGCTGCGGCTCGTGTGGGGGCAGGGGATCGAATCGGCCAGCGGGGTGCCCACCAGCCAGGACCAGGTGCTGGAGTTCAAGGTCCGGCAGGCGTTCTCAGCCAAGTTCTCTTGCGAACGCGTGAACCGTGACGCGGACTGCCTGCCATTTCTGGCGATGCGCTTGGGTTTCTCGGCCCCGATCGCACGCGCAAGCGCCGCGAAGACGCGGCTTCGAGGTGACGACGGCAACGCGTACAAGCCCACACTGCCCGACAGCACGCAGGCAGGCGAGTGGGTGGATGAAGTCTCGTTCGCCGCGCCGTTTCCCGAGCAGTCGCAGTTCAAGCTCGAGATCCCCGGTGATTTGCGCGACGACGCCGGCCGGCGGCTGATCAACCAGAAACGCTTCCCGCTCACCGTCAGGACCGACGTGGCACCGCCGCTGGCCAAGTTCCCGGCCAGGTTCGGCATCATCGAGTTGAATGCGGAACCGATGTTGCCGGTGACGCTGCGCAACCTCGAAGCGGAGGTGGGCGGCAAGCAGTGGAGTACGAGTGGCGTCATCCCCGGCCGCGTGCTGCGCATCGGCGACAACGATGCGCGGCAGATCGTGAACTGGATGAAACGCGTCAACGAGTCCCAGCGGGTGAGCTGGGGGAACCCGGTTGGCGACGAGCCGCCACCGGCCTATTACGCCGCAGCCGAGTCCGTGTTTGGCCCATCGGAGCAAACGCGGCCCATCAAGGTCCCCAAGCCCAATGGCCCGCAGGCGTTCGAGGTCGTGGGCATCCCGCTCAAGCAAGCCGGGTTCTACGTGGTAGAGCTGGTCAGTCCGAAGCTGGGCGAGGCGCTGCTCACCGGCGCCAGCCCCGGCGTGGACAGCAAGCCCGTCTACCACGTATCGACCACGGCGCTCGTGACCAATCTCGCCGTGCACTTCAAGCAGGGCCGGGAATCCTCGCTGGTGTGGGTCACCGCGCTGGACACCGGGATGTCGGTGGCGAAGGCGCAGGTGTCGGTGCAGGACTGCGATGCCGACGAGCACTGGAAGGGAGTCACCGATGCGCGCGGGATCGCGCGCATTAACAAGGAGCTGCCCGAGCGCCGTCGGCTGCCCGGCTGCTTCAGTGCCTACGACCAGCAGTACATGGTATTCGCGCGCAGCGGCCGCGACGTGAGCTTCGTGCTCTCGGATTGGAACGAGGGCATCTCGCGCTGGCGCTTCAACCTGCCCCAGCCCGGCTACGAGGGCCCGTACATCGCGGCCACCGTGTTCGATCGCACGCTGGTGCGCGCGGGCGAGAGCCTGCACATGAAGCACTTCTATCGGCAGCACGCGCGTGCGGGATTCCGGCTCGTGCCCTGGGGCGAGCTGCCGGCCGCGATCGTCATCGAGCACGTCGGCAGCGACCAGAAGTACGAGGTGCCGGTGAAATGGGACGCGAAGGACAGCGCCGAGTCCACCTGGGACGTGCCCAAAGAGGCCAAGACCGGGATCTATCGCGTGGTCGTGGAAGACAGCCTCGGCGGCACTCAACGCGGCGAGCGGCGGCGGCGCGTGTCGGGGAGCTTCCGGGTCGAGGAGTTCCGCGTGCCGCTCATGCGCGCCGCCATCGACCCGCCCTCGAAGCCGCTGGTCGACGCCGACAGCGTCGAGGTGGGCGTTCAGGTCAGCTACCTTGCCGGTGGCGGCGCGAGCTTCCTGCCCGTCAAACTGCGCAGCGTGGTGCAGCCGCGCGCGGTGAGATTCCCGGGGTACGACGAGTTCGCCTTCGCTCAGGGTGCAGTCAAGGAAGGCGTGCAGGAGCAGCGACGCTATCGGTGGTACCGCGGCGATTACGCGCTCTCGGACGAGGACGAGGAAGCCCCGCTCGACTCGGGCGCGGCCAACGGCCAGACGCGGCCGCTCAAGGGCGTGTCGCTCACGCTGGACGCAGCGGGCGGCGGCCGTGCCAGCATCACCGGTATTCCGAAGCAGGATGCCCCGCAGGAGATCGTCGCCGAGCTCGAGTACAGCGACCCCAACGGCGAGGTGCTGACCTCTTCGACGCGCATTCCAGTGTGGCCGTCGCAGATCGTGCTGGGTCTGAAGCCAGACTCCTGGGCGCTGTCCAAGGACAAGATCAAGTACCAGGCCGTGGCGCTGGACCTAACGGGGAAACCAATGCCGGGCGTGAAGGTGAAGCTGGACCTGTTCGAGCGCAAGACCTTCTCGCACCGCAAGCGGCTGCTGGGCGGCTTCTACGCCTATCAGAGCGGCACCGAGGTCAAGCGCCTGCAGAGCGTGTGCGAAGGCGAGAGCGACGACAAGGGGCGAGTATTCTGCGAGTTCACCTCGCCGGTGTCCGGCGAGATCTCCGTGCAGGCCAGCGCCGCGGATCCGGGAGGCAACACGTCGTTTACCAACAGCTCGGTCTGGGTGGCGGGCGGAGGCGAGTGGTGGTTCGAGGTGTCCAACGACGACCGCATGGACGTGCTGCCGGAGAAGAAGCGCTACGAGCCCGGAGACAAGGCCGTGTTCCAGGTGCGCATGCCGTTTCGCAAGGCCACCGCGCTGGTCACCGTGGAGCGCGAAGGCGTGATGGACGCGTTCGTCACCGAGCTGTCGGGGACCTCGCCGGTTGTGGAGGTGCCGGTGCGGGACAACCATGCCCCGAACATCTTCGTGTCGGTGCTCGCGGTGCGCGGCCGCGTGGGCGACGTGCAGCCGACCGCGTTGGTGGATTTGGGCAAGCCGGCATTCAAGATGGGTGTGTCCGAGATCAACGTGGGCTGGCGCGCGCATGAGCTGGATGTGAAGGTGAGCACCGATCGGACCGTTTACCGCGTTCGCGACAAAGCGAAGGTGACGGTGGAGATCAAGCGTGCCGCGGACGGAACGCCAGCACCGAAGGATTCCGAGATCGCGCTGGTGGCGGTAGACGAGGGGTTGCTGGAGCTGGCGCCCAACGAGAGCTGGAAATTGCTCAACACCATGATGCAGCGGCGGGGCATCGAAGTGGACACGGCCACCGCTTCCATGCAAGTTGTGGGTAAGCGCCACTTCGGGCGCAAGGCGCGCGAAACCGGGGGCGGGGGCGGGAGGCGGACCGCGCGCGAGCTGTTCGACACTCTGCTGTTCTGGAAAGCGCGCGTGAAGCTCGACGAACAGGGCCGTGCCACGGTCGAGGTGCCGCTGAACGACTCGCTCACCTCGTTCCGGATCGTGGCGGTAGCCAACGGTGAGGCCGGCCTGTTCGGCACCGGTGAGAGCTCGATCCGCTCTACTCAGGACCTGATGCTGTTCTCCGGGCTGCCACCGCTGGTGCGCGAGCAGGACGCGTTTCGCGCAGGCTTCACCGTGCGCAATGCCGCAGAGCTACCGCTCGAAATCGAAGTGCGGGCGAAGCTCGATCCCGAAGCGGGCGGCAAGCGCGCCGGCACGCAGGAGCTGAACCCCAACACGCTCAGCCTCGCGCCCGGTGTGTCGCAGGACGTGGGTTGGGACGTGAAGACGCCGGTCAACGTGGACACACTGCGCTGGGAAGTGACCGCGCAGGCGAAACGCGCCGACGGCGCGCTTTCCATCGACAACATAAGGGTGGCGCAGAAGGTCATCGCCGCTGTCCCGGTGCGCACCTTCCAGGCCACGACCGTGCAGCTGGAGAAGCCGTTCGAGCTGCCGGTGGCCCTTCCTTCCGACGCGATCCCGGGACGCGGCGGCGTGCGCGTCAGTCTGCTCAAGAGCCTGGGAGGGGAGCTCGGCGGCGTGCAGGAGTACATGAGCCGCTATCCCTATACCTGCCTCGAGCAGCTGGTATCGCAGGCTGTCGCGTTGCGCGACAGCGCGCGCTGGGCCGGGGTGATGGGCTCGCTGGCGTCCTATCTCGACCGCGATGGGTTTGCAAAGTACTTCCCGATCCTGCAGTACGGCAGCGACGTGCTCACCACGTACATCTTGACGATCGCCAGCGAGTCGGGGCGGGATGTGCCGGCGTCGTCGCGCGGTCGGATGATCTCGGCGCTGGAGCGCTTCGTCCAAGGCCGGGTGCAACGCGATCCCGAGTGGCGTGCGGCGGACCTTTCGGTGCGCAAGGTGGCCGCGCTGCAAGCGCTGGCGCGCTGGGGCCGCAAAATCGGCGACAGCGATCTGGCCTCGATCGCCATCGAGCCGAACCTGTGGCCCACCTCGGCGGTGATCGACTGGTTCGACCTGCTCAAGCGCGCCCCGGAGCTGTCCAAGCGGGACGAGCAGATGTCGCAAGCCGAGCAGATCGTCCGCTCCCGGCTGAACTTCCAAGGCACCACGATGGGCTTCTCAACCGAGCGCACCGATTATCTGTGGTGGCTGATGGTGTCCGGCGACGTGAACGCCAACCGGGTGCTGCTGTCCATGCTCGATCAGGACAGCTGGCGCGAGGACATGCCGCGATTGGTGCGAGGCAGCCTGGGACGCCAGCAACGCGGCCACTGGAACACGACGGTGGCCAACGCCTGGGGCGTGCTGGCGCTGGAGCGCTTCAGCGCGAAGTTCGAGACCGAAGCGGTGGCCGGCGTCACGCTGGGAAAGCTGGCCAAGCAGGAACGCGCCCTGGACTGGAGCCGGCAACCCGACGGCGGCAGCCTGCTGTTCTCCTGGCCGATGGGGCAAGCGAACCTGGGTCTCGCCCAGGAGGGCACCGGCAAGCCCTGGGCCACGGTCCAGAGCCTGGCGGCGATTCCGCTCAAGGAGCCATTCTCGTCCGGCTATCGGATCGCGCGCATGGTGTCGGCGGTGGAACAGAAGACGAAAGGGCAGTGGACGCGCGGCGACGTGATGCGCGTGCGCCTCGAGCTGGAAGCGCAATCGGACATGAGCTGGGTGGTGGTCAACGACCCGGTGCCCGCCGGTGCTGCCATCCTGGGCACGGGTCTAGGCCGCGACTCGCAGATCCTCGCCGGCGGGGAGAAGAAACAGGGTTGGGTGTGGCCGGCATATGAGGAGCGCAAGTTCGACTCCTTTCGCGCCTACTACCGCTTCGTACCCAAGGGGAAGTGGGCCGTGGAATACACGTTGCGCCTGAACAACCCCGGCGAGTTCCTGCTGCCCGAGACGCGCGTGGAGGCGTTGTATTCGCCAGAGATGTTCGGCGAGCTGCCCAACGCTCGGGTGAGCGTCGCGCCGTGATTGGTCGGCTCTCGCTCCTGCTGGCGCTTCTCGCCCCCGCGCTGGCCTTCGCCCTCCCGACCTACGATAGAGTCAAACAAGAGTACATCTCCACCGAAGGTGTTCTGCTCGACCGCAACGGAGAGCCAATCCACGAGCTGCGCGTGGATCTGCACGGGCGCCGCCTGTCGTGGGTGCAGCTCACCGAGGTGTCGCCGGCCCTGCTCGACGCGGTGATCCGGGCCGAGGACAAGCGCTTCTTCCACCACGGCGGTGTGGATTGGCTGGCGCTGTCCGACGCCGCCTTCGGCAGCCTGTTCTCGTCCAAGCCGCGCGGGGCCAGCACGCTGTCCATGCAAGTGGCGGCGATGCT
>JBGPPC010000098.1:0-12630 GCA_041488355.1 Gammaproteobacteria bacterium
AAAATACCAGCGCCTCGGCGGCCATATCCCCAAGGGAGTGCTGATCGTCGGCCCGCCGGGCACGGGAAAAACCCTGCTCGCGCGCGCCGTGGCGGGGGAGGCCGGAGTACCGTTTTTCAGCATCACGGGCTCCGATTTCGTCGAGATGTTCGTCGGCGTGGGCGCGGCGCGCGTGCGCGACATGTTCGACCAGGCCAAGAAGCACGCGCCTTGCATCGTGTTCATCGACTAGATCGACGCAGTGGGCCGCCAGCGCGGCGCCGGACTCGGCGGCGGGAACGACGAGCGTGAGCAGACTCTCAATCAGTTGCTGGTCGAAATGGACGGCTTCGAGGGCAACTCCGGCGTGATCGTGATTGCCGCCACCAACCGGCCCGACGTGCTCGACCCGGCGCTGATGCGCCCGGGCCGCTTCGACCGTCAGGTCGTGGTGCCGCTGCCCGACATCCGGGGTCGTGAACAGATCCTCAACGTCCACATGCGCAAGGTTCCGGTGGCGCCTGATGTGCGCGCCGACATTATCGCCCGCGGTTGCCCCGGGTTTTCGGGAGCGGACCTCGCGAACCTGGTGAACGAGGCGGCCCTGTTCGCCGCACGCGGGAATAAGCGCCTGGTCGAGATGGACGACTTCGAACGGGCCAAGGACAAGATCATCATGGGCGCGGAGCGTCGCTCCATGATCATGCCCGAAGAGGAGCGCCGCAATACCGCGTATCACGAGTCGGGGCACGCAGTGATCGCGAAATCGCTGCCTAAGAGCGACCCGGTGCACAAGGTAACCATCATCCCGCGCGGGCGAGCGCTGGGCGTCACGATGCAACTGCCCGAGCAGGACCGCTACAGCTACGACCGGGACTACCTGCTCAACCGCATCGCCGTGCTGTTCGGCGGCCGGATCGCAGAAGAGCTGTTCATGGGTCAGATGACCACCGGCGCCAGTGACGACTTCCGCAAGGCCACCGACGTGGCTCGCCGCATGGTCACGGAGTGGGGCATGACCGACGCGCTTGGTCCGATGGTGTACGGCGAAGACGAAGGGGAGGTGTTCCTCGGGCGCTCCATCACCACCCACAAGAACGTCTCCGAGGCTACCATGCAGAGCGTGGACGCCGAGATCCGGCGCATCATCGATCAGCAGTACGCCCTCGCGCGCAAGCTGCTCGAGGACAACCGGGACAAGGTCGAAGTCATGGCTAAGTCCCTGCTGGAGTGGGAAACGATCGACGCCGAGCAAATCAACGACATCATGGCGGGCAGGCCGCCGCGCCCGCCCAAGCCGGCACCGTCGGCGCCACCGCCTGCGCCGCCGGACAGCTCGCCAACTGCGCCCGCACCGACTTCGACACCCGCGGCGGAGGTCAAGTAAGCCATGAGGGGCGAGGGGTGAGCGATAGCTCCTCGCCCCTTGCTTCTCAGCTTTCGCGCACCGGCCACCTTCGCTGTGGCCGCTTCACGATTGCGCTGACCCGGCCCCTGATCATGGGCGTGGTCAACGTCACGCCGGATTCGTTCTCGAACGGCGGCCGATTTCTCGAGGCGGGCCTTGCCATCACGCATGGAAACGAGCTTGCGCGGCAGGGTGCGGACATTCTCGACGTTGGAGGGGAGTCCACGCGACCGGGGGCGCAACCGGTACCCGTCGGGCAGGAGCTGGACCGCGTCCTGCCCGTGCTCGAAGGCCTGCGCGGGCTGGACCGCCCGCTGTCTGTCGACACTTACAAGCCAGCCGTTATGCGTGCGGCCTTGGCTGCAGGTGCCAGCATGATCAACGATATCAATGCGCTGCAGAGCGACGGAGCACTCGACGCCGTGCGGGCCTCAGATTGCGGCGTGTGCTTGATGCATAAGCAGGGCGATCCGCAAAACATGCAGCAGGATCCGCACTACGAGGACGTGGTGGGCGAGGTACGCGAGTTCCTCGCGCAGCGCGTGGCGGCGTGCCAAGCTGCGGGCGTTTCTCGCAACCGCATCGTGATCGACCCCGGCTTCGGCTTCGGCAAGCGCTCCGTGCACAACCTGGAACTCCTGCGCAACCTCCGCTCGCTTGCCAACCTGGGGTTGCCGGTGCTCGCCGGCCTCTCGCGCAAATCCACTTTGGGTAGAATCAGCAATCAGCCGGTCGAACAGCGGGCCATCGCCAGCGTCACGGCTGCATTGCTCGCGGTGCAACGCGGCGCAGCGATCGTGCGCGTGCACGACGTGGCGCAGACGCGTGACGCACTGCGCATCCTCGGCGCGGTGGAGGAGCTGGGTTTCAGCTTCGATGACTAGAAAATATTTCGGCACAGATGGCGTGCGCGGCAAAGTGGGCGAGTTGCCCATTACGCCCGAGCTCGTGATGCATCTCGGATACGCGGCTGGCAAGGTTCTGACCGGTGGCTCGTCCCACGGCGCCACCGGCGACCCGCCCGCGGTCTTGATCGGCAAGGACACTCGGATCTCGGGCTACATGTTGGAGTCCGCCCTACAGGCCGGATTGTCGGCCGCCGGGGTGGACATCTACCTGAGCGGGCCGCTCCCGACCCCTGCTGTCGCTTACCTGACCCGTGCCCTGCGCCTGCAGGCGGGTATCGTCATCAGCGCGTCGCATAACTTGTTCGAAGACAACGGCATCAAATTTTTTGCCGCGAGCGGCGATAAATTGCCAGACGTCACCGAGCAGGAGATCGAGCGCAGGTTGGAAGACCCGATCGTGACGGCGCCCTCGGCGGCACTGGGCAAGGCGCGGCGCATCAATGACGCGGCCGGACGCTACATCGAGTTCTGCAAGAGCACGTTTCCCACCGATCTGGACTTGCGCGGCCTCAAGATCGTCATGGACTGCGCTCATGGCGCCAGCTATCACATCGCACCCCATGTGTTGCACGAGCTAGGCGCAGACGTGGTCGCGGTGGGCAATCAACCCGACGGACTCAACATCAATCGCGAGTGCGGCGCGACCGAACCGCAAACCTTGGCGCGGGCGGTCAGAGACAACGGTGCCGATCTGGGCATCGCACTGGACGGCGACGGTGACCGGGTGGTCATGGCCGATCGGTCCGGCCGCTTGTACGATGGCGACCAGCTGCTGTTTGTGATCGCGCGCCATCGCCAGCAGACCGGTACCCTCAAAGGCGGCGTGGTGGGCACGCTGATGACCAATTTCGGCTTGGAGCGGGCATTCGCCCAGCGAGACGTCCCGTTCCAGCGTGCGTCGGTAGGGGATCGGTACGTGCTGGAGAAGCTGCACGAGCTCGGTTGGCAGCTCGGCGGCGAAAACTCCGGCCACATCATCTGCCTCGATAAGCACACCACCGGCGACGGGATTGTATCCGCTCTGCAGGTATTGCACGCGCTGCGCGCGAGCGGCACGACTCTCGATCGCCTCGTGTCGGAGCTGACGCTCTACCCGCAAGTGCTGGTGAACGTCCGCATCCAGCGTGGCGTTGACCCCGGTCGACGTCCCCAAGTCCAGGCTGCTATCCAGAGCGCAACGGCCAGACTGGCCGAGCGCGGCCGGGTGCTGCTTCGCCCGTCGGGGACCGAGCCCGTGATCCGAGTAATGGTGGAGGGGGAGTCAGAAAACCTGGTCCGCGAGCTGGCCGAATCGATCGCTGAATCAATCCGGTCGTCGGGAACGGCAAGGTCCAGCGCTGACGACTGAACCAGGCGGCCCTGACTCGCTGGACAGAGAAACGCCTAGCGGATTCATCTGATCGCCCGGTCCATGGGCGCGGGAAACAGGGCGTTGCTCCTCCGACTGCGAGATGTAACGGATCTGTCATCTGCTAAGGCTAGACTGCGCTCGCCGCGGTACTTCTACTTTCGCATGCTCTTGGGGGGATGACTCGATGCGCGCTTGCCTGGCTCGGACCCTGTTCCTGTTAGTTGCCTGGACCGTCTCGCTAGTAGGGAGCGCCGCCGACATCACGGGCGCGGGCGCGACCTTCCCCTATCCGATCTACGCCAAATGGGCTGACGCCTATAAGACTCAGACGGGCGTGGGCATGAACTATCAGTCCATAGGCTCGGGCGGTAGCATCAAGCAGATCAAAGCGAAGACTGTCGATTTCGGTGCATCGGACATGCCTCTGACGCCGGAAGAGCTCAACAAAGAGGGGCTGCTCCAATTCCCCGCCATCGTCGGAGGCGTAGTACCCGTAGCGAACCTGGAGGGTGTTGCGCCGGGCCAGTTGCGCCTGACCGGCCGCGTGCTCGCCGACATCTTTCTCGGGAACATCAAGACCTGGAATGATCCCGCGCTCGCAGCGCTGAACCCGGATCTCAAGCTTCCCGCGTCGGCCATTACGGTAGTGCGCAGGGCCGATGGGTCGGGCACCACCTTCGTGTTCACCGACTATCTGTCACAGGTCAGCAACGAGTGGAAGAGCCGGGTTGGAGAAGGCACGTCGGTGTCATGGCCAGTCGGAGTGGGCGGCAAGGTCAATGAAGGCGTCGCGGCCTATGTTCAGCGGATCAAAGGCTCGATCGGCTATGTCGAGTACGCCTATGCCAAGAAGAACGGCATGGGTTACTCCCAGATGCAGAATCGGGCCGGCCAGCTGGTGCAGCCAGATGAAGAGACCTTCGCTGCTGCAGCCTCTAACGCGCGCTGGGACAAGGCTCCCGGCTTCTATGAGTTGCTTACGGATCAGCCCGGAGCCAAGAGCTGGCCGATGACCGCTGCCAGCTTTATTCTGCTGCACAAGGTCCCGCCGGACCCGGCCAAGACCGCGGCTGTGCTCGCATTCTTCGACTGGGCTTTCAAGAGCGGCGGGAGCATGGCGAGCGAGCTGGACTACGTGGCGATGCCGGCCAGCGTGGTGAAGCTGATCGAGAACGCCTGGCGTACCCAGATCAAGACCGCTAACGGCGAAGCGGTCTGGAACCGCTAAAGGCGACCCCCAGCGGCAGATGGGCACACGGCATCCGGGCTGCACCCAGCCCGGATGCTGGTTTTCTTATTCGTTTCAATTTTGTTCGAAACCGGAGTAAATTTGGGCTCGCCTTCGATCAGTGACGCGCTGAACGTGACGACGGACGAGCCGACCGTACATTACAACACCGTCAAGCAGGCGCGGCAGGACGCCCTGTTCCGGCGTACCACCCAGCTGTTTGCCATTCTGGTGCTGACCCTACTCGCGGCCATCGTCGTGTCTCTGGCGATCGGCGCAGCGCCCGCGTTCCAGAGGTTCGGACTCCACTTCGTGATCAACACGCAGTGGAACCCGGTGACCGAGGAGTTCGGCGGCTTCGTCCCGATCTTCGGCACGCTGGTCACCTCGGCAGTCGCGCTGCTCATTGCGATTCCGCTCAGCTTCGGTATCGCGTTGTTCCTCACCGAGCTGTGCCCCACGTCGCTGCGCACACCTTTGGGCATCGTGATCGAGCTGTTGGCGGCGGTGCCCAGCATCATCTACGGCATGTGGGGCCTGTTCGTGTTCGCGCCGTTGTTCGCGGACTACGTGCAGCCTTTCTTGCAGGCCACGCTGGGGAACGTTCCGCTGCTTGGGGCGCTGTTCCAAGGGCCGCCGATGGGTATCGGCATGCTAACCGCCGGGATTATTCTCGCGTTCATGGTGATTCCTTTCATTGCGGCGGTGATGCGGGACGTATTCGAGATCGTGCCCGCTATCCTCAAAGAATCAGCTTACGCGCTGGGATCCACGACCTGGGAAGTGGTCTGGCACGTGGTCCTGCCCTACACCAAGGCAGGTGTGGTCGGCGGCATCATGCTCGGGTTAGGGCGGGCGCTGGGTGAAACCATGGCCGTGACCTTCGTGATCGGCAACTCATACGACCTCAGCATGTCCTTGTTCAGCCCCGGCAACAGCATCGCCTCCAGCCTAGCCAACGAGTTCGCCGAGGCTCATAGCGAGATGCACACCAGCGCGCTCATCGCACTCGGCTTGCTCTTGTTCGTCATCACGTTGATCGTGCTGGCCGTAGCCAAGCTGTTGCTGCTCCGCGTTGCCCGGCGCGAGGGTGAGCGAACGTGATCGGCGAATAAAGACCCAGCATGGACCTATACCGGAAACGGATCATCGTCAACCGCATCGGTCTAGCGCTGTCCATGGTTGCGATGCTGATCGGTCTGGGTGCCTTGGTCTGGATTCTCGGCACGCTGATGTTCAAGGGGTTGGGCGCACTCAAGCCCCAGGTCTTCACCCAGATGACGCCACCCCCCGGCAACGACGGTGGATTGCTCAATGCCATCTATGGCAGCCTGTTGATGGTTGGCGTCGGCACTTTGATTGCGACACCGACCGGCATCCTGGCTGGGATCTACCTTGCCGAGTATGGCCAGCGCAGCTGGCTCGCTCCAGTGACGCGCTTCGTCAACGACATCCTGCTGTCTGCTCCGTCGATCATCCTGGGGCTGTTCGTCTACGCTGTCTACGTCGCCAACGTCGGGCACTTTTCCGGCTGGGCAGGGGCGCTCGCGCTTGCGCTCATTGCCATTCCAGTCATCGTCCGGGCGACCGACAACATGCTCTCGCTGGTGCCCAATAGCCTCCGGGAAGCGGCCGCGGCGCTGGGAGCACCGCGCTGGAAGGTCATCGTCCTGGTCACACTGCGGGCGGCACGCGCCGGCGTCATGACCGGGATTCTGCTATCGGTGGCCCGCATCAGCGGAGAGACGGCGCCGCTGCTGTTCACCTCCCTTAACAACCAGTTCTGGAGCAGCGATTTGAATGCGCCGCTGGCTAACCTGCCGGTGGTCATCTTCCAGTTCGCCATGAGCCCCTACGAAGACTGGAAGCGGCTGGCGTGGGTCGGCGCGCTGCTCATCACCCTGAGCGTGCTGCTGCTTTCCATCATCGCGCGGGCTCTGACGCGCCAGAAGATTTCGACCTGAGCGGGCAACGAGGCGACATGGACACCACAGTGGGACTGGACCCCAAGAGAAAGGAGATCGTAACGGCTCTGAAGATCCGGATCCGCGATCTCAACTTCTTCTACGGCGAGTATCACGCGCTGAAGAACATCAGCATGGATGTTCCAGAGAACAAAGTCACCGCGTTCATCGGGCCCTCCGGCTGCGGAAAGTCGACCCTGCTGCGCACACTGAACCGCATGTACGACCTGTATCCGCGGCAGCGAGCCGAGGGAGAGATCCTGTTCAATGGATCCAATATCTTGACGCCAAAGCTGGATGTCAATCTGTTGCGCGCCAAGATCGGAATGGTGTTCCAGAAGCCTACGCCGTTCCCCATGTCGATCCACGACAACATCGCGTTCGGTGTGCGTCTCTACGAGCACCTGCCCAAGGCGCGGATGGACGAGCGGGTCGAGTGGGCCCTGCGCAAGGCCGCGCTGTGGGAGGAGGTGAAGGACAAGCTGAACCAGAGCGGCTTGAGTCTGTCCGGGGGCCAGCAGCAGCGGCTGTGCATCGCCCGCGGCATCGCGGTGAGGCCGGAGGTGCTGCTGCTCGATGAACCGACCTCAGCCCTCGACCCGATCTCCACCGCCAAGATCGAGGAGCTGGTCTCGGAGTTGACCCAGGACTATACGATCGTGATGGTGACTCACAACATGCAGCAGGCGGCGCGCGTGTCGGATTTCACCGCGTATATGTACCTGGGCGAGCTGATCGAGTTCGACAGCACCGACACGATCTTCATCAAACCCAGGAACCAGGCCACAGAGGATTACATCACGGGCCGCTTCGGATAAGCCGCCCATGATGTAACGGCGAAGGCTCACCTTCCCTCACGCAGGTCGGGTCGACCTGCCTTGAGTAGGGCAACTGCCGGAGCCACTACTCCGACGCCTTCGGGGAAGTCGCCCCGCTCGCTTGGAAGGCAGTCCCGTGTGCAGCGCGGCACGAAATTGACCAGCCCCTCCGCCCAGAGTAAGATTCCTCAGTTTTTACGCAGGGCTGCCGGGCAGCTGGTTCGTCGCTTGAAGCGGCGGCTCGGACTTTCTCGAACGATGCGCGCAAAGCTGGTCGCGGGTAACTGGAAGATGCATGGCAGCCTTCCAGACAACGCGAAGCTGCTCACAGAGGTCGTCGCCGGTTCCAAAGCGCTATCACGGGCACAGCAGGCCGTGTGCGTCCCGTTCCCGTATCTGGAACAGGCGCGTAGCGTGCTGCGTGGGACGCGGATCGGCTGGGGCGCACAGAACCTCAGCCAGTACGCCAAGGGGGCCTATACCGGAGAAGTGGCGGGCGCCATGCTGCGCGATTTCGATTGCGCGTATGTGATCGTAGGGCACTCGGAGCGGCGGACCATTTTTGGCGAGGACAGTAACACGGTCGCCCTCAAGTTCAAGGCGGCAGTCGACGTCGGCCTGGTGCCGATCCTGTGCGTGGGTGAGACCCTGGCACAGCGGGAGGCGGGCGAAACCGAGCTGGTGGTAGACGATCAGCTGGCTGCTGTAACGAGGCAGTTCGGGGCGCACGCGCTGGCCGCTGCGGTTGTCGCGTACGAGCCGGTGTGGGCGATTGGCACCGGCAAGACCGCTAGTCCGGAGCAAGCCCAAGCCGTCCATGCCCACATCCGCGGGCGCATCGCCCGCGACCAAAAAGGAGTGGCTGCAGACCTCCGTATCCTGTACGGGGGCAGTGTCAAGGCCTCCAACGCAGCGGAGCTGTTCGCGATGCCGGATATCGATGGCGGGTTGATCGGTGGAGCGTCGTTGATCGCAGCCGAGTTTTTAGCCATCTGCCAGGCGGCAGACCGCTGAAGGAATATCGAAGATGATCGAGATCTTGCTGCTGTTCCTGCATGTAGTTGCGGCCGTAGGAGTGATAGGCCTCGTGCTGCTCCAGCACGGCAAGGGAGCCGATATGGGCGCGGCGTTCGGCAGCGGCTCATCGGGGAGCCTGTTCGGGGCTTCGGGCTCGGCCAATTTTCTCAGCCGTAGCACTGCGGTTCTGGCCGCCGTTTTCTTCCTGACGAGCATGGGCCTGACTTACATGATGAGTCACAAGCCTCAAGAGGGCAGCGTGATGGAAATGCCGGCGAAGGAACAGCCCGCCAGCCAGCTTCCTGCAGCGCAGGACAAGCCCGCCGAGAACGCACCGGCACCGGGGGACTCCAAGGCCAAGGATATCCCGAAATAAATGACGGTCGGCTTCGCAGCCTTGGAGGGAAGCGTACCGGATGGTGGCGTGCACGCCGGAGCGGGGCCGTTGCCGGGGTGGTGGGATTGTCGGTGTGGTGAAATTGCCGATGTGGTGAAATTGGTAGACACGCCGTCTTGAGGGGGCGGTGGCGAAAGCCGTGTGAGTTCGAGTCTCACCATCGGCACCACGGTTGGGCGAGGCACAGGTTCGACAGCAGGATTGTTGAACACAAGACGTGTTGCGGAGGGGGCTCTGAGAGCGGGCAGTCGGAATCGAGCTGCCCTGCACGATTGGTCAGGAGCCTTTCCCCCATCGGGATCGGCACTAGATAGGACATGCTGCAACAATATTTTCCGGTCCTGATGTTCATCTGCGTCGGGCTTGCGATCGGGGTGCTGCTCCCCTTGATCGGCAGCAGCGCGAGCCGATTGCTCGGAGTGCACCGACCGGACCCGGAAAAGCTGTCGCCCTATGAGTGCGGCTTCGAGGCCTTCGAGGACGCCCGCATGAAGTTCGACGTCCGCTATTACCTGGTGGCCATTCTCTTCATTCTGTTCGATCTCGAGATCGCCTTCCTGTTTCCATGGGCCATCGTCCTGCAGGAGATCGGGCTGTTCGGATTCGTTTCGATGATGGTTTTCCTCGGGATCCTGGTGGTGGGATTCGTCTACGAATGGAAGAAAGGCGCGCTGGAGTGGGAATGAAGCTGGGTATCCCCGGACTCGATATGCGAGCTAGCGGAGCTGCCCACAACTGCGCGGCTCAGGCTATGGCCGGCGTATGAGCATCGAAGGCATCATCGAGAAGGGTTTCGTCACCACCACGGTGGACAACGTAATCAACTGGACCCGCACCGGGTCGCTGTGGCCGATGACCTTCGGCCTGGCTTGTTGTGCAGTGGAGATGATGCATGCGGGGGCCGCACGCTACGATCTGGACCGTTTCGGGATTGTGTTCCGCCCGAGTCCGCGGCAGTCGGACTTGATGATCGTGGCCGGCACATTGTGCAACAAGATGGCTCCGGCATTGCGCAAGGTCTACGATCAAATGGCCGAGCCGCGCTGGGTGATCTCCATGGGCTCTTGCGCCAACGGCGGCGGTTACTACCACTACTCGTACTCGGTCGTGCGCGGCTGCGACCGTATTGTTCCGGTGGACGTATACGTCCCGGGTTGCCCGCCAACCTCGGAAGCTCTGCTCTACGGCATCATCCAGCTGCAGAACAAGATCCGACGCACCAACACTATCGCCCGCTAGGAACCACCGGCCGCCACACCGAGCATGCCCACGCGCATCGACGAGCTGCAAAACGCCTTGCAGCGGCACTTCGACGGCCGCCTGCTGGGCCTCGTCCGAGTCGGCGACGAGCTCACGATGGTCATCGAACCGGCCGACCTGCTCGACGTCGGACGGACCTTGCGCGACGCCGCCGATCTGTGCTTCGAACAGCTTATCGATCTGTGCGGCGTCGATTACCTTACATATAAGGAAGGCGCGCGGGAGGGCCGCCGCTTCGCTGTCGTATACCACCTGCTCTCGATTACCCACAACTGGCGCTTGCGGTTGCGCGCGTTCGCGGACGACGATGAACTGCCGGTGGTGGACTCGGTCACTGATTTGTGGCCGGCGGCCAACTGGTACGAGCGCGAGGCTTTCGACCTGCTTGGCGTCGTGTTCACCGGGCATCCCGACTTGCGGCGCATCCTCACCGACTACGGCTTTGTCGGCCACCCGTTCCGCAAGGACTTCCCGCTCTCCGGGAACGTGGAGATGCGCTATGACCCCGACCAGCAGCGCGTGATCTATCAGCCCGTCACGATCGAACCGCGTGAGATCGTGCCGCGCGTGCTGCGCGAAGAGAACTATGCAGACGTCGAACCCAAGCAAAAGCAGTAGGCCATGGCGGAGATTCGCAACTACACCATGAACTTTGGTCCCCAACACCCGGCGGCGCACGGGGTGTTGCGGCTGGTGCTGGAGTTGGACGGTGAGGTGATCCAGCGCGCGGACCCGCACATCGGGTTGCTGCATCGAGCCACGGAGAAGCTGGCCGAGCACAAGACCTATATCCAGTCAGTCCCGTACATGGACCGGCTCGACTACGTGTCCATGATGTGCAACGAGCACGCCTACTGCATGGCCATCGAAAAGCTGCTGGGCCTCGACGTGCCGCTGCGAGCCCAGTACATCCGCGTGTTGTTCGACGAAATCACTCGGATACTGAACCATCTCCTGTGGCTCGGTGCGCATGCGCTGGACATCGGCGCCATGACCGTGTTCCTGTACTGCTTTCGGGAGCGCGAGGACTTGATGGACTGCTACGAGGCGGTATCTGGCGCGCGGTTGCACGCCGCTTACTACCGCCCAGGCGGGGTCTATCGCGACCTGCCCGAGCGGATGCCGCAGTACGACGAGTCCCCGTTCCGCAGCCCGGAGGCGGTCAAGCGCCTCAACGCCAACCGCCGGGGCAGCCTGCTCGACTTCATCGCAGACTTCGCTACCCGTTTCCCGAGGCTGGTGGACGAGTATGAGACTTTGCTCACCGACAACCGCATCTGGAAACAACGTACGGTGGGCATAGGTGTGGTCTCGCCCGAGCGCGCGAAGGCGCTCGGGTTCACCGGTCCAATGCTGCGTGGATCAGCGGTCGAGTGGGACTTGCGCAAGAAGCAGCCTTACGAGGTCTATGACCGGATGCAGTTCGATATCCCCGTGGGGGTCAACGGGGACTGCTACGACCGCTACCTCGTGCGCATAGAGGAAATGCGCCAGAGCAACCGCATTGTCATGCAGTGCATCGACTGGCTGGGCAGTAACCCCGGTCCCGTGATCACGGACAATCACAAGGTCGCCCCACCCTCACGCCTTGAGATGAAGACCAACATGGAAGAGCTGATTCACCATTTCAAGCTCTTCACCGAGGGCATGCATGTCCCGGAAGGGGAGGCCTATGCGGCAGTGGAAGCCCCGAAGGGCGAGTTCGGCATTTACATCGTATCGGACGGTGCCAACAAACCCTACCGGCTGAAGATTCGCGCACCGGGCTTCGCGCATCTCGCCGCGATCGACGAGATGGCGCGAGGGCACATGATTGCCGACGTGGTTGCCATCATCGGGACCCAGGACATTGTGTTCGGCGAAGTGGACCGCTGAGCGAGCATCAGACCATGCTGAGCCAACAGGCCCTCGCCCGAATCGACAAAGCCATCGCCAAGTATCCCGTGGGCCAGAAGCAGTCCGCGGTGATGGCGGCGCTCACGATTGCTCAGGATGAGCACGGTTTCCTGTCGAGCGAGACGATGGACTTCGTAGCCGAGTATCTCGGAATGCCCCCGGTAGCGGTGTATGAAGTCGCCAGCTTCTACGCCATGTACGATCTGGAGCCGGTTGGCAAGCACAAGCTGTGCATCTGCACCAATCTGCCCTGCGGGCTGTCCGGCGCCACCGAGGCGGCACAGCATCTGCAGCAGAAGCTCGGGCTCGGCTGGAACGAAACGACGCGCGACGGTCGCTTCACGCTCAAGCAGGGCGAGTGCTTCGGCGCCTGCGGCGACGCGCCGGTGCTCTTGCACAACAAC
>JBGPPC010000099.1:0-12623 GCA_041488355.1 Gammaproteobacteria bacterium
AGGTTGATCGGGCAAACAGAGTTGCCATTCAACGAGGTCTGTCGGATAGAGTCGCATTCGTGTGCGCGGACTTCACTGCCACGCCGTTTCCAGACGCGTCATTCGATGTGGTCTGGGCCGTGGAAAGCTTATGTCATGCCGAAGTGAAGAGCCGCTTTTACGTCGAAGCCGCGCGCCTACTTCGGCCTGGTGGGCGGCTTGTGATTGCCGAATTCATCCGAACAACGCGTCGCCTGAGCCAGCACATCGAGCAGGTGATCCGTGAGTGGCTGGACGGTTGGGCGATTCCTGATCTCGACACGGGGCCGGAGCATATTGATGCGGCAGCAGCAGCCGGTTTTCGTGACGTCCGTTTGCGCGATTGCACGGTTTTCACCCGCCCTTCTCTTAGGAAGCTCTATCGGTTGGCGTTTGTCGCCTCTCCGATCAACGAGGTCATGTATCGTCTTGGTGTTCGCAGCCGTACGCAACACGCAAACGTGATCGCCTCCTTGCGGCAGTATGAGGCGCTCGAGACCGATTCGTGGTTCTATGGCGTTCTTTCTGCCACGAAGCAATGACCAGTTCTTTGCAACAATTCCTCCCCGGGCGACCTGACCCGTTCGTACCCGGCTACCGCGTGCTGGCACGCGCGTGGGACGATCTGCGCACGATCGTTTTCAGCGCCGAAGACCTGCGAACGGGCGCCCGCGTGCTGATCAAGGTGCCCAGATCTCAGCATCCATCGGCGCAGGATCTCGAACAGCTGCGGCGAGACTACGAGATCGGCAAATCGATCGAGTCGGAGCATGTTGTCAAACCGCTCGCCCACCTCGCGCATGAGGGCGGCCACTTCATCATCGTGGACGACGACGGTTCGCGACCGATCGGCGAATCCTTTGATGCCGGCGGGCTGAGCCTGCTGCCGTCTCTAGAGTGCGGGGTGCGACTGGCCGCGGCGGTGGAATCGCTCCACCGCTCCCACGTCATACACAGGAACCTCAATCCGTATAGCGTCTGGCTGCACCCGCGCGACTCGAGTATCCGGATCACGGACTTCTCGCTCGCCTCCAACGCAGCAGTGGAAGGGCCGCGGCTCCAAAGCGCTTCGCGGCTGGAAGGAGATTTACGGTACATCTCTCCGGAGCAGACGGGACGCGTCAACCGTGCGATCGATTTTCGCAGCGATTTGTACTCGGTCGGCGTGCTGATGTATCAGATGCTGCTGGGCGCGCCGCCATTCGACTCACAGGACGTGTTGGAAGTGGTACACGCTCATCTCGCGCGCGTTCCGCCCACGCCTCATGCGTTGAACCCGGCGATCCCACCGCCGGTCTCCGACATCGTCATGAAACTGCTGTCGAAGGCAGCAGAGGAACGCTATCAGAGCACGCGGGGCTTGAAGGCGGACCTGGAAGAATGCCTGAATCAGTGGCGCGCGCGAGGCAGCATCAGTGGCCTGACAGTGGGCGCGCGCGATTCGTCGGCGGCCTTCCGGGTGTCTCGCAAGCTCTACGGCAGGGGAGACCAACTCGACTTTCTGCTGGAATCTTTTGATCGTGTGTGTCGAGGGATGACGGAAGTCGTCGTGGTGTCGGGCCCGCCCGGGGTCGGCAAGTCGCAGCTGGTCAAAGCACTGCAAGGGCGAGTCCGTGAGCGCGGTGCTTTCATCTCGTCCAAGTTCGACCAGTTCAAGAAGAACGAGCCCTACTCCTTCATCATCCAGGCGTTCACCGAGCTGGTAACACAAATCCTCGCCGAGCACGATCAGCGTATCTCGCACTGGAAACAACGGCTGACCGAGGCTCTGGGGGCGAACGCGAGGGTGATCACGGAGGTAATCCCCGAGGTCGAGTTGATCATTGGACCGCAACCGCCGATCTCCGAGCTCCCACCCAAGGAAGCACGCAACCGGTTCAACCGCGTGCTGCGTCAATTCGTCCGCGTGTTCGCCAGAGATGACCATCCGTGCTCCATCTTCCTCGACGACCTGCAGTGGGTGGATTCGGCATCGCTGAACCTGGTGAAGATCCTGGTGACGGACCCGGAGGTCAACCACTTCCAACTGATCGGGGCGTATCGGGACACCGAGGTCGGCGATTCCCATGACGTGACGCTTACGCTGAATCAACTGCGGGTAGCCAACGTCGAGGTGCACGAGCTTCGACTCGCTTGCCTCGACGTCGATCAGGTCACCGATCTGCTGGTGGACACGCTTGGCTGCGAGCTTCACGAGGCCCGCCCGCTGGCGGAGCTCGTACACCAGAAGACAGCCGGCAACCCGTTCTTCGTCAATCAGTTCCTCTTGTTCCTGCAGCAGGACGAGCTGATCCAGTTCGACTACCGCGCCGGCAAGTGGGTTTGGGATCTCCGCCGCATTTGGGCGCTGGGGATCACCGACGACGTGGTCGAGCTCATGAATCGCAAGCTCAGCACGCTTCCCGCCTCCACGCGCGAAGCGCTGAAGGTCGCAGCCTGTCTCGGCAACCGCTTCAATCTGGCCGATATCGCAGTAGCGCTGGGAGAGTCGGTGCATGTGGCTTTCGAATCGATCCTCGCCGCCATGCGCGAGGGACTGATCGTCGCTGCTGACGGAGAAGCCAGCGGGGGTATCGGCGAAGGCGCTTTCGACCGGGTCGTAGACGACGGATCATTGCGCGACGCCGCGTTGCGTTTTCTACATGACCGTGTTCAGCAAGCCGCCTACGCACTGATCACGCCGGAGGACCGTCCGCGACTTCACTTTAAGATCGGGAAGCTGCTGCTCGCCAGCCTGTCCGCCGGTCAGCGCGAAGCGATCCCATTCGCCATCCTCGACAACCTCAACTACGGCGCCGATCTCCTGCACAGCACGCCGGAGCGTGTGGAGATGGCGAGGCTTAATTTGCTCGCCGGGCAGCGCGCTCGAGAGTCGACCGCCTACCAAGCCGCCCTTGCCTATTTCCGGAGCGGCATGCGGCTTCTGGACGGAGACAGTTGGAGCCAGCAGTACGAGCTCACCATGGCGCTTCATATCGATCGCTTCGAATGCGCCTACATGACCGGGAGTTCCGAAGAAGCCAACAATTTGTTCCGCGACGTCATTGCGAACGCGAGGACCAAACCAGAAAAGGCAAAGGCCTATTACCTCAAGATCCTGCTCACGACCAGCCTGGACCGCAGCAGCGAAGCGCTGGCCTTGGGGTTCGAGGGGCTGCGCCTGTTCGGCCATTCCCTGCCCGCCAACCCGTCCAAGCTGCATCTGTTGCTCGAGATGTGCAAGGTCATCGCCCTGCTCCGGGGAAGGCGGGCGTCCGATCTGTTGCTCCTGCCGCGCATGTGCGATCCGGACCGCCAGGCGACCATCAGTCTGTTCATGAGCATTTGCCCCCCGGCTTATTTCCGCAACACCGACCTGATGGCGCTATCGGCGCTGAAGATCATGTCGATGTCGGTGCGTTACGGCAACACCAGCGTGTCGCCATACGGCTATGCGATATACGGTCTGGTGCGAGGCGCGGTGTTCGGTGACTACAAGACCGGCCACGAGTTCGGTCAGCTTGCAGCCAAGCTCGCGGGTGAAGACGCTGATCTGGTGCAGCGGTGCAAGGTCCAGCTGCTGTTCTGGGGTTTCGTCAACTACTGGCGCCGGCCGGTCGAGGGCAGTGTCTCGATGCTGCGCGAAACCTTGAAGCTGGCACTCGATTGCGGCGAGCTCCAGTACGCGAACTATTGCATCCTGCAGATCATCTTCTTGAGCCTGGCTCGTGGCGCCAATCTGGACGAGGTCTACGCAGAGTGCACCGGCTTCGAGAGCCTCGTCAAACAGACCAACGACGGATTCACCATCGCAAGTCACTGGATTCGCAAGCGGGGGGTACTTGCGCTCAAGGGCAACACGCTGGCAAACGACAGCCTCAGCGATGAGGAGCACAGCGAGGACAGCCTGGTCGAAAAGTGGCGCTCGGCAGGCAACCTGACCACGCTTTCCTACTACTACATCGTTAAGCTCCAACTGGGGTACCTATTCGGCAACTACAGCTCGGCCTACCGCTTTGCGCAAGTCTCGGAGGCGCAGATCAAAGAGGCCCTGAGCCAGATCTGCGTCGCCGAGCACTACTTCTACTGGGGGCTAACGTCAGCCGCGTTGATGCGTCAGCAAGGCAAACGCGATCGGACCTTGTGGCGCCGCGTCGTGCGTTGCTGCGCGAAGCTGCGGCATTGGGCCAGGAACTGCCCAGAGAACTTCGAGCATCAATATCTTCTGCTCGAGGCTGAAGTCGCGTCTTTGCGCGAGCGGACAGTCGACTGCGAGCGGTTGTACGACCGCGCCATTGCATCTGCTCAGTCCCAAGGCTTCAGTCACGTCGAGGGCACAGCCAACGAGCTCGCCGCGCACCACTATCTGAAGACCCGGCGGCCTCACATCGCTCGCGTCTACTTCCAGGCTGCGAGAGCTGCGTTCTCGCGCTGGGGCGCAACGGCCAAGGTGAAGCAGCTCGACGCCGAGTTTCAAGGCCGGCTGGTCGAAGCACCGCAGGGCTTTGCTGCGGAGCCACAGCCTAAAAGTGAGGCGCCTCCAGCCTTGTCCAACTTGATCGACCTAGACCTGCTGATGAAGGCTTCGGCAGAACTGTCGGTAGAGATAGAATCCGAACGACTGCTGCTGAGGCTTCTGCGTTTGATCCTGGAGAGCGCGGGAGCTCAGTCCGGGTGCTTCGTCGTGGACGAGGAAGGCCAGCTGCGCGTCGAGATCGCCTGCCTGGGGGATGGAAACCAGACGGCCGTGCTGCGCGCCCTTCCGGTCGACGACGCTCATCTCTCCGGTCAAATCGTCAGATACGTTCTGCGAACGGGACAGCAGCTGGTGATCGACGACGCTACGATGGACGTGCGATTTGCCAATTGCCCCTACATTCGCTCCGCGCGGCCCCGATCGGTCCTCTGTGCACCACTCAGCAAGAACGCCAAGGTGATCGGCGCCCTCTATCTCGAGAACCGGCTGACGCCGGGGGCGTTCACCGCGGAGCGTCTGCCTTCGCTGCGGCTGCTGTCGCAGCAGGCTGTTCTCGCCATCGAAAATGCCACCTACTACCGCAAGCTCAAGTTGAACAACGATGCCCTCCAGGCAGCGCTGCACAAGGTCGAGATCCTCGAGCGCGTTCGCACGCATCTGACCAAATTTGTTCCGCAATCGCTGCAGCGCCTGATCGAGGCGAACCCTGAGCAGCCCGATCTCGAGGTGCACGACGAGGATGTCTCTATCGTGTTCCTCGACATCGCCGGCTACACGCGCATGAGCGAATCCGTCGACCCGCAACAAGTCGGCGCCTTGGTAGAGACCTACTTCTCGAGTTTCCTGGACGTCATCAACAGCAACAAGGGCGACGTCAACGAAGTCCTCGGAGATGGCTTGATGGTCATCTTCCGGCACCCTGATCCGACCGAGCATCCGGTGTTGGCAGCGCGCGCAGCCCTCAGCATCCGGGACCGGACCAAGCAGCTCAACACCGCGTTACGCGGCACCTTGCCTCCGGTCACGATCAACATCGGGATCAATTCGGGCATCGTGAGCTTGGGCGCAAAGAAGATCCAGAGCACGTTGGGCACCCGCTGGACATATGCCGCCACCGGATCGGTCACCAATCTCGCCGCGAGGATCGGAGCATCGGCCACCAATGGCGCCATCCTGGTGAGTGAAGTGACGGCGCGCCGTATGGCGGGGCGGTTCGAGGTGATGGATCTCGGCCCGCAGAGGTTCAAGGGCGTAGCCAAGCCGATCGGGATTTCCCGCATCGTCGCAGAGAGAACCGGGCAACGGCAATGACAAAGGTGGTCATTCTCGGGGGCGGAGTCGCAGGCCTGTCTGCAGCGCATGAGCTGGTTGCCCGGGGATTCGAACTGGAAGTGTACGAGAAGTTCGATGTGTTCGGCGGGAAGGCGCGGAGCATCGACAACAAAGGTTCCGGCGTGGGTGGTCGTCGGGATCTTCCGGGCGAGCATGGGTTCCGCTTCTTTCCTGGCTTCTACCGCAATCTGCCGGACACGATGAAGCGTATTCCCTTCAAACTAAACAAACGAGGCGTGTTCGATAACCTGCTCCCGGTGCCGAGGTGTGAGCTTGCGCAGGATAGCGAAAAGCCCCTGGAGATCCCGATCCAGCTTCCGCGTTCGCTTCAGGACCTAGGACGGATCCTGCGCACCGCGCGAGATTGGAAGCGGACCGGACTCGAAAACAAAGACGTGCTGTTCTTCGCCGCGAAGATGTTGCGCTTCATGGCGAGCTGCGACGACAGGCGCCAGAAAGAGTACGAAGCAACGTCGTGGTGGGAATACATCGGAGCCGACAGCAGATCCGCGGCATATCGCAAGTTCCTGGCCGAAGGACTCACGCGCTCGCTCGTGGCCATGAAGGCCAAGACAGCGAGCACGCGAACGGTCGCGTCGATTCTCACGCAGATGAGCCTGGACTTGGTTCGGGTTGGGGGAACCCCAGACCGGGTGCTGAACGGCCCGACCAGCGACGTCTGGATCGATCCCTGGGTCATGCACCTGCGTGGGCAGGGAGTCGAACTACACGCGAACTGCACGGCAACCGAGCTGAAGCTGGATGACGCGCGCGGTCAGCTGGACGGCGTGTGGATTGTGCGGGAGCGTCGTGGAATGTCGTCTGTCAGAACTCTCGTGCAAGGCGACTACTACGTCGCCGCAGTACCAGTTGAGGCGATGGAGACGTTGCTCGAAAGGAGTCCTGATCTGGAGGCGCGTGAAGGCTCGCTCAAGGATCTGAAGGACCTCCAAGTGGAGTGGATGAATGGCGTCCAGTTCTATCTTAAGCGCGACGTGAGCATCGTCCGCGGACACACCGTGTATCTCGATTCGCCGTGGGCGCTGACTTCCATTTCTCAGCGGCAATTCTGGGAGAAGAGCTACGATTTTTCGCAGATGGGCAATGGCCAGGTACGCGGGATCTTGTCGGTCGACATCTCGGACTGGAACACGCCGGGCGACCGCAAGCATAGGAAACCCGCGAGTCAATGCAACGAGAAGGAAATCAAAGAGGAAGTCTGGGAGCAGATCAAGGCCCACCTCCAGTGGTCCAGAGAGGATGCGCTGTATGACGACGACCTGGTAGATCCCAAGAACCTCGGATTCCTGGATCCTGGCATCGTGACCCCGGAGGACGTGGACGATATCTTGCGGCTGCGGAGAAGACAGACAGCAGGTGAGACCGTGCGCTCGCGAGCAGCCGTGGTCCAGGAGCTGTTGCCGGACGTCGAACGGTTCAAGAAAGCCGGCGCGAAGGTGTTCAACACGGAGCCGCTGCTGATCAATACGATCAACTCCCTCAAGGCGCGGCCCCACGCCGTGACCGAAGTTCCAAACCTCTTCCTCGCTTCGGATTACGTCCGCACTTCGACTGACATCGCGACCATGGAAGCAGCCAACGAAGCCGCCCGGCGCGCAGTGAACGGCGTTTTGCAGGCCTGCGGCAGCCGCGAGCAGCCCTGCCACATATTCAACCTCGACGAACCGTTCTTCTTCGAGCCTCTGAAGCAGCTCGACAAGATGCTGCTGGAAGCCGAATCGCGGCTGGACGATCCTACCCGGTCGCGCGCTACGCGTGCCCCTCGGCGCACCGGAGATCCACGCGGTATCGAATAGTAGGGTATTGCTTTACGCGCGGCGCGCGACGAGCACCGCGTTGGAACCGCCGAACGCGAAGGAGTTGGAAAGCGCGTACTCGACGTCAGGCGCCGGTCTGCCTTTGCACGGCACGCAATCGAGGTCGCACTCGGGGTCCGGCATGGTTAGGTTCGCCGTCGGAGGAATACGTTGCGTCTTGAGCGCCATCAGAGTAATCGCGAATTCGAGCGCTCCTGCCGCGCCGACCAGATGCCCATGCATCGATTTCGTCGCGCTCACCGCGAGACGGCGTGCGTGATCGCCGAACGCCTCCTTGAGCGCGTCGATCTCAATCTTGTCCCCTGCGGGTGTCGCCGTCGCGTGCGCGTTGATATAGCCGATCGCCTCGGGCTCGAGCCCGGCGTCTACAAGTGCCGCGCGCATCGCGCGCACCTGGCCACCAACAGCGGGCTGCGTGAGATTGTGCCCATCGCTTGACGCACCGAAACCGACGATCTCGGCAATGGGCTGACCTCCGCGGGCGCGCACTGCATCCGCCGTTTCGAGCACCAAAGCGGCGGAACCCTCTCCTAGTACGAAGCCGGTGCGATCCTTTGCAAACGGACGACTCGACGCCGCCGGTCCGTCCGGATGTTCCTTCGCGAGGACACTGAGTGCCTGCCAAGCCACGATCGATCCGTCGTTCATCATCGACTCGGCGCCACCCGCCACGATGCAATCCAGGTAGCCATCGCGGATCGCACGAAAAGCCTCGCCGATGGCCATGGCGGATGACGCGCAGGCAATCGAGTAGGTGAGGGAGGGGCCGAGCATCCCAAAGCGCATCGAGATATGACTGGCCGGCGCGTTCGCCATGATGAGAGGAACGGAGCTCGGCTTGACCTTGCGGCTGTGGCGCTGATAGTAGATGCGGTAAGCGTCCTGGATCGCGTTTGCGCCCCCGAGTCCACAGCCCATGTAGATGCCGGCGGCGGCGGGACCTCGATCCTCCGCGAGCAGATTCGCCGACGCCAGTGCTCGCTGGGCAGCGATCACCGCCATCTGGGCGACCCTGTCCATGACGAACAGTTGCCCTTTCGGAATTACTCCAGAAGGATCGAACTCGACCGGCGCAAGGAGAACGTCGACGCTAGATTCCTCGGGCCCGCTGCGAACCTTGCGGATCGCGGACTCCCCCGCATATAGCCGCTCAAACACACGATCAGCGTCACCGCCATGCGGTGAGACCAATCCGATGCCGGTGACGAAGACGCGACGTCGGCCAGCAGCGGTCGTATCAAGCTCCTTTGGCCTGGACCAGCTCGTCGACGAGCGCAGCCCCCTCACCCAGCGTCGTGAAGTTGGCCCGCTCGTCGGGGATGTCGATGCCGTACTTGTCCGACACATCGAACATCAGCTCGGCGATCGAAAGTGAATCAAGCCCGAGCTCGGTGAGCTTCGCATCCGGGCTGATTACCTCCGGCTTCACGTCATGCTTCTCGACGAGCAGTTGCTTGATGTAATCGTACGAGCTCATGGCGCGGACCCGTTGGAGGCTTGCAGCTAGGAAGGTGCAAATATACCATGGCGGTCGTGTGGCGGCGGCTTGTGCCCGGCCCGAGTGCTGGTGCTTGGTCGGCCCACGGTCAGCTACGCCTTCGGACTTGCCATTCATACACTTGGCGGCCGGCAGTTCCCATCGTTTGCACTCCACCCGGCGCTTCCGATGCATCTACTGTTCCGAATGATCGCTGCTCTTCCCTTGCGCATTGTGCAGGCGCTGGGCGTAACGCTAGCGCGCGTGGCTTTCGCCCTGTCGAGACGCGAGCGGAACAGGCTGGATCAGAACCTGCGGTATGCAGGCTACGAGGATCCGAGGCTCCGGAGCGCAGCCATTGCCGAGGCAGGCAAGACACTCCTGGAAATGCCGTGGCTCTGGACGCGGCCCCAGACGGAGGTCGTCAACCTCGTGCAGGACGTGGCGGCGGACGCCTCTGTCTGTGAGGCGCTAGCACAAGGCAAGGGCATCATCTACCTCACACCGCATCTAGGCTCCTTCGAAGTTGCCGCTCAATACGCCGCTTCTCTCGCGCCTATCACGGCGATGTACCGGCCGCCAAGACAAAGTGGACTGGAGCCATTCATCCGAGCGGGGCGCGCGCGGGGCGATGTGCGGCTGGCGACGGCGGACATGCAGGGCGTGTTCACCTTGTTGCGCGCGCTTCGCAACGGCGAAACGGTCGGCATCCTTCCAGACCAGGTTCCGAGCAAGGGCGAAGGAGAATGGACCGAATTCTTCGGTCGTCCCGCCTACACCATGACGCTGACGCACCGGCTGCAGAAAAGCGCAGACGCCACTGTGGTACTTGTGTTCTGCGAGCGCTTGCCCCGGGGCAGTGGCTACAAGATTCATCTGGCATCGCTGCCGCCGCCAGCTCCCGGGGAATCCCCAACGCGCCAGCTCAACCGCGGAATCGAGCAGTTGATTCGGAGATGCCCCGCACAATACCTGTGGTCGTACAACCGCTACAAAGTCCCCGCAGGTGTCGCACCTCCGGAGCCCGGCCCAGAAACGAATTAGGCACGATCCGCCGCGCGCAGCTCTATCAAGTCGCCGCATCCCAGCGTGGTTTGGAGTAGAAGGTCATCTCCAGCCGTCAGATCCTTCCGCCTTGCGTCCTCGATCTCGTTGTGCGAGATCCCGCGGTCGCATGGCCCGAAGATCGGCGAGACGCCCACGAGTAAGGGAGGGTGCACCGACTGACGCCTCAGGACAAACGGTGGTCGTCAAATCTTCCAAACTCGCGCTCTCGCTGGTCCCGATGTTAGATTTCGGTCTAGCATCGGCACACACAATAGGGGGTGAAGAATGCTGGATCAGGACTCTTTTCGGTCAGCCAAGGCTCTGGTCGCACGCATCCGCAAAGGCAAGATTACCAGCCAACGGCTGCTGGAGCTCTACGTTGCGCGGATGGAGAAGTACAACCCGCGAATAAATGCCATTGTGGCTACCGATCTGGACGGCGCCCGCAAGCGCGCGCGGGCGGCGGACAGAGCGCTGGCCAAAGGTGAGGTATGGGGGCATTTGCATGGATTGCCCATGACCATCAAGGAATCCTTCGACGTGGTTGGTATGCCCACGACATGGGGGCTGCCCGAATTGAAGGACAACTTCCCAAAGCGCAACGCTCTCGCAGTCGATCGGCTGCTCAACGCCGGGGCCGTTCTGTTCGGGAAGACCAACGTGCCCGCAATGCTGGCGGATTGGCAGACATTCAATGATGTGTACGGGACGACCAACAACCCGTGGGATCGGAGCAGAGTGCCTGGCGGATCATCCGGAGGTGCGGCGGCGGCCGTCGCTGCGGGGCTGACGGGACTGGAAATCGGCAGCGACATCGGCGCGTCGATCCGCGACCCTGCTCACTATTGCGGGTTGTATGGTCACAAGCCCACCTTCGGCCTATGCGCCACCAACGGGCAAGCGCTCCCGGGACGCGTCGCTGGGCAGGACATCACCGTGATCGGACCGCTTGCGCGCAGTGCCGCCGACCTCGAAATCGCGCTCAAAGTCATCGGCGGGCCAGACGAGATCGATGCACGCGGCTGGCGGCTATCGTTACCCGCTGCGAAGAAGAAATCGCTGCGTGAGTTCAAGGTCGCGGTCATGCTGAACACCGAGACGGCAGAAGTCGATTGCAGCGTTCAGGACCGCATTCAAGCGATTGCTGAGTTTCTTGCGAGACACAAGGTTAAGTTAAGCGACACGGCCAGACCGGACATCGACGCTGCCGAAGCGCACTATGTCTTCATCCAGCTCGTGCGCGCAGCGACCAGTCGGGGACAGACCGATGAAGTGTTCGCTCGAAATCTGGCCACGGCCGCAAACCTCTCTTCGGACGATCAGAGCTACCGGGCCTGGATGCTAAAGGGCAATACGATGTTCCATCGGGATTGGCTGCAATGGAACGAGCTGCGTCATCGCATGCGGCTTAAGTGGGATGCGTTCTTCCAGCAATACGATCTGCTGTTGTGCCCAGCTGGCGCGACGGCTGCATTCCGGCATAACCAGAACGGGGAGCGCTGGGAACGCATGGTCATGGTCAACGGGAAGCCGCAGCCCTCGACGACGCAGATGTTCTGGGCGGGGTTCTCGGGGATGGCCTATTTGCCCTCGACGGTTGCGCCGGCCGGACTTACACCAGAACGACTACCGGTGGGCGTGCAGATTGTGGGGCCACAGTACAGCGACTTGACCTGCATCCGGTTCGCGCAATTGCTCGAGCAGGAGTACCAGGGGTTTGTGGCACCGCCGGGGTATGAGTGAGGTGCGCAGTGAAGGGCTCGTGCAACGACCGACATACGTGCTGACGCGCGTTGCGCGTGACACGATGACCGCGGATCGAGTCCGGGGCGCACGTGCGTCCTGACGCGCGAATGCGCGTGACACGCTGACCTACTTTGGCTTCGGCCGGGCTGTGCCCTTACAGTAACTTGGCCCAAGGCCAAGTTAGCCTGCGCCTCAGCCGGCTGCGCATGCAGTGCATGCACGCAGGCTGCACGCTGGTGCCCGCGTGAAACGGTCATCGTGCGGGACCCGTGCAATAAAAAAGCCCGACCTGAGTCCAGGCCGGGCTTTTTCACTGCATAGGATCCTGACGATGACCTACTTTCACGCGGTATACCCCGCACTATCATCGGCGCGACTGCGTTTCACGGTCCTGTTCGGGATGGGAAGGCGTGGGCCCACAGCGCTATGTTCGTCAGGAATTCGGCTCGTCGGCTCTGAGCTCTCAGCATTCAGCTAAAAGCGCAAGCGCCAACCTGTTCTGGAAGAAGTATTTGGGTTGGATGATTCCAAGCACTGCGGTGGCAGTTGCAGTTAACGCACGCCTGTCTACTGACACCACCTGAACTTTGCGCGCTTCTCAAAGTTATAGGATCAAGCCGCACGGGCAATTAGTACCGGTTAGCTCAAGGCCTTACAGCCCTTGCACACCCGGCCTATCAACGCGGTGGTCTTCCGCGACCCTTCAGTG
>JBGPPC010000100.1:0-12580 GCA_041488355.1 Gammaproteobacteria bacterium
AGGCGCGTCTACGCTTTGAAGACGAACCTCACTCCCGCACCCTGAGGCGAGGAGATTTCGTCGACATCGCGGCGCACCGCCGCCATCGCGTGGAGTGGACCCACCCCGATGAGCCGACGGTGTGGCTAGCCGTCCACTACATCTAGGGATTAACTGCGACTGACGAGCTGCAGAAACTCCTTGCGCAGCTCGGGGTTGGTGAGGAACGCCCCACGCATGATGCTGTTCGTCATGTGCGACTCGTCCTTCACGCCGCGCCAGTGCGTGCAGAAGTGGTCGGCCTCGAGCACGATCCCCAGACCGTCCGGGCGCAGTCTCGCTTCCAGCAGGTCGGCGAGCTGCATCACAGCCTCTTCCTGGATCTGCGGCCGGCTCATGATCCAATCCGCGATCCGCGAGAACTTCGAGAGTCCGATAAGATTGGACTTCTCGCTCGGCAGCACGCCGATCCACAGCTTGCCGAGGATGGGCGCCAGATGATGGGAGCAGGCGCTGCGAACGGTGATCGGCCCGATGATCATCAGCTCGTTCAGGTGCGAGGCATTGGGGAACTCGGTGACCGCCGGCATGCGGTGATAGCGCCCTTTGAACACCTCGTGCAGGAACATGCGCGCGACTCTCCGCGCGGTGCCGCGCGTGTTGTGGTCGCTCTTAGTGTCGATGACCAGGGTCTCGAGCACATCGTGCATTTTCGCAGTGAGTTCGTCCTCGAGGGCCTTCATCTCGGCTTCGCCTTCGACGAACTCGGCGATGTTGTCGTTGGCGTGAAACCGTCGGCCGGCTGCCTCGACTCGTCGGCGCACGCGCTCGGAAACCTTGGGCGTTGATGCCGAATCGGCGGCGGCCATGGGTGTGGTCTTCGGATCGTTCATTTTGAGTTCACAGTTGGCGGCGGACCGAGTCGTTCGGACCGCATTTGTGAACTATAACCCAGCCGATATCGCTCTGTGCGAGGCGCACGGCGATCCGTGGATGGTTCTCAGCTCGGCTCGGGCTCGAAAGCGGGGTCGGCAGTGGAGGGGGCCGTTGACGACGGGTCAGCCGCCGTCCGCTCGGTCTTGGTCTCCGCGCGCGCCACCCCTTTATAGCCGAAACCGTGCTCGATGGTGGGCTTGACGACCTGGAAATACGGCGAGATGTCGAAGTCGCGCGGCGTGTACAAACTATAGTGCCGGATCGTGAGCAGGTCGCGGTTGTGATCATCTGCACCCGGGTCGCTGTGGCGCCGGATCATGTCGGGCAGAATCGGGTAGCCCACGGACTGGAAGGCCTGCGCGATGAGCGTGGAGCAGATGGATTTGGTGGGGTCGCCGCTGCCGAGCGCCATGATCCGGCGGCGCCAGCGGCTGGGCAGCGGCGGCATCGGCAACAGGTAGCGCGCCAAGTCGAACATGTTCTTGAGGTCGTAGGTCTGGCCCAGACGCGAGAGCGCATAAGCGACGACGCGTTCGGCGTCCTCGGTAGTCAGCGCGATGGGCCGGCAGATACGGGTGTGGAAGGCAATGTACTTGCTGAGCGGAACCGTCCACACGCCTTCCACCATGTCGACCTCGAGCAACACCGGCGGCTCCCCTTCGTCCGAACCACCGCCCAGTGCGTCGCCAACGTACAATGCGGCGTGAGACCAGGTCGACTGGGTGAGGTATTTGATGCCGCTGCTGACCCGCGTGTTGCCTTCCACCAACAGCACGTCTGCGGGCCGCAAGGCGGAGGCGAGCATGCTCGGCGCCGACGTGGTCAGCGGTCGATAGTTCTTGACGGGTTCGTTGAGGTAGCGCCCGACCGCCCGGCCGATCGAGCCCATTATGCGTCGCATCATGTGTTTGCTTCGCCTTGCTCCCTCGGGCGATTGCCGTTACCTACCCCTAAGCATGGACCGTGCCGCGGCGTCTCTGTTCCCTCTCGAGGGCGAAGAGTCAGCGTCCAGTGTGCCACACATTATCCAGGCCGCGACTCAGGATGCTTCTGCGTTTGGTATACGTGGCACCTTCTCAAATTCCTTAACGCCACGGCTCCGGGTTGGTGGACAAGACGTGCTTCCAACCTCGACAGTAGTGGTCGAGGGTGGTCCGTTCAAGCCCCATGTCCAAGAGCGTGTGGGCGTGAGCGCGAGTGGTGCAGATGAAGACGTTGATGCCCGGCGCGATGGTGCGGCCGCCAGACTGCTTCTCGCGAGACCGAATGGCCAGGGCCGACGTCCTCGTCGTCCTGGTTGCCGTGATCGGCAATCCATGAATCCAGCAGCTTCGCCGTGGACACCGGTGTGGGTGCGAGGAACAGCTCCGCGTCGTTGCCGACCACCTCATACTCCCGAGTCAGGCTACCTGCGGCCCCCGACACCTGTACCACAATGGTCTGATCCGTGGCGCGCCAAGTCCCAGCGCTCTCGACGCCGCTGTCGGAATCCGAATAGTCCCACAGCGTCGCGCGCCTGCCCTCCCAGTCCAGCTCTAGATAGCGGTCTCCAGCGACGTTCCACCAACCTCCGGCTGCGTCCAGCGCGACGGCGTTCGCTGGCGTTCGGGCGGCAGGTGTCTGCTGTGCCGAGTCATAGGCGAACCAGGCAGCGACCGCGGCCAGTAGCGCCACGAGCAGAACTGGACGCGCGCGGCTGTGCGGCTTGTCGGGTGCCTGCGGCAGGTGTTGGGACAACCCCGTGTTGGCCGGCGGTCCAGATTCATCTGGCGCTCCGGACCCGCCGTTCGCTTCGCCGCCGCGTTTTTCGGGATGGAGGTCTGAAGCAGGCATCGTGTGTGGACGCTGATGCGGAACCAGTGCAGGTTGCAAGTGTATAGCAGTACCTGCAATCCAGTTGCAGCTAGACTATGTACTCGTCAGTGATACCGGGAGGTCTACTTGCCATGAAGAAGGTTACCTGGGGTGTCATCAGCACCGCGAAGATCGGACTCAAAAGGGTGCTGCCCGGTATGCAGAAGAGCGAACTGCTTGAGATTCGCGCGATCGCCTCTCGCTCTGCGAAGGCCGCCCGCGAGGCCGCAGATGCGCTCGGCATTCCACGGGCATACGGGTCTTATGAAGAGCTGCTAGCCGATCCGCAGATCGAGGCCGTGTACAACCCGCTACCGAACCATCTTCACGTGCCGCTCACGATACAGGCAGCCGCAGCGGGCAAGCATGTGCTGTGCGAGAAGCCAATCGCGCTCACGGCGGCGGAGGCCGAGCGCCTGCGCGCTGTGGCCGGCAAGGTCCTCATCATGGAAGCCTTCATGGTCCGTTTCCATCCGCAATGGCTGCGCGCGCGCGAGCTCGTGCGGCAAGGCCAGGTCGGGACCCTGCGTGCGGTGCAGATGTTCTTCTCTTACTTCAACGATGACCCGGTCAACATTCGCAACATGGCCGCGATCGGTGGCGGGGCTCTGTACGACATCGGTTGCTACCCGATCGTCGCGGGCCGCTTCTTCTTCGAGGCGGAACCTCGCCGCGCTATCGCCCTCGTCGACCGTGACCCGGCGTTCGGCACCGACCGCTTGACCAGCGCACTGATCGACTTCGGCGCGGGCCGCCACTTGGACTTCACTGTGTCGACCCAGTGCGTGCCGTTCCAGCGTATGCAGATCTGCGGATCCAAGGGGCGGATCGAGATCCAGATCCCCGTCAACGCGCCGCAGGGAGCCAAGACGACGCTGTACCTGGATGACGGTGGGGCGTTGGATGGATCCTCGGCGCGTGTCGAGACGGTGCCGTCGAGCGACCAGTATATGTTGCAGGGCGAAGCGTTCTCACGCGCGATCCGCGGCGAAATCGAGTTGCCCTATGGTGTCGAGGACGCCGTGCGCAACATGCGCGTACTGGATGCGTTGTTTCGCTCGGAGAAAAGCAGTCGCTGGGAAGAGGTGTAACGCGGGTTGTGCAGGCGGCCGTCAACGTATCAGACACGGCGCAGTCGCCGCTCGCCTCAGCGCGTACCCGGCCACACGCGGCGTAATCGGCGCCACATGAGTCGCCTGTGCAGGGCGACGCGCTGCGGGGGACGGGTCGACAGAAGGTTGGCGATCGCCGCCATCACTTTCGGGAGCACATCCACCGGTGGCGTGTCTCGGCTTGCAAGCTGTGTGCGTATCAGGGTGCCGACCAGGCACCACTCCTCGACCCAACGCCGGCATTCATCGCAACCGGTGAGGTGTGAAGCGATGCCCGCAGCGTCGTCGCGCGGTAGTTCCCCATCGAGGTAAGGGCTCAGCCCCGTCTTCGCTTCCTGGCAGTCCATGGCGGTTGCCGCAATCGAGAAGGGACTGCGGCGAGCTCGCCATCAATCAGCACGATATGTGCCCGCAGTCCGACCGGGCGTAGACGGTCGCGGCTGCGTCGGCGCTGCTACGATCGCCCGGTACGGCCCGTCGTCATGATGTAGTCCATCACAACTTCGGTGATATGGGCTAGCCAGGTGCGCCGGTTGTCCTCAGTCATCAGGTCGCGGTCGAGGAAGCGCGACAGGGTGTAGCGATTGGAGAGGTAAAAATAGCCCAGCGCCGCGATGGTGATGTAGATCTGGACCGGGTCGACGTCGCTGCGAAATTCCCCCGCGCGGCCGCCGCGGCCCAGCAGATCGCGCAAGGTGCTGAGCAGAGGGAAGGAAAGCTGGCTTAACCGGTTGGACTTCTTCAGATGCCGGCCGCGATGCTGATTTTCGCTGTTGAGCAGCCGGATGAACTCCGGGTGCGCACCGTAGTAGTCCCAGGTGAAGGCGATAAGCTCGCGCATCGCTTCGACCGGAGGCGTGCCGGCCAGGTTGAGTTGCTCCTCGGCTCGGCCTAACCGCTCGTAGGCGCCCTCGAGCACGGCGCGGAACAGCTTCTCCTTGCTGCCGAAATAGTAGTAGAGCATGCGATCCACTGTGTGCGCGCGCCGGCTGATCCGCTCGATCCTGGCTCCTCCGTAACCGTGATTGGCAAACTCATCGGTGGCCGCGTCGAGGATCTTGCGCTGCATGCCTTCGGGATCTCTCTTGCGCCGTACCGGCACCTTCGCGGCGACGCTGCCAGCCGGGCGCTTGACGCCGGCGCGCCGGGTCGGTTTTGCGGTCTTGGTTTTGGCGGGCATGCGGCAGGGGCGGGCGCGTGCCGCTCAGCGCGCCAGATGCTCCAGTTTGTCGGGCACGTCCTTCCAATCGTCGGCATCCACCGGAGGGTCCTTCCTGGAGGTGATCGAGGGAAACGCGCGCGCCAGTTCGGCGTTCAACGCGATGAACTTCATCTGCGCCTGCGGTACGTCCACATCGGCATAGATCGCGTTGACCGGGCACTCGGGGATGCACACTGCACAGTCGATGCATTCATCCGGCTCGATCACCAGCATGTTCGGCCCCTCACGGAAGCAATCCACCGGACAGACGTCGACGCAGTCGGTGTACTTGCACTTGATGCACGACTCGGTCACCACATGGGTCATCTTTGGTCCTCTCGCCAGCCCGCGCTTGCGCACTGCAACATGACAGGCGGAAACGGGGGTTGAAAACCGACCAGGGCTAGGATATGGTGAAGGCGCAGCTTTAGTAAAGTGTCTTCTACATTGCTCTGGAGCAAGCACTTCAATCAGGCCTGGGCATGTATCTGCGGCCAACCGATCTCGCCGAAGCACTGACCGCACTCAAGGGTCGGCAGTTGTCTATTCTGGCCGGCGGCACCGATTTCTATCCCGCGCGCGTCGACCGCCCGTTGCCGGATGACGTCCTCGATATTTCGGCGCTGGCCGGCCTGAGCGGTGTGCGCGAGGAACCAGAGGTCTACCGGATCGGCGCGCTAACGACTTGGTCCGATGTCCTCGCGGCGCCGCTGCCGCCGTTGTTCGACGGGCTCAAGCTGGCAGCACGCGAGATCGGCGGACGGCAGGTGCAGAACGCGGGAACGCTGGCGGGCAATCTGTGCAACGCCTCGCCCGCTGCCGACGGCATTCCGGCGTTGCTGGCGCTCGAGGCCGAGGTCGAGCTTTCAGCGCATGACCGGAGCCGACGCGTGCCGCTCGCGGCCTTCGTCCTAGGCAGCCGGCGCACTGCCCGGCGCGCCGACGAACTAGTGACCGCTATCCTGGTTCCGCGCTGGGGCCCCAACGCGCGCTCTACATTTTGCAAGCTGGGTGCCCGGCGTTACCTGGTCATCTCCATCGTTGTGGTTGCTGCTACTCTGGAGGCGAGTGCTGATGGCACCGTGGCGCGCGCAGCGATCGCCGTGGGCGCCTGCTCCGAGGTGGCCCGGCGGCTCGCCGGGCTCGAGGCGAAGCTGGTGGGCAAACCGCTGACGCCTGCGCTCGCCGATCTCCTGAGCGGCGACGACCTCGCAGGACTGACCCCCATCTCGGACATTCGCGGCAGCGGCGAGTACCGACGAGACGCCGCCATGACGCTGCTGCTGCGTGCCCTCGCGGAGCTCGGCCGTGAATGACCCCCGCCAGAGCGAGTTGATCGGCACAGCGCCGCCAGCCGGCGAATCCGGCGCCAGGCTCTCTATCGTGTTCGGCTTGAATGGTGTTCAGCGGCAGATTGCTGCCAACCCGGTGTCTCGCCTGTCCGAGGTGCTGCGCGAGCAGCTCGGACTCACCGGGACCAAGGTGGGTTGCGACGCGGGCGATTGTGGCGCATGTACCGTGTTGCTGGACGGCCGCCAGGTCTGCGCGTGCCTCACAGCCGCAGGTCAGGTCGCGGGGCGCAACGTCGTAACCGTCGAAGGCCTGGCCGCGGCCGGAAAGCTGAGCGCCCTGCAGCGCGCTTTCCTCGCGCACGGCGCAGCCCAGTGCGGCGCGTGCACGCCCGGGATGCTGATGGCCGCGGCGGAACTGCTGCGCGTGAACCCGGCGCCGGCCGAACCAGAGGTGCTCGATGCGCTGGGTGGCGTGCTGTGTCGCTGCACGGGTTACCGCAAGATCGTGGATGCGGTGTTGGCTGTGGCGGGCGGCGACATCGAGGCCCCTCAACCGGCGGCGGGCGCCGCGGTGGGTAGCCGCATCGCCAAGCTCGACGGCGCTGAGAAGGTCGCCGGCACGGAGCTCTACGGCGCCGACCGCTATCCGGCCGACTCGCTGTGGCTGCGCGTGGTCCGGTCCCCGCATGCGCGAGCGCAATTCCGCATCGGCGATCTTCAAGCGCTTCTGCAACGACACCCCGGCCTGTCAGCGGTGCTGACCGCTGCCGACGTGCCCCAGAACAGCTTCGGCATCTTTCCGCAGGTGAAAGACCAACCGGTACTGGCACCGGGACAGGTGCGCTTTCACGGCGAGGCGGTGCTGGCGCTGGTTGGGACGCGCAGTGAAGTGATGGCGATCCCCGAATCGGAGCTGCCCATCGAATGGCTCCCCCAACCACCCGTCACCGACCTCGATGAAGCGCTGCGGGCAGTCGAGCCGTTGCACGCCTTCGCGCCGGACAATGTGCTGATCCGTGGCCGTGTGCAAAAGGGCGACGTCGACCTCGCGCTCAATGCAGCCGACATCGTCGCCGAGGGCACCTTCACCACCAGCTACGTGGAGCACGCCTACATCGAACCCGAGGCGGGCTACGCCGAGCGCGTGCGAGGCGAGGGCGGCCATGACCGAATTCGCATCTTCTCCTGCACGCAGACGCCCTACATGGACCGCGAAGAGATCGCGCGCATACTCCGGTTGCGCGACGAGCAGGTCCATATCGTTCCTTCCGCGATCGGCGGTGGTTTCGGAGGTAAACTCGACATCGCCATCCAGCCGCTGCTGGCCGTGGCGGCCTGGAAGCTGAACCGCCCGGTGCGCGGCATCTACACGCGGCCGGAGTCGATGCTCTCCACCACCAAGCGGCACCCCGCACGGATGCATGCGCGCTTCGGTTGCGACGCGCAAGGGCGGCTCGTTGCCGCCGACTTTCTCGGGGACTTCAATACCGGCGCCTACGCTTCGTGGGGAAACACCGTAGCCAACCGGGTCCCGATTCACGCGTCCGGGCCCTACTTCGTCCCCAATGTGCGCGCACTCACGCGAGCCGTCTACACCAATGGGCCGATTGGCGGTGCTTTCCGCGGCTTCGGTGTACCGCAGTCGACCGTGGTGCACGAGGCCTTGCTCGACGACCTTGCGGATAAGTTGGGCATCGACCGCCTCGAGTTGCGCTGGATCAATGCCATCCGCGCCGGTCAGGCGACGGCGACGGGCCAGGTGCTGAGCGCGAGCTGCGGACTGGCGGAGTGCCTGGAGCGGCTGCGCCCGGCGTGGCGCGAGGCGCAGAGGCGGGTGGCGGGATTCAACGCCTGCGAACATGCGCAGCATGGCTCGCGCAAAGGTCGAAGGCGAGGCGTGGGCATCGCCGCGATGTGGTACGGCATCGGCAACACCGTGATCGCCAATCCGTCCACGATGCGCGTCGGACTGCAGCGCTCCGGTCGCGTCATGCTCTACAACGGCGCAATGGATATCGGCCAGGGCTCCAGCACCATCCTGACGCAGATTTGTGCCGACGCGGTCGGGTTGCCGGTGAGCCTGTTCGATCAGGTGATGGGCGATACAGACCTCACCGCCGACGCCGGCAAGACGTCGGCGTCGCGCCAGACATTCGTATCCGGCAACGCAAGCCGTTTTGCTGGAGAAGATCTGCGACGGCAACTGCTGGCTCTGCTGGGCGCTCCTTTAGACGCACAGCTTGAGCTCGCGGGCTCGCAACTGCGAGCCAAGGCGGGAAGCCAGAACTGGAGCGTCGAACTCAGGGGATTGGCGGCGGATGATCAGGGCAACGTCGCGATGGGCCACGGTTTCTTCGACCCGCCGACCACGCCGCTGGATCGCAACGGGCAGGGCGCGCCGTACGCCACCTATGGTTTCGCCGCGCAGACCGCCGAAGTCGAAGTCGACTTGGAGCTTGGAACCGTGAAGGTGCTGAAGATGCACGCCGCGCACGACGTAGGTCGTGCTATCAATCCCACGCAAGTGGAAGGGCAGATTCACGGCGGTATCGCGCAGGGTCTGGGTATGGCGCTCATGGAGGAGTATCACAGCGGGCGCACCGACAACCTGCACGACTATTTGATTCCGACGGTCGGAGACGTGCCGCCCATCGTGACCTATCTCGTCGAAGCCATCGAACCCCTCGGGCCGTATGGCGCCAAGGGTGTCGGCGAACCGGCGTTGATCCCCACCGCACCGGCGATTCTGAGTGCCATCCGACATGCGACCGGTGTTCGCATTACGCATCTGCCGGCTACACCCGCCCGCGTTCGCCAAGCCATACTGGAAAACTCACAAACATGAGCGCGGATTCCGAGCTCGATCCATCGGAAGCTGCGAGCGTATCCGACAACACCCCTGCGCCCGGCAAAGTTGTGTGCAACGCGTGTCCGGTGTTGTGCCAGATCAGCGAGGGGCGCACAGGTGCGTGCGACCGCTGGGGTAACTTCAACGGTGTATTGACGCGGGTCGATCCGGTCGTGCTGTTCAAGAAGATAACCGGAGCAGCCGGCGAGATCACCGAGTTCCTGGAGAGCCAGGATTGGGACGGGAGCGTCGTATCCGAGGGAGCGGTGTTCGTCTCCGGCGTCGGCTCGGGCACCACCTATCCCGACTACAAGCCGGCGCCTTTCATCGTCTCTTCCCGCCACGACGGGGTAGATATGGTGACCGTCGTCACTGAAGGCATCTTCAGCTACTGCAGCTTCAAGGTGAAGATCGACACCGACCGCTGGCTCGGCCCGGAGCAGGCTACGGTGCGATGCCGGGGCGAGGCGGTCGGGCACGTGACTACCGCCGAGTACGGCTCACAGATGCTTTCGCTGGGCGGTGTTCACCATTTGACCGGGGGCACGAAAAAAGAGGGCCGCATCACCTGCGAGCTGATGATGGACCTCGGCAACCGCAAGCCGGTAGAGCTTCAGATCGAAGGTGGTTCTCAGTTGCTGATCGAGGCGGGCAAGGCGCCAGTCGTCAACGGCATCGAGGAGCAGCGTATGCGCGTGGGCTGCGGCTCGGCCACCATTGGCATCTTCGCGCAACAATGGTACGGCCAGGTGGATGAGGTGGTCGTAGTCGACGATCACATTACCGGCGTTCTCACCGAGCATCAGGCCGGCCGCTGTCTGGCGATGCCCGCGTCGGGCATCAAGATCAAGGGCAAGAAATCGACGCCGGGGCGTTACTTCCAGGTGGCCAAGCCAGGCACCGGCTGGGGCGGCACCGACATCACCGATCCGTTGTCCATCGTCGCAGGTTTCGACCCGAAGGTCGCGCGACCGGGCGAGCGCATTCTGATGGTATCGACCACGGGCGAGGACGCGGAGTTTTTCGTGCTGGACCAGGACTTGAAGCTGGTGTCAGCGCCGATGCCCGATCCGGTGCGGGCCGTCGTACAACGCATCGGAGAGAATTGCGAGCCGGCTTTGACCACCGTGCTGTTCCTCGCCGGCGCGGGCGGCAGCCTGCGCGCGGGCGTGACGGACAATCCCGTGCGTCTCACGCGCTCGATCAAGGATCTGCTGGTCAACGTCACCTGCGGCGGCGCCCCGGTGTACGTCTGGCCCGGCGGCGGCATCACGTTGATGGTGGATGTGACGCGCATGCCGGAGAACTCTTTCGGCTGGGTGCCTACGCCAGCGATCGTCGCGCCCATCGAGTTCAGCATGCGCTTGTCGGACTATCGTGCGCTGGGCGGGCATATGGATAGGGTCCGAACGGTCGAGGATGTGCTCAGGAATGAGCGGGTGCGCGTGGTGTCCTGGGGCGAATTGAATCCATGGCCGGTGAGCCCGGTCCAATGAGCTGTGATGTTTGATCCGTGACCACCGCGTTGCAACTGTCAACGCCGTCCCGTTCCGGGGCGGAGAGCGCAGCTCGATCTTCGTCGTCCAGCACTGCCATCCGCGCTCGACTCGCGGACGGCCGCTGGCATTTCCAGCATGGCCCGATCGATCTCATCATCGGCGCGGACGGCGAGTCCCCAGCAGTCGACCGCGCCGTCGAGCAGGCATGGTCTCGGTTCCAAGTCCTGCTTGCGGAATTGGTGGGCGAGCTCAGGATGTTGCGCTCGCCGGTGCAGGATGCGGTGGATGTTGCGGGACCAGTGGCTCGGCGCATGGTGGGAGCTTGCTTCCCGCATCGTGAATGCTTCATCACGCCGATGGCCGCGGTAGCAGGCGCAGTGGCCGACGAGCTCATTGGTCCCTTGCGGGCAGACCCGCGCATCGTGCGTGCCTATGTGAACAACGGCGGCGATATCGCGCTGCATCTTGCGGCGGGACAGAGCTACGCGATCGGGCTGTATGCGGATCTGGAGCGGATTAAGCGGCGCGACGCTCATAATCTGGACGGGGATTTCCGGGTGACGAGCGAGATGCCGGTACGGGGCGTTGCGACCAGCGGCTGGCGCGGGCGCAGCTTCAGCCTTGGCATCGCGGACAGCGTCACGGTGCTGGCTGGCACAGCGGCCGCGGCCGACGCAGCGGCGACGATGATCGCGAACAGCGTGAACGTGGAAGATCCTGCTATCCTTCGCCGGCCGGCGTGCGAATTGAAGGACGACACGGACTTGGGCGACCGGCTGGTCACTGTGGCTGTGGGTCGATTGACCGCAGACCAAGTGCAGCGCGCGTTGCACGCGGGGATGGCGAGCGCCCGGGAGCTGACCGATTGTGGGTTGATCCACGGCGCCGCGCTCTGGCTGCAGGGCGCAGTCGGCAGCGTAGGATGCGAACCGGGCTAGTCGTGTCTGCGAGGTTGCAATGAAAGCGAAGATTAGAAAGCTGATCGTCCAGGTGGAGGAAACTCGCCTGGAGATGAGTCGGCCGGTGCATCCGCCGACGCGCAAGGCGGTGGCCATCGCCGTCATCGAGAATCCTTTCGCTGGACGCTACCACGATGACCTGTCCGAGCTGACAGACATCGGCGAGGAGTTGGGCGGGCTGTTGGGCGAGAGATGCGTCCAGGCGCTCGGTATCCAGCCACATCAGGCAGAGAGCTACGGCAAGGCCGCGATCGTGGGTGAGGCCGGCGAGCTGGAGCACGCCGCTGCAATCCTGCATCCCAAGCTCGGTGCACCGTTGCGCAAAGCTCTGGAAAAGGGCGCGGCGCTGGTCCCGTCGGCCAAGAAGGTCGGTGGCCTCGGTGCGGCCATCGACGTGCCGCTGGGACACAAGGACGCCGCCTACGTGCGCAGCCATTTCGACGCGATCGAAGCGCGCGTGGCTGACGCGCCGCGCGCGAACGAGATCGTCGTGGCGGTCGCAGTGACGGACAGCGGGCGGCCTCTCGCGCGCGTAGGCGGTCTGCAAAAACAAGAGATCAAAGGACAAGATGGGTTGCGCTGATGTCTAAGTGGACTTGGGTGGTTGCTCTGGTCCTGTGGGGGCTGCCGGTGGTGGCAGCCGAGAACAAACCGATTCTCATCGGCGAGATCAGCAGCTACTCCACGGTGCCCGCCTTCACCGTGCCCTACCGCAACGGATGGCAGATGGCGGTGGAGGAGATCAATTCCGCCGGTGGGCTGATCGGCGGACGCAAGCTCGAGGTCGTTTCGCGCGACGATGGCGGTAAGCCGGACGACGCGACGCGCAACGCTCAAGAACTGCTCAGCAGCCAGAAGGTAGATCTGCTGGCCGGGACGTTCCTCTCGAACGTGGGGCTG
>JBGPPC010000101.1:0-12489 GCA_041488355.1 Gammaproteobacteria bacterium
CCCGACGATCCCGTGTACGGCGCGATACGTCCAGAAAAGCCCGAGATGATTTTTCTTGGAAACGTGGAGCTGCATGGCGAGCGCGGCCTGCTCGCCTTACCGGTCGGGGATCTGATCCGGTTGCGCCATAACCCGTTCAACGCGTACGTCGACACACGCATCCGCGCTTTTCTAGAACGATCACACTGAACGCACCACGCAGCCGCGCTTGATTCGCACCGCTTAGCGTAGGATATGCCCCTCATCTGGGAGGAGAAGAGCGATGCGCTACCGAACGTTCGGCCGCACCGGCCTGCAGGTCTCGGAACTGGTTTTCGGCGGCGGCTGGGTGGGTGGTGTGCTCATCCATCAGGACGATGCCACCAAGCTCAGCACCCTGCGCCGCGCCGTGGACGCCGGGATCAACTGGATCGACACGGCGCCCGCCTACGGCAAGACCCAATCCGAGCAGGCGCTAGGCTGGCTGCTCAAGGAAATCGCCGCCACCCCCTACCTGTCCACCAAAGTTCTCCTGGATACGACACGGCTCGACGATATTCCGGGGCAGATCGAGCGCAGTATCCACGACAGCCTGCAGCGGCTGAAGCGAGACTCAGTCGATCTGCTGCTGCTTCACAACCCGATCGAGCCGGCCGCGGCTGCCGGGACGGTCACGCCTGAGCAAGTGCTTCGCAGCAACGGGGCCGCGGATGCTCTGGAGCGCGCGAGAGAGAAGGGTCTTACCCGGTATATCGGCTTCACCGCTCTGGGCAGCGCGGCGAGCTGCCGGCAGGTTGTCGACAGCGGGCGCTTCGATGCCGCGCAGGTGTACTACAATCTGCTCAATCCCAGCGCTGCGCGCTCCATGCCGAACGGCTGGAGCGGTCATGACTTCGGCGGCCTGATCGGCGCGTGCAAGGCGCAGGGCACGGCGGTCATGGCCATCCGGGTGTTCGCCGCTGGTGTGCTCGCAACCGACGTGCGGCACGGACGTGAAGTCATCATCACGCACGGCACGGAGATCGCCGGCGAGGAGCGCCGCGCGCAAGCCGTCTTCGCCGCGCTTGGCAGCGCAAACGGCACGCGCGCCCAAACCGCGCTCCGGTTCGTTGTGACCAATCCGGACGTATCGTGCGCGATCATCGGGCTGGCGGAGCCCGCGCACTTGGAAGAGGCGCTGGCCGGTGCGGAAGCGGGCCCGCTTCCGCGACAAACCTTGGATGCCCTGGAACGTTTGTACGCCGCCGATTTCTCGGTCTAGCGCTTGGTTGTGGTGTGCGTGGCAGGCGTGATAGGGTCCGATTCGCTCTCCGTCTATGGCTCGGCACCAGCCTGGCGCGGCGGAGCAAGAAGAACAAATGAACCGGGAGGCCACCAGCATGCAGTCGCGGTTTTCGCCGGAACTCCAGCGCAGGACGATCCTGAAGATCTCGTGGCGGCTGCTGCCCCTGATCGTCGTGTGCTATCTGATCAACTACATCGATCGCACCAACGTCTCCGTGGCCGCGCTCACCATGAACAAGGACCTGGGCCTGACGGCAACTATGTTCGGTTTCGGCGCCGGCATCTTCTTCTTCGGCTACGCCTTCTTCGAGGTGCCGAGCAACATTGTACTGCGGCGAGTTGGCGCCAGGCTGTGGATCGCCCGCATCATGATCACTTGGGGCCTGGTCTCCGCACTCATGGCGGCCGCCACCGGCCCGATCAGCTTTCTGGCACTTCGCTTCGCGCTGGGCGTAGCGGAAGCCGGCTTCTTCCCTGGCATGATCTATTACCTCACTGAATGGTTTCCCTCGGCGGTTCGGGCCCGCGCCATAGCGATTCTGTATATCGCCGTGCCCGCCTCCAACGCGATCGCTGCAGTGCTCTCGGGCGCCATTCTCGGAATGGACGGCGTGCTCGGCCTCAAAGGCTGGCAATGGATCTTCATCATCGAGGCGACGCCGGCCATCCTGCTTGCCTTCGTCGTCTTGTGGCTGATGACCGATCGCCCGGCCATCGCAACCTGGCTCAAGCCGGAGGAGCGGGAGTGGCTCGAAAGCGAACTGGCGGCGGAGCGAAGCCGAGTCGAGAGCGCCGGTCAGATGAGCATGCTGCGCGCGCTAGTCGACTGGCGAGTATTGGTCTTGTCGGCGATCTATTTCACTGGCGTCACGGCCAGCTACGGGGTGGTGTTCTTCCTACCGCAGATCATCAAGGACCTCGGCCTGTCTAACTTCAGGACCGCTCTGGTGACCGCGATCCCCTACGTCTTCGGAACCGTCGGCCTCGTGCTGTGGGGCTATTCCTCAGACCGGCGCAACGAGCGCCGCTGGCACCTGATCATTTCAACTACGCTCGCTGCCCTCGGACTGTTTTGCGCGGGGTGGTTCAGCCACTCGCTCTGGGCGGTTGCCGCGGTGGCGGTTGCCGCGATCGGGATCTACGGGTCGAGACCGTCGTTTTGGCCGATGCCCTCGCTGTTCCTGACCGGAGGGGCGGCGGCGGTGGGTATGGCGCTGATCAATTCCATCGGCAACCTGGGCGGCTATGTCGGTCCGATGATCGTCGGCTGGATCAAGGACAGCACGAAGAGCTTCGAAATGGCCTTGTACTTCCTGGGAGCGTGTGCATTGCTGTCTGCAGTCATCACGCTTTTTGCTACGCGCGCAACGGACGCTGCAAGAGCCCTCGAGCCGGCTCGCGAAAAGCGCTGAAGGAACTGCACTCCGCGACGTCAGGCGGCTGTCGCCGGTTCGACATCGAGAGTCGTCACACGTCGCAGCTCGCGGCGATGCTTCGCGTCGTCGAACGGTCGCCCGCGATGCATCGTGGCGCGGTTGTCCCAGATCACGAGATCACCCACGCGCCACTGGTGGCGATAGACGAACTGCGGCTGGGTCGCATGCTCCATCAGATCGCGCAACAGCAACCGACCCTCGGGTACGGGCCAGTCGATGATGCGCGACGCGTGTGACGCGAGGTACAGCGACTTGCGCTGAATGCGCGGATTGGTGTGCACTAGCGGATGGATAGCGCCCTGGAGCTTATCCTCTTCTGCCGGCGAAAACTCGAACCCAAGCGTCTGTCGCGAGTAGGCAATCGAGTGGTGCGCTTGCAAGCCCTCGATCAGCGCCTTGGTGTCCGGCCCGAGCGCGTCGTAGGCCGCGCGCATAGCCGCGAACTCGGTGTCCGCCGCCACCGTCGGGACGACCCGGGCCGAAAGCATCGAGTAACGCCCGGGCGGATCCTGGAACGAAGCGTCGGTATGCCAGAGGCGGTTACCCAATGCGTACATGCGGCGCCGGTCCTGGGATTGCAGGATGCCGCCGGTTTCATCCAGGTTCGAGATGTCGGTGAGAGCCTCATTGCCGAACCGGTTCTTGCCCAGCACCGCCGCTCCGGTGTTGCTGTGGAGGGTGCCGTCGAAACGCTGCGCAAATGCGAGCTGCGCTTCATCGGTGAACGGCTGGTCGCGAAAGACGAGGACAGAAAACTCGTCCATCCCGGCGCGGATCTCGTCGAGCGTCGAGCGATCGTGCACGCGCCGGAGGTCGATAGCACCGACCTCGGCGGCGAGGTGCGGTTGCAGCTTGCGGAACGTCAGGGTCATGGGCGGACTCCCTGGAGCCAAGGTCTTGTCGTTGATAGGATAGGCCAATCATTTGCGACGCGCATGGCGACGGCTCGCGGCCGCTGTCGGATACTCTGGATCTGTAGCTCATCTGTAGGCGTCCGGTGCGCAGCCTGCCAGAGGCCGCCCGACCAACCGGCTCTTGCCTTGACTTTACCACTCGAGCGAGCACACTGCGGCGAGAATAATGTCGGAGGTTTCGTGAGCTCTGAGAGAATTCTCATCAGGCCGGGCAAGGCGAGGACGATTGCTCTGTTGATCCTCTTTGTGTCTGCGTCGTCGGCGCTACTGGTTCGGTCAGAGCTGTGTCGGGCGGGCGAGCCGGCGGTGGGGCAGCCTAGCGCTGACGAGAAGAGAGAGGGCGCGCCGAATGGAATGCCGCGCTGGTTGAAAACTCAACTCTCCGAATCCGACCGGGTGCGCCCTCCTGCCGGAAGCCAGAGCGTGGAGGCGTATTACTGCAGTTGCTACGATGAGCCCAACAAACACTATCCGTATTCGATTGTTGTGCTCAAAACTCCAAATGGGGATTTGGTTGCCAGGCCTGAGGGTACAGACGGCACTTTATTTTTTACGCCCTTGGCCATCAGGTACGGCAATCGGTACTGCGAAATCGGTTCAGAGAAAGACTGCTACGGCTCGTTCTCGCATCCCTGCGAGTTCACCGATTTTCGCTACGGACCGTATCTGGCGGAGTTCTTCCCGACCTGCAAATCGGAGTAGGCTGAGTCCGCGTCCGCGACTGGTGGATGCAACGCCAGCTAGCCCATCGCGGCGAAGTGCCGCAGCATCCGTTCGGCGTCGGCCTGGCGCCCGGTAAAGAGACGAAACGCCTCGACGGCCTGGAACACCGCCATACCACCGCCGTCCAGCGTGCGGCAGCCGATCCGCTTCGCTACGCGGAGCAGTTTGGTTTCCAGGGGGAAGTAGACGATCTCGGCCAGCCACAGCGCGGAATGCAGGAGTTGCTCGGGCACCGGCACGCCGGGGTACTTCGCCATGCCGGTCGGTGTCGCGTGAATCAACCCGTCGGCTTCACCCATTGCCTCGGCCAAATTGGCGCCGGCCACTGCCTTGCCCAGGCCGAAGATGGCGGAAAGCCTGTTCGCAACCTCGCGCGCGCGGGTAGTATCGAGATCGAAAATGCTGACGCGCTGCGCGCCTAGCATCAGTGCGGCATAGGCGACCGCCGCGCCGCCGCCGCCGGCACCTATCTGCACCACTCCATTCAGCCTCGCGCCGGGAAGGCCTCGGCGAAAGCTCTCAGCAAACCCCCACCAATCGGTGTTGTGGCCAACCCGCCTACCGTCGCGAAACAGCACCGTGTTGACTGCCCCCAGCGCGCGTGCGTCTTCCGAGAGATCGGTCAGCAGCGGAAGGATCGATTGCTTGCAGGGATGCGTGATGTTCAGGCCGACGAACCCCAGCCGCTCCGCTGCGGTCAGGAGTTCGGGCAGCGCGTCCTGACCAAGCGCCAGCTGGTCCAGGTCGATCAGCTTGTAGACGTAGCGCAACCCCTGCTCAGTGCCCTCTCGCTCGTGCAGAGCGGGCGCGCGCGAGGCTTGGATGCCAGCACCGATTAAGCCGACGAGCACGGCCGGTGGTTGGTCCTGCGTCATGGTCCCCGGCAAATCGGCAGTGGAAGCGGGTGGCGCCCGCCTCCACTGATAGTTGACCCTTGAATCCTTGCGCTCAGGCCTTGAGGAACGACTTCTTGATGCGATCGACCACGAGATCCGGCTTTTCGAACATCAGAAAATGGCCGCCATCGGGGACGTACTCGATCGAGTAGTTGTTGTACCAGCCTGCAACGAGATCAGTCCAAGTAGATGGTACGACAGTATCCCCCATCCCCTGCAGGAAAGTCATCGGAACATCCGAGATCGTCCGGTCGAGCGCGGTCCACGGTTGGCTGGTCAGCGAGAGATTGGCGCGGTAGAAGTTGAATCCGCCATGGATGTTACCCGGCTTCATGAAGTTGTCGGTGTAGATCTCGAGCTCTTCGTCCGTGAACGCGTTCTTGTTGTACGACCAGTGGGACAGGAAATGCTTGAAGTAGATCTGGCAGGCTTCCCGGCTGGACGATACCAGCTTCACCGCCATGTCGAGCTGGTGGAACTGCGAGTACCAGGACTCGGGAAAATGGCCGACGCTGAGATAGCGCCCTTCGAACCCCGGCACGATCGGATCGATGGTCAGACCGCGAATCGTCAGGTCGCGATGCTTGCGGACGAACTTGTGCATCACCAGCGCCGAATAGTCGTGGCCCACGACATACGCCTTCGGGATGCCGAGATGATGCAGGAGGTTGGCCTGGTCGTCGGTTACGAGGTCCAGGTGGAACTTCGAGATATCCTCGAGATTGGGTTTCTCCGAATCCCCGTAACCGCGGAAATCGGGAAGGATCACATCGAAATGCTGTGCCAGCGCGTCAATGCATTTGTACCACTCGTACCAGAACCCGGGCCAGCCATGCATCAACAACAGCGGCGGTCCAGACCCTTCCCGGACATAGTGAATCTTGATGCCCGGCAGGTTCGCCTCGCGGTGACGGAAAGACTCAGGACGTCGGATTGCCATGTTTTTCTCCTCCTCAGGTTTCTGCAGACGCGTGCTACCGGCGTGTGGCGCACTCGGTCGCCGTCTTGCGCCGGCGCCAGCGATACGCTTGCAGCTCAGATATGAAAGGCGCTGATGAAAACGACCGCCCAGTCCCAACAACATGAACCCACGCTGTGCTTGCGATTGCACCCGCTCGAACGCTGTCCGTCCACCGGGGCGCAGCGTTGTCGCACCGCGTTTTCCCGCTACTTCCCTTGCCCAAAGTCCAGCAGACTGTATACAGTGTGCAGAATGCGATCCTGGGCAGCCGTTGTCAAGCCGTGGACACGACCTCGTCCGGCCGAACGCAGCGGCTTGACGCTATTTCCTCAGCTCCGTATTCTGTATACAGAGAATCGAGCCGCGTGCGCATGCCTTCTATCAGCCATATCCAATTCGCTCCCGATTTGACGGAGCAGGTGCATCAGCGCCTGCTGAATGCAATCTGCGACGGCGAGCTCGCGCCGGGAACGCGTTTGACGCAAGAGGAGCTGGCGGCATCCCTCAACGTCTCTCGACAGCCCGTGCTTCAAGCCCTGCGGCTGCTTAGGAAAGAGGGCTTTGTCATCGAGGCCGGGCGCCGCGGGCTGATGGTCACTCCATTGAACGCGCAGGCGATCGTTCACTTGTATCAAGTGCGCTCTGCGCTCGATGCCCTGGCGGCGCGTCAAGCGGCGCTGGCTCGAGCCAAGCTCGACCCGAAGATTATCGCCGAGGGACGGAAAGCCGCTGCAGGCAAACGCATCGGTCCAGCCATCGACGCCGACGTGAAGTTCCACAATCTCCTCTACGCGGCTTCAGGCAACCCGCTGATTGCCGAGGCAGCGCACCAGCACTGGCGTCACATCCGGCGCGTGATGGGTGCCGTCCTGCAGTCGGCCGGCGTCCGCGCTGCGATCTGGGACGAACACGAAGGCATACTCAAGGCGATCAATCGGGGCGATCCCGCGCTCGCAGATCGGCTGGCTCGCAGCCACGGCGAGAACGCCGCCGATAACCTCGCGGCCCAGCTGGACCAGCACGTTCGCTACGCGAGCGGGACGAGCCAGAGCTAGAATCGGGAGCAGCGATGCAGCAATCGATCCGCGTTCTGTTGGCAAAAGTCGGCCTCGATGGGCATGACCGCGGCGTCAAAGTCGTCGCTCGCACCCTTCGCGACGCCGGGATGGACGTCATCTACACGGGGCTCCACCGCACGCCGGAGGAGGTGGTCACCGCCGCGATCCAGGAAGACGTCGACATCCTGGGCATCAGCCTGTTGTCCGGTGCCCACATGACCATCTGTCCGCGCGTGATGCAACTGCTCCGCGAACGGGGAGCGGACGACATTATCGTCGTCGTGGGTGGCGTAGTACCGGACGAAGACGTCTCAGCGCTGCGGCAAATCGGCGTTCGCGAAATTCTTCTGCAAGACACAGCACCGCGCCAGATCGTCGAGAGGCTCACGCGCCTCGTCGAAGAACGCGGTCCCCGTTAAGGTTCTCGACCGCTTCAAGCCCAACCAACCCAGGTGACGGAAATGGAGTGCTGGGAATTCCCGCCGCGCTATGACCCGTCCTATCGTCCAGACGTTTTCAGCCGCTACTGGTTTCCGGTGCGCGAAACGATGCCTGCCGCCGACCGCGAGCGGGCGATCCTGAAGCGCCTCCAGGAAGTCTGCCACTACGCATACGCAAACTCGGCCTTCTACAAACAGCAATGGGACCAGGCCGGCTTCCATCCCACCAGCTTGCGCTCGCTCGAGGACTTCGAAGACAAGGTGCCGGTCATCACCAAGCGCGATCTGCGCGAGTCGCAGGCGAAAGCACCTCCCTTCGGACAGTACCTGTGCATCCCACGTTCGGAGGTCTCCCATGTGCACGGCACGTCCGGTACGACGGGGCGTCCCACTGCTTTCGCCATCAGTCGCAGCGACTGGGAGGCAATCGCCAATGCGCACGCGCGCGTAATGTGGGGCATGGGTATTCGCCCCGCCGACACAGTGTTCCTGGCGGCGATCTTCAGCCTCTATCTGGGAAGCTGGGGAGCACTGGCGGGCACTGAGCGTCTAGGGGCGACCGCTTTCCCATTTGGCGCCGGCGCATCGGGGATGAGCGTACGCGCGGCGAGCTGGTTGGCTCAGATCCAGCCCACCGTTTTTTACGGGACTCCGACTTACGCGCTGCACTTGGCGGACGTCGCGAAGGCAGAGGGATTGGATGCCCGGGAATTCGGCCTGAAGGCTCTCGTCTTCTCCGGCGAGCCTGGCGCGTCGATCCCATCGGTCATCGACAAGCTGGTTGCGGCGTATGGAGCAAGGGTGTTCGATGCTGGATCCATGGCGGAAATGACGCCGTGGATGAGTGTCGCCGGCACTACCGAGAGCTCGCCTGGAATGCTGTTGTGGCAGGACATCGTGTACACCGAGGTCTGCGATCCGAAGACTCTCCGTCGGGTTCGCTACGGTGCGCGCGGCACACCGGTGTATACGCATCTCGAACGAACCTCCCAGCCGATGATCCGCTTGTTGTCGGGCGATCTGACGATCTGGGAGGATGGTCCAAATCCTTGCGGGCGCACTTATCCGCGGCTCCCCCAGGGCGTGTTCGGCCGCATCGACGACATGTTCACTGTCCGCGGCGAGAACGTCTATCCGAGCGAGATAGACGCCGTTCTGAACCAGATTCCCGAGTACGGCGGTGAGCATCGCATCTGCATCACACGCGAGGGTGCGATGGATGAGCTGCTCCTTCGCGTCGAATCGGTCCGAGAAGTGTTTGCCGACAACGGACGCACGCAAGTGTTCAGAAGCGAGGTCGACCGGAGGATTCTCAAAACCCTGGCTGTCCGCGCCGCAATCGAAGTGGTCGCCCCGCAGACCTTCCCAAGAACGGACTTCAAAGCGCGGCGCGTGATCGACGATCGCGAGGTCTTCCGAGAGTTGGCCAGGAAGCTGCAGGATACTTAGTCGATGGCCTCACCTGTTGCATCGATGGAGCTGCTGGCGCGGATGCACCGCGGGGACGCCGTTGCGCTGGGACGGCTGATCTCGCGCGCCGAAGCCGGAGTGGAAGAGGCGCGAGCGGCGCTGGCGCAGGTGTACAAGGCCTCTGGCCGGGCGCATATCGTCGGCATCACTGGAGTGCCGGGCAGCGGCAAATCCACGCTGGTCAACAAACTGGTACAGCAGGTTCGGCAGGACGGCCGGAGAGTTGCCGTCATTGCGATCGACCCGTCCAGTCCGTTCACCGGCGGAGCTATCCTCGGCGATCGCATTCGCATGAGCGAACTGGTGCTCGATCCAGGCGTCTTCATACGCAGCATGGCCACACGCGGTTCCACCGGAGGTCTGGCGCGCGCCGCCCTTGCAGCCGCAGACATCCTCGATGCGGGTGGGTTCGACATGATCGTGATCGAGACGGTCGGGGTGGGTCAGGACGAGGTTGAGATCGCGCGCGCTTCGCACACGACAGTGGTCGTCTCGGCGCCGGGGCTCGGCGACGATGTTCAGGCGCTCAAGGCCGGCATTCTCGAGATCGCAGATATCCACGTCGTGAGCAAATGCGATCGGCCTGATGCCAACCGGACCATCACCGACCTGAAGTCGATGCTCGCGCTCGCGGCCTCGCTCGCCGAGAAGCCCGTGTGGCAAGCGCCTGTCGTGGCAACGAGCTCTGAGAACGGACAGGGGATCGGCGAGCTGGTCGCAATGATCGACGAGCATCGATCGGTCCTACAGTCGCATCCACTGGGCGAACAGCGGCTGCGTTATATCGCGGAGTATCGCGCCCTCAAGACCGCGGAGGATCTGTTGCGCAGCCGCTTTGCCGCATCCCGCAGCACGCGGTTGGCCGAGCTGGTGGAGCAGATCTCGCGCCGAGAGCTGGATCCGCTTGCTGCGGCCGAGACGCTGTTGAATAACGCTGCCATCTGAGGTGAACGATGAACGCACCCAAGGAAGCCCAAAGCCTCGCCTCCCTCGAGAGGCAGCTCGAGCTGTGGGAGAGCAATGAAGTAGCGTCATTTCTGAACAAGCAGCAGGAGCGTGAAGAGCAGTTCTTGACGCTCGGCGGCCTTCCCTTGAAGCGGGTGTATACGGCTCTCGACTCGGAGTCCACACCGCTGGAGGACATCGGACTGCCGGGACAGTATCCGTTCACGCGCGGGCCGTACCCGACCATGTACCGCAGTCGGCTGTGGACCATGCGTCAGATCGCGGGTTTCGGCACCGGCGAAGACACCAACAAGCGATTCAAATATCTGATTGCCCAAGGTCAGACCGGGCTGTCCACGGATTTTGACATGCCCACGCTCATGGGCTACGACTCCGATCATCCGATGAGCGAAGGAGAGGTCGGCCGCGAGGGGGTTGCCGTCGACACCCTGGCGGATATGGAGGCGCTGTTCGAAGACATCGACCTCGAGAAGACTTCCGTGTCGATGACCATCAACCCGTCTGCCTGGATCCTGCTGGCGATGTACATCGTCCTGGCGCAGAAGCGAGGCAACGACCTGAACCAGCTCTCCGGGACCGTCCAGGCCGACATTCTCAAGGAGTACATCGCGCAGAAGGAGTACATCTTTCCAATCGCGCCGTCAGTGCGGATCGTGCGCGACTGCATCATCTATTGCGCGAAGAACATGAAGCGCTACAACCCGATCAACATTTCGGGTTACCACATCAGCGAGGCCGGCGCGTCTCCCATTCACGAAGCCGCGTTCACCATGGCCAATTGTGTAACCTACGTCGAGGAGGTGCTGAAGACCGGCATGCACGTCGACGAGTTTGCCCCGCGGCTGGCGTTCTACTTCGTCAGCCAGGCGGACTTCTTCGAGGAGATCGCAAAGTTCCGAGCGGTGCGCCGGGTTTACGCCAAGCTCATGAGGGAGCGGTTCGGCGCCAAGAATCCCGAGTCCATGCGCCTGCGCTTTCATTGCCAGACGGCGGCAGCCTCTCTTACAAAACCTCAGCCGACGGTGAACATCATCCGCACCACGATCCAAGCATTGGCCGCGGTAATTGGCGGTGCACAAAGTTTGCATACGAACGGCATGGACGAAGCGTTCTCGATCCCCACCGAGGAAGCGATGAAGATCGCGCTGCGCACGCAGCAGGTCATCGCCGACGAGACCAACGTGGCGAACGTGGTCGATCCGGTGGGCGGTTCCTACTACGTCGAGAGCCTCACCACCGAGTACGAGCGCAAGATCTTCGAGATTCTCGATGAGGTGGAGCGCAATGGCGGTACGGTCAAGTTGATACAAGAGGGGTGGTTCCAAAAGCACATTGCTGACTTCGCTTACGAAACGGCGCTGCGCAAGCAGAGCGGCGAGAAGCCGGTCATCGGTGTGAACAAGTATGTGGACTCGGAGGAGCACACGGATATAGAGACCCATCCCTACGACCCGACAACGGAGAGGCGACAGATCGAACGGCTGCATCATGTACGCCGCGCGCGCAACAATGCGAAGGTTCAAGCGCTGCTGAACAAGCTCGTCGACATCGCGAAGGACGACACGCAAAACCTGATGCCGGTCACGATCGAACTGGTCAGCGAGGGAGCGTCGATGGGCGAGATCGTCGAAAAGCTGAAGACCCTGTGGGGAACTTATCGTGAAACGCCGGTGTTTTGATTTTCTCACTGCGAGCTCTGACGCAGGCTCCGGAGCTTCCACCCGATGATCGTTGTCCCCTATCTGCAAGACGTTCCCAAGATCGGCCCACGCACTACGGCGCACGAGACTTCGGCGGTCATCGGTCGCACCGAGCTCGGGCCTGGCTGCCACCTCGAGCCCCTCGCGACGTTGCGCGCCGACGGGGAACAGATCCGCGTGGGGGCGGACGCCTGGTTTGGCGAGGCGAGTACGGTTCACATCGCCGACAGCATCTTCCCCGCGCACGTAGGCGCGCATGTCACGGTGGGCCGGTACGGGCTCGTACACGCCTGCGCCGTCGCGGATGGATGTGTCGTCGGCGAGAACGCGGTTGTGATGGACGGATCGAAAGTCGGCCCCGGCTCGGTGATCGCCGCAGAAAGCGTTGTGCCTCCGGGCAAGACGCTCGAGGGGGGGTGGCTGTACGCGGGAACGCCGGCCCGACCCGTGGAGCAGATCTCGAGCGAAACACTCGAGCGTCTGCATCGCATGTTGCGCGGAACTACGGGGCGCGCGGATAACGTTTCGGATGCCGACAATCGAATGGTCCGCGCGACAAACCCCGTTAGCGCCCTTCGCCGTACAGCCGGGGCGGGTCTCGCAAACGTTGCGGCGGCTAACGCCTACATTGCGCCATCCGCGAGCATCGCCGGCGACCTGCA
>JBGPPC010000102.1:0-12283 GCA_041488355.1 Gammaproteobacteria bacterium
GACCTGACCTGGAAGTTCTAGTTAGCCCGACGGGCTGGCGCCGCGACAGTCGCGTGACGCCAGTCCGTGTCTGTCAACGCGGTCGCACCCCTCCCACCCAGATCATCCGAGTTAGAATGCCGGCTTTGTCTCGAGCCCGGCAATGGCGCTTCTTGAGATCCGCGACGTCACCCGACGTTTTGGCGACTTCGTCGCCGTGGATCGCGTAACTCTCAGCATCCAAGCGGGCGAATTCTTCTGCCTCCTCGGTCCCTCCGGCTGCGGCAAGACCACTCTACTGCGGCTGATCGCGGGCTTCGACATCCCCAATGGGGGCAGCATCTCGCTGGACGGCAAGGACATGTCGGGTGTGCCGCCAGAGAAGCGCAATGTGCACACGGTGTTTCAAAGCTACGCTCTGTTTCCACACATGACGGTGGCCGGCAACGTCGGGTTTCCGCTCGAGATGGCGCGGACCGACCCCTCCGAAGTCAAAGCGCGAGTGGACGAAGCGCTCGAGGACGTCTCCCTCACCGGGTTTTCCGGCCGCTATCCGAATGAACTCTCCGGCGGGCAGCGCCAGCGCGTAGCCGTCGCGCGCGCGTTGATCAACCGGCCCAAATTACTGCTGCTGGACGAGCCGCTCGCGGCGTTGGACGCCAAGCTCAAGGAGCGGATGCAGCTCGAGCTGATCACGCTGCAGAGGGAGGTGGGCATCACATTCATCTATGTGACCCACGATCAGCAGGAGGCGTTGGCACTAGCCCACCGCATCGCCGTCATGAACCACGGCCGGGTCGAACAGACCGATGAACCATCCAAGATTTACGGCTTTCCCAAGAACCGCTTCGTTGCGGATTTCATTGGCACCTGCAATATCCTCGACGCTCAAGTCGCGCGCGTGGAGGGCGGACGCATGCAGCTGCACATCGACGGCCTGGGCGAAGTCGCCGCGCTCCAGCCCGACAACGTTGCTGTCGGTGCCATGGGCGTGTTGGCTTTGCGTCCCGAGCAGGTAGCAATTGGACAACAGCTCACGCCCGACGCAGACGAGAACTACTTCGCCGGCAAGGTGTTCGACTTTCTCTATCTCGGTGACGTGACCGTGTATGTGGTGGAGTTGCCTAACGGGAACCGGGTGGAGGCCATGCTGCCGAACTCGGCACCCGGACGCGCGAAGTTCTTCGAAGCTGGCGATCCGGTCCAGATCAGCTGGCGCATCGACGCTGGCCGCTTTCTCACCGACTGACCGGGGCAACTTGAGGAGCGGGCGCTGGAACATGTGGCTGATCAGCGGCCCGCCGCTGCTCTACCTCGTCGTTTTCTTCGCGATCCCGACGTTGATCATGGTGCTGGCCTCGTTTCGGTATCCGGGCGAGTTCGGCGGGTTAGCGCCGCTGGTGCAACAAGGTGAAGATGGGCAGCGGATCGTCAATCTCACGCTTGAAAACTACCAGCGCTTCTTCTCCGACGCCCTGTATGCGGAACTGTTCCTCAAGTCCTTCTGGTACGCGGTGATCACCACCGTCTTATGCCTGGCAATTGCCTATCCGCTCGCTCTGCTGATCGCGCGCAGCCCCAGGACCCACCGCGACCTGTTGGTGCTGCTAGTGATCCTCCCTTTCTGGAGCAATTTTCTCATCAGGGTGTATGCCTGGATGATCATTCTCGGGCCGCAGTCGGTGTTCGCCGGCGGCCTCAACGGGTTTCTGCACCTGTTCGGTTTCGGGCCGGTGCGGCTTCTATTCACACCGTTTGCCGTCGTCATCGGGTTGGTCTACGTGCACTTACCCTTCATGGTGCTTCCGCTCTATGCCAACCTCGAGAAGCATGACCCGGTTCTGCTCGATGCCGCGCAGGATCTGGGCGCTAACGGATGGCAGCGGTTCTGGCGCGTGACCTTCCCGCTTTCGCTGCCCGGCGTGTTTGCGGGCGCTGCCCTCGTCTTCATCCCGGCATTCGGAATCTTCGCCATCCCCGACCTCCTGGGAGGCACCAGCGGGATCATGATCGGAAACGTGATCAAGCAGCAATTCCTGGATACGCGCGATTGGCCGTTCGGGAGCGTGCTGTCGATGGTGCTCACCGTAGTTGCAGTCGGGCTGGCCGGGCTAGCCGCTTGGTACGCACGGCGGGCGAGGGCGATGGTATGAGTCGGCGCTCGAAGTGGCTGTGGCTGGTTGCGATTCTCGGTTATCTTTTCTTGTACGCGCCGCTGGCGATCGTGGTGCTGTACTCGTTTAATGACTCCCGTCTCAATGCTCAGTGGGTGGGTTTCACGCTGGACTGGTACCGCAAGCTGTTCCACAACGAAGAGATGCTCGGTGCGGCCTGGAACTCGCTGTTGATCGGGCTGACTGCCAGCGCCGTATCCACCGTCCTTGGCACTATGGCCGGATATGCAATGTATCGCTTCAGGCTACGTTTGCTGCCGGTGCTGGTCGTAGCGCCCATCGCTATCCCCGAGATCCTGACGGGCGTCAGCCTGTTGATCTTCTTCGTCGCTATCGACCTCACGCTGGGCCTCACATCGATCATTCTCGCGCACATCGCTTTTTGCGTCGGTTTCGTAGCGATCGTGGTGCGGGCACGGCTGGCGGGCATGGATGAGAGTCTGGTGGAGGCGGCGCGGGACCTGGGCGCCACACCGTTCCAGGCGTTCCGGCTGGTCACGCTTCCGCTCATCATGCCCGGGGTCATAGCCGGCGCACTGATGGCGTTCACCCTCTCGATCGACGACTTCGTCATCACCTATTTCACGGCCGGGGCCGGGGCGCTCACGCTGCCGCTCGAGATCTACACCATGGTCAAGATCTCTGTTACCCCTGAGGTGAACGCCATTTCCACGCTGTTGATGCTGCTGACCCTTGTGTTGATCGTCGTAGCATCCCGGCTCTCGCCAAGCGCCCTGCGTGCCGGTGGATGAAGGATGCACACAGCCGTCGTGGCGGATTCTCACGACGCATCCGGTTCTTAAGCTGCACCCGGGCTAGCAGGCCCGCGGGTTTTATCCTACGCTTGCTGAGTTTCGGTTCCCGGACTGGAGGATGGTCGATGAAGAGGCTGATGTGCATTGTGCTGCTGGCTGCTATCCCGGCGCTGGCCAAAGAAGACGTGCTGAACGTCTACAACTGGAACGACTACATCGCTCCGGAGACCGTAGAGCGCTTCGAAAAGTTGTGCCATTGCAAGGTCAAGCAAAGCTACTTCTCGGATAACGAGGAGTTGCTGGCCAAGCTCGCCGCCGGAGCCAAAGGCTATGACGTGTACGTGCCGACCTCCAACTACGTGGCCGGAATGGCGAAGGCGGGGTGGTTGCAGCCGCTCGACCAGTCCAAAGTGTCGAACCTCAAGAACGTGATGCCGCAGTATCTGAACACCGAGTTTGACCTCGGCAATAAGTACTCGGCGCCCTACGCGATGTCGATCACGCTCATCGGGTACAACGAGCAGAAGATCAAAGAGCTGGGTGTCCCGCTTGGATCCTGGGCGACGATCTTCGACCCCAAGATCCTGGAGAAGATCAAAGGGCGGGTCACCGTCCTCGACAGTCAGAGCGAATTGATGGCCGCCGCGCTGAAGTATCTAGGCTACTCCGTGAATGACCGCGACCCCAAACATTGGCACCAGGCCAAGGATTTGATCCTCAAGGCAAAACCATACTGGGCTGCTTTCAACGCTTCGAGCTACATCAAGGAGCTGTCATCGGGCAACATCTGGTTGGTGCACGGTTACTCGAACGACATTTACCAGGCCGACCAGGATGCTCAAAAGGCGGGCCAGAAGTTCCTCATCCGGCATAGTTTGCCCAAGGAAGGCGCCGTCCTCGCACTCGATTGCATGGTCATCGCGAAGAGCGCGCCGCGGCCGGACCTGGCCCACATGTTCATCAACTTCATGCTCGAGGGGCGCAACTCGGCCGACCTGACCAACATGATCGGTTCGGGCAATCCGAACGCCGACGCGCAGCAGTACATCAAGCCGGAGATCAAGCAGATCAGCGCTATCTTCCCGGACCCGCAGGCGGCAAAGACGCTGGAAATGCTGAAGGACATGACCCCTCAGCAGCGGCGTCAGATGAACCGCATCTGGACCGAGATCAAGGCCCAGTAGCGGTTGGTCCAAAGGCTATTTCGAAGGCGCGCTGAAAGTCGGAGAACTCGGTGACGGGCAAAGTATTGATTCCCGCCGCCCCGGATCGCCCCCCGCCTGATGCAAAAAGGCTGCACAACTCTCCCGCTCCTGATGGTTGCCCCACCGGAGCCCGCACGCTGACGCGATAGGTCGTCCCACGCCGTATCAGCACCGCGTGAGCGCGGCTGGGGTGGGATGCGGCGAGGCAGTTGGCCAGTACCCCATGGACGCGGCGGGCCCAAGGTGTCTCCGGCAAGACCACCAAGTAGTGCGTCGGGGTTTCGAGCGCACTTGCAACCTGGCTGGCTTGAGCGAGATCTGTGCGGTAACCCTCACGCAGCATCCCGAACGCGGAGTCTCGCGCGACGAACTCGCGCGGGTCGGAATAGGGTCGCAGCCGTCGATACAGCTCGGCAGGGTGGAAATGCAGGTCCTCGGGCGAATCGCCGTAGGCGTTGTAATTGATGCACTCGCCCAGCTCACGCAACAGGGTTAGCTCGTCGCAGGTCAGGCCGAGCGATGCAGCTGCGTTCATCGCCTGCCTTGGCAGATTGTCACCGAAGGCGGCCACAGCTGCCCAGGCTGGGAAAGGGCCGCCCAGGTAAGCGTTGACGATCAGACTGGTGCATACATCCGACGCGGGCTCGATATGTGTCTCGAGGCGTGAGTGGACGGGAATGTCGCCGGCGAAGTGGTGGTCGAAGTACTGACAGCGAGCACCGGCCTCAAGCGCGTCCATCAGCGCGGGGCGGTTGGCCGTCAGCGCGATATCCAGGATTGTCAGCTCGTCGCCAGGCTGCGCACGCACGTACCCCACCAGCGCGATGTCGCGCTTGACGCCGGTGATGAGCACGCTGTCGCGCGGCTGAACCAGCCGCAACTGATGCAGCGCGCAGATGCCGTCCGCGTCGCCGTTGAAGATGTCATAGAAAGCCATGAACCGCGCAGTATCCAGCCCAAGTCCCAGTTTTGCTCGCCGCTCTTTACGGCTGGTCAAAACACCTCTGTGTAGCCTACACGGCGCCGGTACCCCACGCTAGGCCATATCTGTTCACGTGTTGGCGCCGGTGGAGAGCTGCTCGCGTCCGGGGGGTCAATCCCGGCCGGCCAACACTTAGCTGAAGGCGCATTGGACGTGCTCGGCTTGTTTTCCGCTGGCCTTGCCTATTGCCATCGCTACTATGGCGCGGACCGCGCCTTGCTACCTGTTCTTGCGGGGTTGGCGTGAATGCGACGATGGGCGCAGCTTGCTTTCCGCCTTGAACGTTGCGGTTAGCCGCCTGCGGCTCTGCGCTGCCGCCTTGCCCTTTGTCAAGGCACTGTCAAAGATCGTTCGTGCCGGCCAGGCGCCTAGTGTGACAATCCCGCGCACCCCCTGGCGTGTTGATCCGCTCGTTTGCCTGCGCAACGTGCGGAACCGCGTGTTCCGTCAGCTGTAATCGGACTCTAACGCGTGGCATGGCTCTTGCAAACCACCCCTGCCAGAAGCGTATGCGTACTGCGGCGCGCCCCTGCACCGCATGCATTGCAGCACGTCATGGAGAGTCCGGCAGGATGGTTTCATCATCGCCCTCAGTTCTTGTCGCAGAAGACAACGAGGACATCCGCGAGCTGGTTTCGCACCAGCTGCGGCGGATGGGGATTCTCGTACTTCTCGCCGAAGATGGACGGAGTGCGCTCGACCTCGCACTCGCCGAGCACCCGACTCTGGTGCTGATGGATATGGACATGCCCATCATGAGCGGTTTCGACGCAGTCGCCGCACTGCGCGCAAGGGGCTATCGAGGCTCGATCTTCGCGCTGACTGCCTATCAGGACGGTCCCGAAGCGGAGCGCGCACTTTCAAGTGGATGCGATGCCCTGCTCGGTAAACCAATTACCAGCGAGCGGCTACGTAGTCACGTCGCGCAGGCACTAGCTCGGGCCGCAGGCGCCAGTGTGCAATGAGAGGCCTGATCGGTGCCGGCGCGGATCAGGCAACGCATGAGAGCGCGCTACCTGGGCTCACCGTTTCAATTGAAAAGGATCTTGAGGTCCTGGTTCAACGATTCCTTGTGCGCAAGCGCGAGGACCTCGGCAGCGCGCGTATTGCGCTCGCGGCTGGGGATTACGAGACCATCCGGCGCATCGGCCACGATCTCAAGGGCGCCGGGGAGGGATTCGGGTTTCCTGAGCTGTCCGCCTTCGGGGCGGCGCTCGAGGGTTCCGCGATCGTCCGTAACGAACGCGCGTTGGGAGAGCAGCTCACGGCCGTTGAGCAGTTCCTTTCGCGCCTGCGCGTAACATTTCGATAAATGACCTCGGCCACCCTTAAAGATCCGGAAGTGAAGACCGTAACCACCCTTCAACCCACGGCGGCTGCGCCTGGATCCACACTCCGCGTGGCCGTCGTCGAGGACGATCTGTCCCAGGCGGAGCTGCTCAGCCACTGGCTGGAATTAGCGGGGCACCACTGCCATCACTACGACCGCGGCGAGGGGCTATTGCGCGCTCTCGACCAAGAGAGCTTCGATGTCCTCGTGCTGGACTGGAACCTTCCCGACATCAGCGGCGTGGACGTCCTCAAGCGTATCCGTGCCAGCCAGCAGGCCTCGCTGCCCATTCTGTTCGTCACCGCGCGCAACCGCGAGGATGACGTTGTGATGGCGCTGCGACAGGGGGCCGATGACTATATGGTCAAGCCGGTGCGCCGGCTGGAGCTGATCGCCCGGCTGGAAGCCATCGCCCGGCGCGGCAAGCACCAGAACGAGCAACCAGAAGTGCTCGAGCTGGACGTGTACCGGGTCGACTGCCAGACGCGCACTGTGACCCGCGAACAGCGACCGGTGGAGTTAACCGCCAAAGACTTCGACCTCTCGGTGCTGTTCCTGCGCAATGTCGGGCGGCTGCTATCGCGCGGCCATATCCGCGAAAGTGTGTGGGGGCCCAATGCCGTAGTTACCTCGCGCACTCTAGACACCCACGTTAGCCGAATCCGCAACAAGCTTGGGCTCACGCCCGAGAACGGATGGCGACTCGCAGCCGTGTATCGCTACGGTTATCGGCTCGAACAGCTCGATGCGGCGATTCCGCGCACGCCACGTAGCAGCGACCTCTGATCCCGGCGTAGTTGCTGTAGTTTGAGCACGGCCCGGCTTCGCCGGGCCGTTTGCTTTGTGCACCTGATCACGGACGCGTCTGGATGACACGCTATAATGCCCGTGTTCCTCTCCTATCGCGACATCCATGAGTTACTACGAGCGCCACGTCTTCTTCTGTTGCAATCAGCGTGACAACGGCGAAGCCTGTTGCAATAACCACGGCTCTCAGAAGATGCGCGACTATGCCAAAGGACGGGTCAAGCAGCTGGGCCTGGCCGGAGCAGGTAAGGTGCGCATCAATCAAGCTGGCTGCCTGGATCGCTGCGAGGAAGGTCCGGTCATCGTCGTGTATCCAGAAGAGGTCTGGTACACATATGTAGACCAGGAAGACGTCGACGAGATCATCCAAGAACATCTCCTCAACGGCCGCGTGGTAGAGCGGCTGCGGATTTGAAACCGGCGAGCCAGCAGCGCTTTCTTATCGATGGGCCGGCGGGCAAGCTGGACATCGTTGTCAATGACCCCGGCGCTGAGGCCGGCACCGACCCGGAGCGGAACCGCCGAGGGCTCGCGTTTGTTGCCCACCCTCACCCGCTGTTCGGCGGGACCCTCGACAATAAGGTAGTTCAAACCCTCGCCAAGACTTTCCACGCCCAGGGTTGCGTAGCCGTCCGTATGAACTTCCGCGGTGTGGGTGCAAGCGATGGCGTGCACGATGAAGGCAACGGCGAGACGGAGGATTGGTTGATAGTCGCGGATGAGATGCGGTCGCGCTACGGCCCACTTCCGCTGCTGTTGGCTGGTTTCTCGTTCGGCGCGTATGTGCAGGCGCGAGTAGCGAAGCGGCTATTGGAAATGGGCACACCGGCGGCGCGGCTGGTGCTGGTAGCCCCGGCCGTCGGGCGGTTCCACCTGGAGCCTGTGACGGAGGGGACCTTGGTGATCCATGGGGAGAGCGACGACGTGGTGCCGTTGCCTGAGGTGCTGGCTTGGGCGCGGCCGCAGCGGTTGCCCGTAGTGGTGCTGCCGGGTGCGGGCCACTTCTTTCACGGCAGCCTGATGGAACTGCAGCGCATCGTTCAGCACTCCTGTTCGTGTCTGGCAGCGGGGTGAGCGCCGCGCTGTTAAGTATGCGCGGGGTGCGTAAGTCGTATGGCGGCAACGAGGTGGTTTGCGGCGTCGATCTCGATTTGACCGGCGGTGAGTGCTTCGGGCTGCTCGGACCGAACGGCGCCGGCAAGACAACAACGCTGCGTCTGGCGTTGGGGCTGACTGATCCGGACGCGGGCGAGATCTTCCTGCTCGGGCACGCAGTTCCACGCCGAGCGCGCGAAGCCCGTGTCCGGGTGGGCGTCGTGCCGCAGACGGACAACCTCGACCCTGACTTCACCGTGTTCGAGAATCTGTTGGTCTACGGTCGCTACTTCGGTTTGCGCGATGCGGATATCGCAGCGCGCATCCCGCCGTTATTGGAGTTTGCCGGCCTGGAAGCGCGCGCGGATGCGCGCATTCAGACCTTGTCCGGCGGCATGAAGCGCCGGTTGTCGCTGGCGCGTGCATTAGTCAACGATCCCGACCTGATCTTCATGGATGAGCCGACCACCGGCCTTGATCCACAGGCCCGGCATTTGATCTGGGAGCGTCTCAAGCGGCTGGTAGCGGATGGCAAAACCATACTCTTGACCACGCATTTCATGGACGAGGCGGAACGCCTGTGCCAACGGGTAGCCGTGATGGACCGCGGACGCATCATCGCGGAAGGCTCACCTCAGCAGCTTATCCTGCGCTACATCGAGCCGCTGGTCGTGGAGATCCACGGCGATGGCGCGCAATCCTGGGTGCAGGAGCACGGGCGGGTGCTTTGTGAGCGTTGCGAGCAGGCCGGCGAAACGGTGTTCTGCTATACGCGCGACGGCGATCGCGTGCTGGGCACCCTCGACGGCCGTGAAGCACTGCGTTATCTGCATCGGCGCGCCAATCTCGAGGACGTCTTCCTCAAGTTGACTGGACGCGACCTCAGAGACTAGGAGATTTCGCCAACCACAGACATGCGTGCCCGGCACTTCGCCCCGCCCCGCGTCAGCCCGCGCTTCATTCAGGTCTGGAAACGCAATTTCCTGGTCTGGCGCAAGCTTGCCGTCACCTCCATGCTAGGCAATCTGGCTGACCCAATGCTGTACATGCTCGGCCTGGGCTTCGGTCTGGGCAGTTTGCTACCCGAAGTCAACGGCACGCCCTATATCACCTTCCTCGCGGCGGGGACGGTATGCTACAGCGCGATGAACAGCGCGACTTTCGAGGCGTTGTACTCGGCGTTCTCAAGGTTGCACGTACAGAAAACTTGGGATGCGATTCTCAACACGCCTATGAGCCTGGACGACATCGTCCTAGCGGAGGTATTGTGGGCTGCGAGTAAGAGCTTGTTGTCCGGCATCGCGATCCTGGCGATCATCTGGGTGCTGGGCTTGTCGCATTCACCGCTCACACTGTGGATTATCCCGCTGACGGTCCTCATCGGCCTTACGTTCGGCTCGCTGGGCCTGGTGATGACGGCACTGGCGCCGAGCTTTGACTTCTTCCTTTACTATTTCACGCTCGTCATCACGCCCATGGTGCTGTTGTGCGGCGTGCTCTTCCCCGTGGCTCAGCTTCCGCCAGTGCTGCAGAACGTGTCCGCTGTGCTCCCCCTGACGCATGCCATCGATCTGGTGCGTCCGCTCGTCGCCGGTCGAACGCCGCAGTGGCCCGGGGTGCACTTCGCTGTTCTAGTCGCCTACTGTGTCGTCGGATTCTATCTGGCGCTGGTGCTCACGCGCCGCCGGCTGCTCACCTGAGATCTCGCGATCGTGGTTCAACTTTGGGTCAAGGCGCTTCACATCATCTTCATGGTCACGTGGTTTGCGGGACTGTTCTACCTGCCGCGCCTGTTTGTCTATCATGCCCAAGCCGCTGACCCGCTCGGCATCGAACGCTTCAAACTCATGGAGCGCAAGCTCTACTACGGGATCATGACCCCGAGCGCGGTGCTAACGATCGCATTCGGCGTCTGGCTCTGGCTGGGATACGGACCGTGGGGCGGCTGGCTGCACGCCAAGCTGGTCCTGGTGGCGATTCTCGTAGGCTATCACCTGTACTGCGGCAAGCTGCTGGGCGACTTCAAACAAGACCGCAATCGCCACAGCCACGTTTGGTACCGGTGGTTCAATGAGTTGCCCGTGCTGATCGTGTTTGGCGTGGTGCTGCTGGTGGTGGTTAAGCCGTTCTGAGCCAATGCTAGAGCAAGCCCGGACCTTGGGACCCGTTGCGATCGCTGCGCTGCTGTTCTGGACGGCAGCATTCGCGCAGGAACGCGGTTCGAGCGAAATCGTCGTTCAGGTCTCTCTAACCGCGGGCTTGCGCTACCACGAGGCCAAGGCGGTTTGGGATCAGATGAAGGTGGGTGACGCGCTCATTCTTGTGCGCGAGCCAGGGAACCTGTATGACAGCAATGCGGTGCGGGTTGAATGGAACGGACACGAACTCGGATACATCCCTCGCGCTGAGAACGCCGCGGTCGCCCGTCAGATGGACCGGGGCAACAAGCTGGCGGCGCGGATCACAAAACTAACCACGTATCGTAACCATCGCAGAAAGCTGGAGATCGAGGTTTTTCTGCCGTTGTGACCGCCCCGGAGTCGAGCCCTCCACTGCACCAAGCCTATGCAGGATAATCGTGTATGCCCTCACCTGTTTCGCGCCGGACTCTTGCTGTATCGGCGCTCGAGCACCACCGCGGCGCATCCTTGCTCAACTTTTTCGCTCCGTGTCCGCGTGGACTGGAGCCGGTTCTCGCCGCCGAACTGCTTGGCTTTGGAGCGCAGGAAGTAAAGCCGGTGGATGCGGGTGTCGGGTTCGTTGGGGATTGGCGTGTCTGTTACCGCGCCAACCTGGAAAGCCGCAGTGCGAGCCGGGTCCTGTGGCGATTAGGCGAGTGGGATTATCAACGCGAGCAAGACATCTATCAACGCGCTGCAACCCTGCCTTGGCGCGAGCTGTTCGACCCGCATCAGACTATTCGCGTGAACGTTTCGGCTATCGGGAGTCCACTGCGTAGCCTCGACTTCATCACGCTGCGCATCAAGGACGCAGTGTGTGACCGGTTTCGGTCGGACACTGGAGTGCGGCCCAGCGTGGATACCACTGAGCCGGACGTGCGTATCCACGCTTTCTTCGAGCCCGCTCGCTTTGCTATCTACCTGGACACTTCAGGCGAGGCACTGTTCAAGCGCGGATGGCGGCAAACGCAGGGGGAGGCGCCACTGCGAGAGAATCTCGCCGCCGGCATCCTGACACTCGCTGGCTGGCGGCCAGGTGTGCCGTTGCTCGACCCGATGTGCGGCAGCGGCACTTTGCTGGTGGAAGCAGCGATGATGGCGCTGTGCATGCCACCGGGAGGCTCGCGCTCGTTTGGATTGCAGAGGCTGCGTAGCTTCGATGCGCAACTGTGGGAGTCTGTGCGAGCCCAGGCACGCAGCCAGCAGGCTTCTGCGCAGGTACTACCGATCTTCGGTGCCGATCTGTACGGGGAGCAGCTCAAGCTCGCGCGCACCAACCTCACTGCCGTCGGGCTGCAAGAAGCGGTATCGCTCAAACAGGCCAACGTACTCGAGCTGCCCGCCCCCACCAAGGTGGGGATGATCGTCACTAACCCGCCCTATGGCGTTCGCGTGGGCGACCAGCAGGAACTCGCTGCGCTCTACCCCAAGCTCGGCGATGCGCTGAAGGCCAAGTACGCCGGCTGGAGCGCATGGATCTTCACCGGCGACCTGCGGTTGCCAAAGCTCATCGGACTGAAGCCCGCACGGCGCATCCCACTCTACAACGGAGCGCTCGAGTGCCGGCTGTACGGATTTGAGCTCGTCGCCGGCAGCATGCGGCGCGGTTCAGGGACGACTCATCGATGAGAAGTCAGGAGCGGGGTAGCGGAACTGCTGCGCCACCCCTTTACGCGACTAGACGATGTTGAGATGGTCCAGGCCGGACATGACGTCCCGCTCTTTGGCCTCGTGTCCGTGCAGCTTTATGGCCAGGCGCAGCTCGTTCATGGAATC
>JBGPPC010000103.1:0-12193 GCA_041488355.1 Gammaproteobacteria bacterium
AACGAAGAGATAGCGAAATTCCGCGCCACCGCTGAGGCGACGAGTTCATGATCGTAGAAACTATAGCTTTCGCACTGCTAACGGCTCGAGACCCGGCGCCGCAGCATCTTCCCTCACCCCTTCCCCTCTCCCGGGCGTCTTGCGACGCTGCCCTCACCCTACCCTCTCCCGGGGGGAGAGGGACCTTATTTCTGCCGGAGAGGGGCTTTTACTCCCTTCTCCCTCCGGGAGAAGGGTCGGGGATGAGGGAGCAGCCGTGTTGGCTAACTGTCATCTGCTGAAGCCAAGATGACTGGCTTTCTGGCGAGTGTGCTCAGCGTCGGCGAGGCATTGCTCGCCGTCGAGGCCGGCGCCGATGTGATCGATCTCAAGGACCCGGCGCGTGGCGCACTCGGCGCACTGGGCACCTCGGTCGCGCGCGAGATCGTTTCCGGGGTCGGAGAGCGGACGCTGAGCGCGACCGCTGGCGATTTTCCGGCGATGGATCCATGCGAAGTGCTCGCTGCCGCGCAACGCACGGCCAGCCTCGGCGTAGATTTCGTGAAGATCGGATTCTTCGGCACTCCACGCGACGTGGAATGCGTACGAGCGCTGGCGCCGCTAGCCGCCCACACGCGACTGGTCGCAGTGCAATTCGCCGATCTTGCACCCGACCCGGATCTTGGCGAGCGGCTGGCTAAATCTCAGTTCGCCGGGGTCATGCTCGATACCGCGCGCAAAAGCGGCCCCGGGTTACGCACGGTCTTGACCGATGCGCAGATCTCTCGCTTCGTGCGCCGTGCGCGGGCGCTGGGGTTAATTGCAGGGCTAGCGGGCAAGCTGCGTCTCACCGACATCGGTCCGTTGCTCGAGCTAGCGCCCGACTATCTCGGCTTCCGTGGCGCGCTGTGCGCCCAGCACGAGCGCTCGGCAGGACTAGATGCGCGGGCGCTGCGCGCTGTGCGGCTAGCGATCTCCCCGGCACAGCCGAGTCGGGCCCGCAACCGCGGGGTACTGGCCTGATCGCAACCGGGTAGCTCCCCGGCTGCAAGCACGGCCCACCGCTCGCCTTCCTTCGACCGCACTCAACGGCGAGCAGCAGTTCCACTTCCTCCTCGCCGCGGCCCGCTAGGGACGTCACCCCGGTTCGGCCGTGTGCCGCGTCGAAGCAGAGGACCCTTCTGACTCATAAAACGAGTCCCATGCCCGTGCGGCTCTGTCTGTAAGTCTCTCGTAAGGTTACGGGAGGGCCATCGCAAGCATTTGTTTGGACCGCCTGCCCATGGCATCGAAGTTGCGGCGCCCGATGTAAGCGAAAACGCGAGCGGAGCGTTTATCGGCGCAAGAGCAAATCGCCCGGACTCGCGGCCTCACCCACAACCACAGGGGACTCCCCGTGCAACGCATTCCTGTCTCGATTCTGGTGTTCGCTTGGTTGCTTCTCGGTGCATTATCGACGCACGCTCAGGAAGCACCTGCACCGAACGCGGCCACTCCACCGCGCCTGAGTCTTGCCGAGGGCCAAGTCTCCTTCTGGCGACCCGGTGGCGAAGATTGGGCGCCGGCCCGCATGAACACACCGCTCGCTGCTGGGGATTCAATCTATACAGGACCTGGTGGAAACGCCGAGTTTCAGGTGGGCGAACGCGCCTATGTGCGCATCGGTGAATCGACCCAGCTGCAGTTGAGCAGCATCGAGCCGGACTTCATACAGTTCAAGGTCACTGCGGGCGAAGCATCAGTGGATTTGCGCCAGCTTGCACCGGGTCATACCGTGGAGGTCGATACGCCCAACGCGGCCTACACCATCGAGCATGTCGGCTACTACCGCTTCAACGTAGATCAGCAAGCGACAACTCTCATCACGCGCCGCGGAGGAAGCGCGACGCTCACCCTTGCAAATGGAGCAGCGATGCGGGTCAACGCGTCTGAAGAAGCCCTCGCGTCTGGGACGGACACAGCCACGGTCGAGACCTATGCGGCGCCCGACTTGGATAGTTGGGACCGCTGGAACTACAGCCGCACCGACCATTTGCTGGACTCCATGAGCGTGCGCTACGTGCCCCCCGAGGTCTATGGGGCGGCGGACCTCGATCACAGCGGAAGTTGGCGAAGCGTGCCGGAGTATGGGGCCATCTGGGTCCCCGCTAGAGTCGCCCCGGGTTGGGCGCCCTACAGCGCGGGACACTGGATCTACGATTCGGTGTTCGGTTGGACCTGGGTAGACGATGCGCCTTGGGGCTGGGCGCCCTATCACTATGGACGCTGGGTTTACGTGAACGGTTTCTGGGGCTGGGCTCCCGGTCCGACCGTGGCTCATCCGGTGTACGCACCCGCGCTTGTCGCCTGGCTCGGCGGCGTGCGGGTCACCGCCGGCGTAGGTGTGGGCTGGGTAGCGCTGGGGTGGGGCGAGCCGCTCGTGCCTTGGTGGGGCCCGCGGGGATTTGTGGGCGTTCCTTCCTGGAGAGGCTGGGGCGGACCCCGCGTCGTGAACCGCACCGTCATCGATACGACGACTGTCAATGTCACGACCATCAACGTGCAGAACATCACTTACGCAAACACCCAAGTACACAATGCCGTGATCGCCACCAGCACGGAGCATTTCGCGCGCGGCGGGCGGGAATTCATACATCCCTCGCCGGAGCAGTTGCATGAGGCGCGTCCGGTCGAGCACGCGATCGAGATCAGACCGACCGCGGCGAGTTTGGCTCCTGGACAAGGGCATGCTCCACGACCGCCACAGGAATTCGCAGAGCGCAAAGTAGTAGCGATGCGCGCCCCGAGCGACACCTCTTCCGGGCTGCGTGAAGAGGGGCGGAAAGCGCCTGAGCGCGTCGGCCCCTCATCGCAGCTCGTGTCCCCTTCGACGGGTACGCAGGTGACCGAGCCTCGAAGACCGCCGCAAGTGGAGGGCCCATCTGAGGAGCATGCGAAGGGAAGCGCGCCAGCCCAGACACGCAGAGAACCTTCTGATATCCACCGCGGCGATGAGCATCCGCCGTCGGACGCGCCCCCCGCGACGATTCAGGGACAGCAGCGGAAGCCGCTACCGCCAACACCGCCGGAACGACACGCTGATGCGCAGACAGCGACGCAATCGCCAAACCCGGGCGCGAATCGTCCCGCTCCCGTCGAGCGGATGAGCCCGCCTCCCCACCCGAGCTACAACGAATGGCGCAACCAGCAGAGCTCGAAAGTGCCCGGTGGCGGCGACTCCGGCACTGCCCACCAGACTGCTCCTTCGCCACCCGTTGCAAACACGGAGGCACACGGCGGGCAGCCGACCCGTAGCGCCAGCCCTGTCCAACAAAACAGCGAGCGCCGCGCTCTTCCAGGCGAACCGGCCATGAAGCTGCGGCCGGCTAGCGTCGCAGCCGGAAAAGGCGAAAGCCGAAACAGCGGCGGACAATGCAAAGAGCATGAGTGCCGGTAGGGCGGGCGGGTGTGCTCACGCCGGTAAACGCGTCGCTCGAGCAACCAGTTCCTAGGAACAACTAGCCTGGTTCTGGCTCAACCAGGCCGATAGGCAAACTGCCGCTGCTGGCCGGCGATAGCGAACACAGTGCGATCTGGCTCCGCGCGTTGGGTCCCTTTCGCGACCTCGAGCCTGGGCGAAGACCGCCCCGCCCCTCGCCGCACGTCATAATTTCCTTTCCGCATTAAGCCTTAGAGGTACGAATATAAGACCATACGGTGTCTGACAGCTGATGTCGCCGCCGACAGCAAAATGGAACGAACCCGACTGAGCCATGTTTAAGACCATGCTCAGGGTCTTAGCGTTGGACTGCTCCATTGTTAACGGGACCGTTTCAGCGGAGCTGGGCTGGATTTCTGTACTTCCCTCAGTTCTCAACAGGCCGTACCTTGTTCCATTTATTTCCAGATATGAATTGATGGATTTGATGTTAAGGGGAAACGTGTTGGTGTTCTTTATCCTCAAAAGCACCGTGAAGATCCTGTCGGAAGGAGAGCCTCGAGTGCCTTCCACGGTGATAGCCGGTATCTGGGGCAGAGGGATCGTCTTGGTCATCTCGAACGGAACGGGATCGAATCCGACGGGATAGACCTGTCCCCGGAAGCTCACCCTGATCGCTTCTTCGGCAAGAACATCGGCCGCCCGATCCACCACGTCCTTCATGGCAATCTGGAAGGGAAATGTCACGACCTCCTGGCCGTTGCCTTTGATAGGGTAGAGCTGGGAAAAGGAATCCGTGAATACCCTTTTGCCATGAACGTCCGCACCATAATCTATCTTTTGCAGGTCTAATCCTGCTCCCATTTGATTCCTGATCAGAAGTTTGACCTGAAATTTAATCACCTCGGGCGTAATGACGAGAGAATCAAATTGCATGAACTGTACCGAAGGCGGAGTGGGTACGACAGGTCCCGGAGCTGCGCAACTAACCAAGAGAAGAGCCAGTATGCTTGGAACAAGAGAGCTGTGCCGTCTGTTCATCAGATCCTCCTTGGAGAGCTTCCTGATTAGCAGCACTTATCGGGGCTTTGAGGCGATAACTTAAGGGGATTATAGGAACCCTCCTCTCGGACACATCAAACTCGCGCATATTGACTGGGATAGGCTCAAACCACGCCGGGGCAGCTGATTCGTGAGCTTGGGATCTGGTCCGACTTGGCCTACGAACTATTGACCCTTGCGGAATTGGTTGACAAAGGTTCGTCGTCCCGGCAAAAACCGTGCGGCGGAAGCCGCGGAGGTTTCGAGGTACGGCCAAACCGGTGCGGCGGAAGCCGCGGAGGTTTCGAGGTACGGCCAAACCGGTGCGGCGGAAGCCGTGGAGGTTTCGAGGGAATGACGTGGGGCGGCCTTTCCGCCGCAACCCGAAGGGAATAGCTGAACGGACCCTAGCGATCCAGTCATCCAAGGGTCAGCTCGGCGAGCTGGCGCCCTCCGTTCATTGTCGCATGCGCCAGTTCAGCGCTGTGGCGGGTCTCGAACGGGCCGATGAAATCGGCGCTCTCGTCGTAGCGCAGCACGGCTGCAGATACTGGCCAGCGTACGACATAGAAGCCTGGCCGTAAGCAGCGGACATGCTTTGTCTCGATGGTCCGTTGATAGGATTCCGAATCGATCAGCTGGGTTGCAGTGATCACGTGCACGATCTCGAATGACACTTCCATCGTCACGCTCCGGGCTTTTGAATATGCGCAAGATGCGCGGCTGCACTGCCTCTACTGCGTTACGGGCAAGGTCAGTTTGACCACCCTATCCGCCGGCGTTGACGCCGCCGCCCTTATCCAAGTCCGCCGACGGCATCTGGTGAAAGGTCTCTTCCTCGAGACGCCGAAGGCGGGCGCCTACCGTTGTGAGTTATTGCTTCGGCGAAGCGGAGGGATTTCGATTGCGCTCTGCATCGCTCCCCGGCGTTACCTTCACGGGACCACCGGTCGCTTTCCCAGATTTCTCAGCGGAGATAGGGTCGCCTGAAATACCCGGCTCCTCTGGGTGAGGCCCTGCGGCCTTTACGGCGCCACCGGTCGCTTTTCCGGGTTTCTCGCCGGAGACGGGGTCGCCTGAGGTACCCGGCTCATTTGGATGAGCTCCCGCAGACTGGACGTCCTTCGTGTCCGCGGATGCCACAACCTCGACCCCTAAAGATCCTGGGGATTGCGCCCCATACACTGTCCCAATCGTCCCTCCAACGGCCAATGCGATAAGAACCGCGCTCAGCTTATTCACTTGATTCTCCTCGAAGTTATATGGTCTTTGGCAACCACGAGCACAGTGTACGCATGCAACAAGACGAGACGCTTGATACAGATCAAAGTCTCGGGAAGCCCGCGGCGGATTGGTCTCACGCGGGTTCTGGCGACGATCCAAAGCCCCAAGCTGTGGCCGCCCCCACCTTCCCCGCCGAGCAGGCTAGGTGCCTTTGAACCCACGTGCCCGACTAATGGGGTTGCTCTCAGCCCTCAGCAATCGTTAGGCGCAAGGACCGAACCGATGAAAGTTGCATCCGCAGATCGCCATCGGCGGCTTCTTTGAGCCGGGGCGGGTCATCGGTAGAAGAATCGCGTTGGTATCGGCACGAATCAGCGTCTCGGTTCCGTGAAGTTGCTTCGCGTGGGAACCTTGCTCACGATGTCTCCCTCATCGTGAACCTACGTATACTCAAGGCTGGACTTGATCCCGCTTCCGAACTCACCCACCCGCCTCGACCTTGCTCTCGCCGTCGGCAGAGCCGTCTGGGGAAACTTGGAGTTTCGTCTTGACCCGGACCCAATTGGTCCGGTCATCGACGGAGGGCGTCTTGCCTATGCCATAGGGTGCCCCCGTGAGAACAACGGGCTCGTTCGAGGTACTGCGTGGGAGCGCACCGAACGGTATGTTCTTGGAAGTGGCGTCGACGAATAGATCCAGGCTCGGAACGTAATTCATCACATGGTTGACTGCGGCCGCCACGGGGAGCTCGGGGAGCGTAGATGAGGTACCTATTCTCACGAGCGCTGAAGTGCTGGGGATGTTTTTCGCGTCCATCAGCGCTTGCATCAGCACCGCATGGTCTTTGCAGTCACCCATCTTGCTGGTCAAGATGCGATCCACATCGTGCGGGACCACCGAGCCGGCGCCCATGCAGCTGCCTGCGAAGCGGATGTTCTTCGACACCCAATCGTAGAAGGCCTTGACCTGTGTGCGCGGAGTGTCGGCGTCTTTGGTCAGCTCGTCAGCCAGTGCCCGCACGCGCTCGGTGACGGCGGCTTTGGGCCGCGCGCGCAATTCGTACGCTGTGCCGAGCGCCTGGTAGTCAGCAAACGTACTGACCAGGATGAGGGGGCCGGTATCCAGCCACGACCGGCCCGAATAATCCGGCTCTGCGCGCTTGGCATTACGGAAAGTCCACAGCCATTCACGTCGGCCTTGCGCATGCTCGATCTCTCCGCCATGGACATCGCGGGAAAATACACGCAGGACCATCGACTCGGGCGCGGTCAGCCGGATCCGAACATCGTCGTACAGCTCATCCGTGGAGAGCGGCAACGCCAGGGAAAAGTGGCCCGGAAACAACGCCACCTTCTGCGCGCGCCGATAGGAGAACACCACGCGATCGCCCACGGCCACTTGCGGGAAGACCACGGTCACTGACTTATGGTCTGGACACGTGGGATCGGCCCCGCCTCGGTTGGTGCCGGCTTGAGATACCTGATAGTCGTTCGGTGCCACATCGATTCTGCGCCCGTCTGGCTTCAGCGTATAAGCCTGGAGAATTTCGACATCATGCAGCCGCTCGGTGTAGCTAATCGACGTGCTGTTCGCGGTCCCCACGCCCTGTTCGGCGAGCACCCGCATGGCCCACTCGTAGTGTTCCACGTAAGTGCCGTCCACATTGACCTCATAGGTGGCCGAGTAGCGTTCGTACTTGGTGAAAGGCTCCGCTCCGCTGTCCTCTCTCGGTTCGGCCGGGATGGCGGGCGCAAGCAGCGATGAACCGCATAGGGCTAGAGCAACAAGCCGGTGGATTCCTACGCAGAAACGCATGCGATCCTCCCGGAACGGGTGAGTATATGGTCCCGGGAAGCAATATTCATGCGTTGACTGGAGGCGGCGCCGGGAGGTTTGCGGCCACCGCTTAGCTGTTACTCGACAGAGGAGTAAGCTGCGGAGCGAGTATCTAGAACACGACAACCGGCTAAGGGGATCCCAATGAAGATTGCATTCATAGGCCTCGGAAACATGGGCGCGCCGATGGCGCGCAACCTGCTCGACGCCGGGCACACGCTCGTAGTGTTCGATGTAACGAAGAACCCGATGGACCGGCTCGTCGCTGCCGGGGCGAGCGGCGCCGCATCTCCGGCTGATGCAGCTTCGCGAGCGGAAACTGTGGTCACCATGCTACCTTCGTCTCCGCATGTGCGAGTGGTCTACCTCGCCGAAAACGGTGTGCTCTCAGGTGTCCGGCGTGATGTGCCCCTCGTCGATTCGAGCACGATCGACCCTCACACCGCCCGCGAAGTCGCCCAGGCTGCGGCCAAGCAGGGTAATCCGATGGCGGACGCGCCGGTCTCGGGCGGCACTGCTGGCGCGGAGGCCGCAACACTCACCTTCATGGTGGGCGCTTCGAAACCATTGTTTGAAGGAATCAAGCCCCTGCTCGCCCAGATGGGAAAGAACATCGTTCATTGCGGCGAGTCAGGCAACGGTCAGGTCGCGAAGATCTGCAACAACATGCTGCTCGCCATCAGCATGATCGGCGTGTCCGAAGCGATGAGCCTAGGGGTAGCGCTGGGGATCGACCCCCAGGTACTGGCCGGCATCGTCAATACTTCGAGCGGACGTTGCTGGAGCTCCGACACCTACAACCCCTACCCTGGCGTCATGCCCAGCGTGCCGGCAGCACGCGGCTACACGGGCGGTTTCGCGGCCGATCTCATGCTCAAGGATCTCGGACTCGCAATCGATGCGGCCAGGCAGGCGAAGCAGTCAGTGGTGCTGGGCGCGGTGGCGCAGCAGCTCTATCAAATGATGAGCGCTCAGGGTAACGGCGGCAAAGACTTCTCCGGAATCATCGATCTTTACAAGAAGCCCTGAGCAGGGGGCTCGACGATCCATGCACCTCGACTGCCTCGTGATCGATGGGGAGAGTGTCCCAATCAGGCGCGCATCTCCTATACTCAGATCCTGGTGATCCTCGCGGCCCGGTACTGATGCGAAATGGACATGTCGGTCTGTCCTTCGAGTGCAGCATCGCAGGCTCGATCGAGAGCTTGATCCGGCGACTATGGCTTATTTTCTGCAGCAGCTGATCAACGGCCTCACGCTCGGGTCGATGTTCGGCCTGATTGCCATCGGCTACACGATGGTTTACGGCATCATCGGCATGATCAACTTCGCCCACGGCGACATCTTCATGATCGGCGGCTTCGTCGCCATCATCGCCTTCATGACGCTCGGGCTTGCCGGCATTACCTGGATGCCGCTCGCGCTGCTGTGCATCCTCATTCTCGCCATGGCGTTCACGGCACTGCACGGCTGGACCGTCGAGCGGATCGCCTACCGGCCGTTGCGCGGCTCGAACCGCCTTGCGCCGCTGATCTCCGCCATCGGCATGTCGATCTTCCTGCAGAACTGCGTGCAGCTGCTGCAGGGCGCGCGCAACAAGGCGCTGCCGCCGGTGATCCACGGCAGCATCGAGCTGATGGATGTCGAAGGCTTCACCGTGCAGCTCGGCTATCTGCAGATCGTGATCATGCTGCTCACCGTGGCGCTGATGATCGGGCTCACGCTGCTGATCACGCGCACCTCGCTCGGGCGCCAGCAGCGCGCGTGCGAGCAGGACATGAAGATGGCATCGCTGCTGGGCGTGGACGTCGACCGCACGATCGCACTGACTTTCGTGATCGGCGCCGGGCTGGCCGCGGTGGCCGGTCTGGTGTGGCTGATGTACTACGGCGTGATCGATTTCTTCGTCGGGTTCATGGCGGGGATCAAGGCCTTCACCGCCGCCGTGCTGGGCGGCATCGGCTCTCTCCCGGGGGCTATGCTCGGCGGTATTCTGATCGGGCTCATCGACACCTTCTGGGCGGGCTACTTCAGCAACGACTACAAGGACGTCGCCACCTTCGCAATTTTGGTGCTGGTACTGATTTTCCGGCCCACCGGTCTGCTCGGGAAGTCCGACGTCGAGAAGGTGTAGTAACGATGAGCTCGACATCGGTCGCTCCGCCGCCTGCGGCCATGCCGCCCGCCACAGCCAAACCTCGCCACGCTTTGCTGGCTCCCATCATGAAGGATGCGCTCGTCACCGGTGCGATCGCGCTGGCCCTTGCGATCCCGCTGGTGGGGTTCAAGACCGTCGACCGCGGCTCGACCACGCTTCTGGAGACCCGCTTCGGCCCGATGCTCTGCGGCGTGTCGGTGATTGCGCTGGGGCGCCTGGCTTTCTCGCTCATCAATGCCGGGTATGCGCGCGCTGTGTTCGCCGTCGCCGCGACGATGGCCGCCGCCTGGCCACTGGCCGTGGTGCTGGGCGCAGCGCCGAGTGGGTGGTTGCCACTCGCCTGGATGAGCTGGCTCGTCGCGTTGTCGCTGGCGTTGCGCGCCGCTTATGTGGTGTGGGGCGAGCGCGCGGCGGCGCGCGGCAATTTGGCGCCGCGCGAGCGCATGGCGGCGACGGTGCAGCGGTTTTCGGCCTTCATCGCGCCCGTGCTGATCGCTTTCGCCGTGGCCATGCCCATGCTTCCGCTCGCCGACCAGCGCTGGGTGGACCTCGGCATTCTCGTCCTCACCTACATCATGCTCGGATGGGGACTAAACGTCGTGGTCGGCCTGGCAGGTCTCCTCGACCTCGGCTATGTTGCCTTCTATGCGGTTGGCGCCTATACCTTTGCAATCTTCGCCAAGACATTCGGGCTGAACTTCTGGGAGGCACTGCCGATCGCGGGCCTGCTAGCGGCTACGTTCGGCGTCCTGCTCGGCTTTCCGGTGCTGCGCCTGCGCGGAGACTATCTGGCGATCGTGACGCTCGGCTTCGGTGAGATGGTGCGCGTGGTGCTGCTCAACTGGAACGAGCTGTCCAACGGCCCGAAGGGGATGGGCGATATCCCGCGCCCAAGCTTTTTCGGGATGCCGTTCAGCGCGACGCCGCCCGAGGGCGTGACATCGTTCCATCAATGGTTCAGCCAGCATGTCTGGGAGGTGAGCTTTTCGCCGATCCAGCGCGCGACCTATCTGTATTACATCATCCTCGCCTTGGCCCTGCTCACCAACTGGTTCACTTTGCGCATCCGCAAGCTGCCGATCAGCCTCGCCTGGGAGGCGCTGCGCGAGGACGAGATCGCCTGCCGCGCGCTCGGCATCAACCCGACCAGCACGAAGCTTACGGCATTCGCCATCGGTGCCATGTTCGGTGGCTTCGCGGGCGCTTTCTTCGCCACGCGCCAGGGCTTCATCAGCCCGGAGAGCTTCAACTTCATGGAGTCCGCGATCATCCTCGCGATAGTGGTGTTGGGTGGTATGGGCACCCAGATCGGCGTCGTGATCGCCTCGATCCTGCTGATCGGAGGGCCGGAGTGGTTCCGCGACCTCCAAAGCTACCGTATGCTCGCGTTCGGTGCGCTGATGGTGCTGATCATGATCTGGCGACCGCAAGGCCTACTGGCCTTCCGCGAACCAACCATCCGGCTGAAACCGGTCTCGGCGAAACCTTCATGAGCGCAGCGTCGCTCAAGGTCGAGCATCTCACCATGTGCTTCGGCGGCCTGATCGCTGTGGACGACGTGTCGTTCACGGCCATGGATCGCCAGATCACCGCCCTCATCGGGCCGAATGGCGCGGGCAAGACCACGTTGTTCAATTGCGTCACCGGCTTTTACCGGCCGCGCGTAGGTCGGCTTGCACTGCACGCCGCAGACGGGCGTGAATTCCTGCTCGAACGCATGGACGGGTTTCGCATCGCACAGCAAGCCCGGGTCGCACGCACATTCCAGAACATCCGCCTGTTCCCGCGCCTGTCGGTGTTGGAGAACTTGATGGTCGCTCAGCACAACCGGCTCATGCGCGCGTCGGGCTACACGCTGGTCGGACTGTTCGGCCTCGGCGTCTACCGCCGCGCGAAGGACGCAGCGTTAGAGCGCGCGCGGTACTGGCTGGACCGCGTGCGGCTGCTCGAGCGCGCAAACGACGAGGCGGGAAACCTCCCCTACGGCGCGCAGCGGCGTCTGGAGATCGCGCGCGCAATGTGCACCGAGCCGGTGTTGCTGTGCCTCGACGAGCCGGCCGCAGGCCTGAATGCCCGCGAGTCGAACGACCTGAACGAGCTTGTACTGTTCATCCGAGACACGCATAAGATCGGCGTTCTGCTGATCGAGCACGACATGAGCGTGGTGATGAAGATCTCCGACCACATCGTCGTCCTCGACCATGGGCGCAAGATCGCGGACGGCAACCCCGCCAAGGTGCGCGGCGACCCGTCCGTGATCCGCGCTTATCTCGGCGAGGAGGAGGACGATGAGCTGCCAGCCGAGGTCGCGCGCGATCTCGGGGTCGGGAGCTAGCCCGTGCTGCGGCTCGAAGGCGTGCGCACTTTCTACGGCCGCATCGAAGCTTTACGCGGCGTGGACATGGAGGTGCAGGAAGGCGAGATCGTAACGTTGATCGGCGCCAACGGTGCGGGCAAGTCCACGCTGCTGATGACGATCTGCGGCACACCGCGCGCTGCCGAGGGCCGCGTGCTGTTTGACGGGTTCGATATCAGCG
>JBGPPC010000104.1:0-12171 GCA_041488355.1 Gammaproteobacteria bacterium
GCTATTGTTCCCTGCTTGGTGTCGCCCAATCTTTACGCAAATATGACTTACGCGTCGAAACAGTGGGTTAGGCAGACCTCTTAACCTGCCGGCAACTTCCCGGTGAGTGTTGACAAGTTACTTGAAGTTCTGTGCACAACCTAGGAGCTGAACGCAACGCTTCGGAGCTGGAACTTATCTGTGGCAGGCGGCTGGTTTCGGTGGGTGAGTGCGCACCGATCCGCGCGAACGCAGGCGCCACGCTCAGGCGCACAGATCATTCAAAGCGGTCCGAGTGGCCTTAATAGAGCAGCGTCGCGGCGCCACAATTGTCGGAACCGTTCGCCTCAACCCAAGACGCGGACGCGGTGTCCGCGTCTGTACAACCTCCAGGCGCGCCGCCGACACCGGGAGCAGGTCCGGCCCCAGCATAGGTGGAGAATCGTAGTCGGCCGGTCCCGGGCCGCCCGTCATCCACTTTGCGGTCCACTTCCGCGAGCACGGCTGCTGGAACGTAGTTGCCAGTTTTAATGTTGTTGCGGGAACTGGTGTTCCCGCTGTATCCCCACGCTTTGTCAGTTACGGCCTCCAGGTAGCCCCCGAAAACGTTGCTCGGCGTGTTGTCTGGAGTAGGCAATGCGACGGCGGCGTTAGCCATCTGGTAGCGACCATTGATAAAACCCGCCGCGACCAGATGTTGCCAGACCAGAATTTCCTCGTGGATGGCACCGCCGGTGCCGGGTTCAACGCGACCGTTGCCGTTTCCGTTCAGACAGATGAACGACCCGCAGCTGAGGTTGACGTCCGCCGCTGGGTAGTCTCCAGGTGGCGCTCGGAAGCGGTCTTGGAATGCGAGGAAAGCCGATTCGGCGGCGCCCTGTTGCGAGATCATGTCGCGCACGCGGGCGTTCTGGACCAGTTCTCGTCCCTTGATTACAAACTCGATCATGAGGCCGAGGATGACCAGCATGATTGCCGTCTCGATAAAACTCAGCCCTTGATGGGCTGAACGACGAAGGGAACGACGGGACTGCATCGAGGTGCCTCCCTTTTGGGTCTCCGTTACGCTACTTGCCGGGGCGGGTCGCGCTCTGTCCGGCTTGGTTCTTTGAGTTTTCTTGCGGGACTGCTTTGCCCGCTCGTGAGTTCGCAGCAGGCAACTGTTATGCCTAGTTTCGAGTGCTGGCCGCCTGCTCTGCAACCTTCACAGGTGCGCGGGCCCGACGGCTGTCGGCCGCGCTTTCCGAATACTGACAACATTCATTGCATGGGACTACGCTAGTGCGACAACAGGAGAGATAAACGGTTGAATGCAGGTAGCTTTGCGTCGCGCGCTAGCCCGAGAGAAACGACCCGGTGAGCAGCCCTTAGCAGCTAGCCAGTGACGGGCCGAGGCGTCGCCGCGGGTCTTCGCGTATTCGTCGGGGGTGTAAGCTAGACTGACAAACTGCCTTACAGCGGCATGCGCTGCCAACTACAGAAGCGTGTGATTGCCCGCGTTGCCCAGGCCACTACGCGCCGCGCCAACACCTGACGGCCTCAGGGGCGGATTCTTGCTCGTCGCGATTTCCATCCGCGAGACGGAGGTAAGCTTCTGTTGGTCTCGAAGCAGCCGCACGACCGTCAGGATCTGAAACAGCGAGACGGCAAGCAACAAGACCGCGAGACTGGTGGATACGGTCACAGTGGCCGCGTCGGATTCATGAGATTCCACAGCGAGGCGCGACAGCGTCAACGCAGCGCGCTCTGACGACTTTGATGCGCTGTCCGTGCGAACTGACGCCGAGATACGTTCTTGTAGCACTGCGTAGTCTGCGAGCCGGCGTTCAGCGCCTTCGTGCAGCCTCCCCGCGAGCCACAATAAGTCCGATGCGATCGCAAGGAGGATGATTGGAGCAACTAGCAAGAAGATGAAGTCGCGCTTGGTCATGATTCGACGGACTCCTTGCGCTTCGCGATAGGGGTCTCTTCCTGGCCTGCCGGAAGGGTCAGGCTCACCAGCGCCATGGCCTCCTCACCGGTGAGAACGAGCGGGTCACCGTTCACAGGTATACGGATGGACGTGTGTTCAGCTAAGTATTGATACACCTCGGATCGAAACTCGAACGGAACAGAGGTCACGTATACGCGGTGTGCTCCCGCGGGAACGACGCTGACGCGCACTGATGTCGGCGCAATCCCGCACGTGATCTCGGCGAGCTTCTTGAGCGCCAGACGTACAGTCACACTGGTAACGAGTGGCTCCATCACATTTCTCCATTGCTCAGCGTTGGCTGGATCTAAGCAAGGGCTCTGCCCGTTGAAGAGAGGTTCACATTCTCATAGCAATTGAGGCGAGAGCAGTGATACGGTAGCGAAGTTTGATTGCGGTGTGATGGGACGCTGTTCGAAAGTAGAACGCCTGACTCAACAAACGGTGGAGCGTATCCGACCATAAGGTGGGCGCGCTATTGCACATGGAGGAGATGCTTAAAATGAAAGGTGTCGTCTTTACTGGCAATCGCGAAGTCGAGATCCTCGAGTTCCCCGACCCTGAGCCGGGTCCGGGCGAGGTTGTATTGGAGATCAAAGCTTCGGGTATGTGTGGCAGCGACCTCAAGTTTTACCGCGCGTCCGGAGGCGCCGTCTCGCTGGGTTTCAGCACCAGAAGCGGTCCTGTCATTGCGGGACATGAACCGTGCGGTGTGGTCGTGGCGATTGGAGCAGGTGTTCCCGAGAACCAGGCGCAAGTCGGCATGCGCGCAATGCAGCACCACTACCGCGGCTGCGGAGTGTGCGCACATTGCTCGTCCGGGTGGATGCAACTGTGCGTCGAGGGAGTTGCCGAAGTCTATGGAATCACCGGCCATGGCGCTCACGCCAGATATTTGAAGTGTCCGGCCCGCACCCTGGTCCCTCTACCGGACGAGCTGTCATTCGAGACCGGGGCAGCGATATCGTGCGGCACAGGGACCGCCTGGGGCGCTCTACAGAGACTGGGTTTGCAAGGCGATCACACGATCGCAATCTTCGGTCAGGGTCCGGTCGGACTTTCAGCCACGCAACTTGCGACCGAAATGGGCGCGCGCGTCATCGCTCTCGACACGAGCGCGGAACGACTCGCCCGGGCGCAGGAGTTCGGGGCGGACGAAGTGATCAACCCGAAGACCACCGAGAACGTGGTACAGGCGATCAAGGATCTCACCCATGGTCGCGGAGCCCATCTGAGTCTCGACGCTTCCTCGTCGCCGGCGGCGCGAGCGCAAGCCGTCCGTTGCGTCAAAACCTGGGGCAAGGCCTGTTTCGTTGGCGAGGGCGAGACAGTCACACTCGACGTCAGCAATGACTTGCTACGCAGACAGGTGACGTTGATCGGGTCGTGGACTTTTTCCACCATTGGCCAAGCCGAATGCGCTCGTTTCATCGCAGATCGAGGCGTCGACGTCGATCGCCTGTTTACTCACCGCTGGAGTTTGGACCAGGCGCAGGAAGCGTATCGGTTGTTTGACACACAGTCGGCCGGCAAAGGTGTGATTCGGCCGTCCTGACCTGAGGCTGCGCAACGCCAGTGACAAGGCTGGTGGTCCACGGTACGCTTGCCACCGAGTTTCGTGTCCGCCCTCGCCCTGATCGGCCCAAACGAGAGTCTCTGGCGATGCACCCGAAGAACCCGCCATGACGCAGCCCGCCCAGACGATCGCCGCGGCGCAAAGCTGGCGCCATATTGTGCGCTTGCACCAGGTCGATATGACCTTCGGCAGGGTGCACGCGCTCTCGCACGTCAACTTCGAAGTCGGGCGCAATGAGACCGTCGGTCTACTCGGGGACAACGGTGCCGGCAAATCCACGCTGATCAAGATCGTAAGCGGCGTTCTGCGGCCGACCGCGGGCAAGATCTGGGTGCGTGACGCTCCCATCGACCTCGACGACTATTCTGTCCGCATGGCCCACGAACTACGTATCGAAACCGTGCATCAAGGACAGTCGCTGGGAGAAAAGCAGCCCCTGTGGCGCAATCTTTTCGTTGGGCGGCAGATCACGGGTCGGTTCGGCTTCATTGACGTGAAGAAGGAAAAGGAGATCGCCCATCAGCTCCTGCGTCAGGCGATCGGCTTCCGCGGGCACGGCATCAACGCGGATTCCACGGTGCGGGATCTCTCGGGCGGCGAGCGGCAGGGCATCGCGATTGCCCGCGCCATGTATTTCCAGGCCGACCTGATCGTACTGGACGAGCCTACCACCGCCCTGGCCGTCAGCGAAGTGCGCAAGGTGCTCGCCTTTGTGGAAGGTGTGAAGGCCGCGGGCCATGCCTGCATCTATATCGAGCACAATCTGGCGCACGCGCACGAAGTCTCCGACCGGCTGGTCATTCTCGATCGCGGCAAGGTGGTCGGGGAGTTCGCGAAGGGTGAAATCACCCTAACGGAGCTGACCAAACGAATGATCGCGCTGCATGAAGGACAGCCTCGTGGCCACGACTGATTCAAAGGCGAACCGGCTCCTACAGATAGAAGGGCTCCCGATTCTCGCCGTGTTGCTGGCGTTGGTGGTCGCGTTCATGGTTGCGGCTCCGGAAGTCTTCCTTGGCTATCGCATCTACATGTCGTTTCTCGCGACGGTGCCGCCGCTGCTGGTGCTGGCGGTGGCGCTTACGCTGGTCATCGCAGCAGGCGAGATCGATCTCTCGTTTCCTTCTGTGATTGCGCTGTCCGGTTGGGTGCTGGCCTACTGCATCCACGAGCTCGGATCGCCGTGGCTGGGCCTCATTCTCGCGCTGACCAGCGGAGCCTTGGTCGGTTACGTCAACGGCATCCTGATAGCCCGCGTCGGCATCCCTTCGATCATCGCCACCCTGGCGACGCAATTCTTGTGGGGCGGGCTCACGACGGTCTTTTCACAGGGATTGTCCTATTCTCTCGGCGACGTAGACCAGCTCTTCCTCTGGCGCCTGCTGGTCGGTCGCATCGGACCGTTCCCGGTGCAGGCCTTGTGGGCACTGGCGGTCGCGGTCGCGCTTTGGCTCGTGCTCAACCGACGTCGCTTCGGAGAACATTTGCTGTTCATCGGCGACAACGCCAAAGTTGCCGAGGTCGTAGGCGTCAACGTCGTGCGCGAGAAGATCCGCATGTTCGTGCTGATGGGTGTGATGGCGGCTTTCGCTTCGGTGTTGCTGACGTTGGAGAACAAGAACTTCTTCAACACCCAGGGTGGGGGCTATCTCTTGGAGGTGATGGCTGCCGTATTCATCGGCGGCACGTCTGTATTCGGCGGCAAGGCATCGGTGGCCGGTTCCGTGGTCGGCTCTTTTCTCATCGGCATGGTGGAGGCGGGTCTGGTGGCCACCGGCCTGCAAGGGTTTTGGGTGCGCGCCGTGGTGGGTATCGTGTTCCTGGGAGCAGTGGTCGGTCATCTCGTTATCGAAGAACCTGAACGGGGACGCGCTCTTCTGCGCTTGATCGGGGCGAAGGTTAAATTGGGTCGGAGCACGCACACCTGATCTGGGGAAGAAGGTGACGGGTTTTTTGGAGGCCGATGCCGTGAGGACGTCGGTCAAGAAGTTCGTTGTTATCAGAGGAGGAGAACAAATGAAAGCACTTGCTTTGACTATCGCGACAATCGGCGTGGCGACTTTTGCGGTCAGTCTGACTGCGCTGGCGGACGAACCGCTCGGTTCGGGTATCACCATGTACTTTCAGATGGGGGGTAATCCTGGCGACGGTTCAACCCTGCCACGTACCAACGGTGCCCGCGCGGCTGCGGCGGCCTACGGTGTGAAGCTGATCGAGCAATACTCAGGCTGGCAGCCCGAGACGATGTTGAAGCACTTCAAAGAAGCGCTCGCCGCCTCACCCGGTTGTATCGAGATCATGGGGCACCCCGGCAACGACGCCTTCGCTGCGCTGGTGGCAGATGCGGAGAAGCGAGGCATCGTCGTCACCTCTGGCAATTCCCCGCTGACCAAGCTGAAAGATCAGTACACCGCCAACGGCTTTGGATACGCCGGTGTCGACCTGTACGAAGGCGGCAAGCTGACAGCGCAGAAGATGATCGAATACGGCGGGCTCAAGAAGGGCGACAAGGCTCTCGAGTACGGACTGCGCGCCCAAGCCGAGCGCGGCAGGAGCGACCAAGGTCTCTACGACACCCTGAAGGCGGCCGGACTGGAGGTGGACTACATCGAGATCAGTCCCGAGGTCGATCACGACAGCTCGCTGGCTGTGCCTATCCTCACCGCCTATATCCAGAAGCATCCGGACCTGAAGGCGATCGGCACCCAGCACGGCAACGTTACCGCTTTCATAGGTAAGGCGCTGCAAGACGCAGGCAAGAAACCGGGCGAGGTGATCGTCGGCGGCATCGATCTGTCGCCCGCGACGATCGAGGGGTTGAAGAAGGGCTACATCAGCGTGACGCTCGATCAGCAGCTCTATCTTCAGGGCTTCCTGCCTGTCACCCAATGCGTGCTGTCGAAGAAATACGGCTTTGCCGGCCTGAGCACCAACACCGGCGCGGGCGTGGTTACGCCCAAGACGATCGGTGCATTGACGCCGCTGATCGACAAGGGAATTCGCTGACGTAGGGGAACAGCATGAAAGACCGTCTTGTCCGCGTTCGCAGACAAGACGGTCGCCCAGGGGCGCGTTAGTCGTGCTAACGCGGTCGGCGCGGCCGCCGCTTCACCCCTTTCGCTGACTGAGCCAAGGATAGCGCGCGGTGTCCTTGCCGGCGTAGTCGGGGTCGAGGTAGATGAAACAGCGCTGGATCAGCCAGTCGCGGATCTCGAACACGTCGCACCAGTGTCCCGCTCCCCACTCGGGGACTCCGGCACGCCACGGCCCTTCCTTGTGCTCGCCGTGACTGGCCCCCTCGCAGACGATCAGGTCGCTGCCCGAGAAAATCCAATTGAAGTGGGAATAGTGATGGACGATCGATTTGATCGTTCCACCGACGTCGCCGAACAGCTTGCCGATCTGATCCGTACCGGTAGCCAGCCCCCATTTCGGAAAGTAGACCTGCGCATCACTCGCGAACAGATCGAGTATCGAGCCACCGGTAGATGTTACGCCTCCGTTGTCGAAAGCCTTCAGGTACTCGAGCACAACCGATTTGCGCTGCTCGTCTGTCATCGTCTGCCTGGTCAGTGCCATCGCCTCCTCCTGTTTGGGCTGTCGCGCTGGAGGTAGGATACAACAACGCCGGAAGCTCGCGACCAGGCGCCCAGAGCCGGAGCGCCGGTGCTAATCCCAACCAAAGTCGGATGGCGCCCGGCTGCTTGCCGTAACATAGCCTGTTCCTGCTCATTCGAACGCCCGCGCTGCAGTGTGGTCGACGAGCAAATACCTCAAGCAGGGTATCGAGGCCGGGACACGAAGTCCCCCAGATTCTGAGGAGCGTCAGATGGTGCGACTGGTCAGCATGGTGTTGTTAGTTGCCGTGGGTCTCGGCGGCTGCGCGACTGAGAAGATGAGTGGCGAGCAGCTGGCGCGCGTCGCCAAGGATTGGTCGCTCAGCATTCGCGCCAGCCAGGTGATCCCGGTCTATCCTTTGACCGAAGACCTGCAACCCGGCGACGTGTTCCTGGTCCAGACGCCGATCGAGGAGCAGGTGAAGGTCTACCTGGATAAAGGTTTCCTGCCGCTCGAGAACCTGGTAACGCGGCTGTCGCTGACGGGATATGCCGAGTTCTATCGAGGCTGGCCGAAGATTGGCGATGGCGCCGACGCCCCTCCACGGCCCTGGCAGTTTCCGACGCCGGAGGCTGCAGATGCCGACTTCTCCCACGCCCCTCTCGCGGCGTTCCCGACCTACAACTTCTCGGTCAGCCGCAGCGGTGGCCTGAGTGTCGCGATTCCAGTTCAGAGCGTCCCGGTAGGCCTCAACCTTCTGGACAGTGCATCCGCGAACGGCACGATCACGCTTAAAGACGCATACACCTACGCGTTGCCCGCTCGCCGGACCTATGACGCGATACACGCCTGGAGCGAGGACAATGCCGCCTACTTGAAGCAATTCGAACCGACGACTCCCGTCCAGGAAGGGAAAGTCGTAACCAAAGCGCAGGAATTCTATCTCCGCGTGATTAACCGGGTGTACCTGGTGAAAACCGTTGACGTGTCACTATTCAGCAACCGCGCTACTAGCGCTGCAGGGTCGGCCGGCGTACCGCAGCCAGTCCAGCTGCTCAACATCGCGAACGCCAACACTGATGCAGCCAAGCAGTTTGAAGCGATCAACCAGATCCTCGCGAATGCCGGGTCCCCGGCACCAGCAGGCGCCGCCAATGCGGGCGCAGCGAGCGAGGCAGGTGCGATGCCGCCGCCGGTCGCCGTCGGCGGGAGCATCAAGCTGGCTATGGCGACGAGCCGCTCGGTGTCATTCGTGGAAACGTTCCGCCGTCCGCTGGTGATCGGCTACCTCGCCAGCGACTATGCGATCTTGAAAGGTGGGATGCTCGCTGCTCCGACGCCCACCTTCAGCATGCTCGAGGGCAGGCGGGTGATCAGCGGACAGGCCATCCCGTATCAAGGCTGTGACGCAGATTGCCTGCGCATCCGCCCCTGGCTCAAGCAGGCTGGGAACCAGGCGAAGCTGGTGTCCTGGTTGGAGGCGCAGGGAGGGTCGATCGCAATTGCTGACCTGCTGACCGGGAACCATGCCGATCTGCGCCGGAATGTCGTGAAGGACCTGATCGAAGGCTCGAACTAGGAGGACATGACATGGCATTGCAACCGCCTTCACCGCAGACGAACGTGCCGCGAGACGACGTTGGCAACGTCGCAGACGCCATGCTGCTGGACGTCCGGGTCAAGTGGATCGCCATCGTTTTCGAAGCGACGGCCGGCGTCGACCAGTTCACCGTCACGCCGTACACCAGCGATCCGACCTCAGGTGGTTGAAACTGAGAAGCTGGCGCTACGCGTGACGCGACCGGGCTCGCTACCTTGCCGCGGCAGCCGCAGTGCTAGGCTGGGTCAACTCCCGAAAGATCTGACGCACGCGCTGCGCACGTTCGGCTGCGTGCGCGTGCTTCTCCTCGACCCGCAGCCGGTCCTGTCCCGAAAGTTTGAAGTTGCGCCGAGACTGGATGAGTTGAATGATCCGAGCCGGGTCGATCGGCGGGTCCTTCACGAACTGCAGCGCGATGCTGTCGGGTCCGGCGTCGACCTTAAGTACTCCCAGAGGCTTGGCCTCGATCCGCAACCGATGGCTGTCGATCAGCGCCATGGCCGGCTCTGGCAGGAGTCCGAAGCGGTCGACGAGCTCTTCTTGTAGCAGCTCCAGCTCGTCCAGGCTTTCGCAGTTGGCCAGGCGCTTGTACAGCACCAGCCGCTCGTGGATGTCGTTACAGTAGGTTTCTGGCAGCAGCGCCGGCGCGTGTAAATTGATCTCTGTGTTTACCGCCAAGGGCTGAGCCAGATCGGGTTCCTTGCCGGCCTTGAGCGACTTCACCGCCGCATTCAGCATCTCGGTATAGAGATTGAAGCCCACTTCCTGCATCTGCCCGCTCTGCGATTCGCCCAGCACCTCGCCGGCGCCGCGGATTTCCAGATCGTGCATGGCGAGATAGAAGCCCGCGCCCAGCTCCTCCATCAGTTGGATCGCTTCCAAGCGCTTGCGCGCATTAGCCGTCACTGCGCCCTCGTCAGGGACGAGCAGATAGGCGTAGGCTTGGTGGTGAGAGCGTCCCACACGCCCGCGTAGTTGATGCAGTTGCGCCAGCCCGAACTTGTCCGCCCGGTCGATGACGATCGTGTTGGCGGTGGGAATGTCGATGCCGGTCTCGATGATCGTGGTGCAAAGCAAAACATTGAAGCGCTGCTGATAGAAGTCCCGCATGACCAGCTCGAGCTCGCGCTCCGGCATCTGGCCGTGCGCGATGCGGATGCGAGCCTCGGGCAGTAGTTTGGTCAGTCGCGCCGCGCTGTTCTCGATGGTCTCAACCTCGTTGTGCACGTAGTACACTTGGCCGCCGCGCTTTAGTTCGCGCAGTACCGCTTCGCGTGTCAATCCGTCGGACGAACGCGAGACGAAGGTCTTGATGGCCAGACGCTTCTGCGGGGCGGTCGCGATCACCGAGAAATCGCGCAGGCCCTCCAGCGACATGGCCAGCGTGCGGGGTATCGGTGTGGCCGTTAGCGTTAGGACGTCCACTTCGGCGCGCAGTGCCTTGAGCCGCTCCTTGTGGCGCACGCCGAAGCGATGCTCCTCGTCGATGATCACCAGGCCCAGGTTATTGAACCGCACTTTGTCCTGGATTAGCTTGTGGGTGCCGATGACGATGTCGATCTTGCCCTCCGCTAACGCCGTCAACGTGGTCTCTTGCTCCTTTCCGGAGCGAAACCGCGACAGTTCCGCAATCCTCACCGGCCAGTCGGCGAAGCGATCGGTGAAGGTCTGAAAGTGCTGTTCCGCCAGCAAGGTGGTAGGCACCAGCACCGCGACTTGCGTGCCGTCCAGTACTGCCACGAAGGCAGCGCGCAACGCCACCTCCGTCTTGCCGAACCCCACGTCGCCACACACCAACCGATCCATCGGTTTGCCCGCGGTGAGGTCGTCGATGACCGCGGTGATGGCCGCTGCCTGATCGCGCGTCTCCTCGAACGGAAACCCGTCCGCGAAGGCTTCGTAATCATGGGGTTTGAGCGCGAATGCACGGCCCTTGCGCGCAGCGCGTTGGGCGTAGAGATTGAGCAGTTCCGCTGCCGTGTCGCGCACCTGCTCGGCGGCTCTGCGCTTGGCTTTCTCCCACTGCCCGCTCCCCAGCTTGTGCAGCGGCGCCGCTTCGGGCGCCGCGCCGCTGTACCGGCCGATGACCTGTAGTTGCGATACCGGCACGTAGAGCTTGTCGCCGCCTTCGTATTCGAGCGCGAGGAACTCGGTAGCGCCCTCGCCGAGGTCCATGGTCACCAGACCCAGATAGCGACCGATGCCGTGCTGCGCGTGCACGACCGGATCCCCGACCTTGACCTCCGACAAGTCGCGCAGCATGTGCTCCGCGAGGAGGCGACTTGCGGGCTCGCGACGATCGCGGGCGCGCGCCTGCGACGCATACAGTTCGTTCTCGGTGACGATGGCAAACCGCTCATCTCCTGCGATGAAGCCGTCGGCGATTGGGCCCACCGTGAGCGCGAACTTGTCTTCGCCGGCGAGAAAGCCCGCGAAGTCGTCGCATTGCGATAGCGGGAGGCCGTGCTCTGCGAAGTAACCGAGGATGGTCTCGCGACGGCCCAGCGTCTCGGCCATGAACAGAATCCGGCCGCTGAAATCTCGCGTGAAATCGCGCAGATTATGCAGCGGATTATCCGCGCGACGATCCACCTGCAGCGGAGGTAAAGGCGCGACGGGATACTGGGTCGCTTGTGCATCGCCCTCCGCCAGCGCGACGCGCGGAAAGGCTTTGATGGCGCCGAACAGCTGGTCGGGCAAGAGGAAGAGCTCCTGCGGCGCCAGCAGCGGCCGGTCGCGGTCGCCTCGCAGCAGCTCGTAGCGCGACCGCGTGTCACGCCAGAACGCTTCCATCTGGTTCTGCAGGTCGCCGTGCAGCACCACGAGCGTCTCTGGCGGCAGGTAGTCCGTGATCAGCGCGGTGGAGTCGAAGAACAACGGCAGGTAATACTCGATGCCCGCCGGGAATGTTCCGTTGCTCACATCCTTATAGATCTGGCTGCGGGAGGGATCGCCTTCGAATTTCTCGCGAAAGTTCTGACGGAACCGGGCGCGCGCCTCCTCGTCGGTTGCGAACTCGCGTGCGGGCAGCAAGCGCACGTCGTTTACCTTGTAGATGGAGCGCTGCGTGTCGACATCGAATGTGCGCAGGCTGTCGATCTCGTTGTCGAACAGCTCGATGCGGTAGGGCAGAGCGCTGCCCATCGGGAACAGGTCGATCACGCCACCGCGGAAGCTATACTCGCCAGGCGATACCACCTGAGTCACGTGACTATAGCCGGCGAGCGTGAGCTGGTGTCGCAGCGGTTCGGGTTGGATACGCTCGCCCTGCCTCAGGAAAAAGCTGTAGGCGGCGAGGAACTCGACGGGCGGCAAACGCTGCAGAGCAGTAGTTACTGGAACGATCAGAACGTCGCAGGCTTCATGCGCAATCTGATAGAGCGTAGCCAGGCGCTCGGATACCAGGTCCTGATGCGGCGAAAAGCTGTCGTACGGCAGCGTCTCCCAGTCCGGGAAGTAGTGCACACGCAGCGTGGGCGCGAAGAA
>JBGPPC010000105.1:0-12148 GCA_041488355.1 Gammaproteobacteria bacterium
AAGATCGTTCGCGATGCTGTTTCTTGAGAGCGTAACAGAGTGGAATCGAAACACTGTCGAGAGAGCTCCGGCACACTTCGACTCCGTGGCTGAGCCACTACGCTCAGTGCGAACGGTACTTATAATAAGTAGCTTGCTAAAGCGCACATGGGGGTCGGAAATATGCGCACTCAACAGCGTCTTATGCCTAGACGGCGGCAACCCGAGCTTGAACTCGACGCTTCACGCACCCCCTCGCTCGGCTACGAGGCGGCGGAGGACGTGGGCTTCATCCGCTGCCTTGATCACGGCTTCCCCACGCCGCTCGCGCGTTGGCACTATCACGACGAGTATGAGCTGCATCTCATCGTGGCGACCTCAGGCAAGGCCTTTGTCGGCGACTGGATCGGACAATTCCAGCCGGGCCATCTGGTCCTCACCGGTCCGCGGCTACCCCACAACTGGATCTCGCTCGACGTGCCGGAAGGCGGGGTGCAACTGCGCGACCGCGTCATCCAGTTTCATCACGAGCCCATTGCCAAGGCATGCGCGAGTGTGCCTGAGCTTGCCGAGGTGCTGCCCTTGTTGGAGCGCGCCCGCAACGGGATCGAGTTTTTCGGGCTCTCGGAGCGCGCGCGGATCTACTTCGAGAGAATCAAGGGCAGCCGGGGCCTGGAGCGATTCGCTGCGTTCTGCCAGTTCATGACCGATCTGTCGCGCTGTGCCGACTACCAATTGCTGTCAAGCGCACGATTGCAGAGTGTCGACGACGAGGTATCACTCGAACAAATCAACAGCATCGTGAACCAGCTCACGGAGAGCATTGCGCAAGCGCCGTCGATGAGCGAATTCGCAGCGCAGCTGGGGATGACCGAGAGCCGGTTCTCGCGTTTCTTCCGCCGTGCGACGGGAAACAACTTCATCGACTTCGTGAATCGCGTTCGGATCAGCCGCGCGTGTCTGCTGCTGATGGAGTCCAACCGCTACATCACGCATATCTGCTACGACGTCGGTTTCAACAACGTGGCAAATTTCAACCGACGCTTTCTGGAGATCAAGGGCATGACGCCTAGCGAGTTCCGGCGTCATGCGAGCAGCCGCTTCGGCCACTGAGCCGGGGCAATGCAAGCGCGCCGGCTCAAGGCGTCGTCCGGCGCCGCAGGAAGAACTCGGCGCGCACGTTCCAGCTCTTCCCCTCATCGCCGGAGTCGCGCGAGATCCAATGAAACGACTGGGCGGTGATCTCGGTAAATAGCCACTGACAACGGGCGCCCTGTTCGCTGCGGTACTCCTGAACGATGTCGTCGCCGACCTTACGGCCGATCATCCGATCGTAGGCCTGCCTGACGGGGTCGATCCACGTGATGTGCCAGACGTCGCTCTGCGGATCGTAGACGCGAAGTGTGGTCCCATACATGCGATCCTGCTCGGTGGGTTTCCGCGCCTGGCGCGATGGCGCGATCCAGACGTCTTGAACGGCTCGCCCTCCCAGCACCCAGCCGAAGTGAACCTCGCTCGACGACTCGCGGCGACCGCCTCCCGCCTCATGGACCACGACCTTCCCGTCCCACGACCCGACGAATTGTCCATAGAGCATCATGTTCGCAGCTCGATCGCCTGCTGGCCCGCTGGCGAGCAGGGCTTCAGGGAGAACGAGAGCTTTCAATCCGGTAGCGGTGTGCATGATGGTGGCGTCCTGAGAGAGGAAGCCATCCTATAAGGTGGGCGCGCGCCGAACTTGGAAAATCCTGCGATTCCCGAGAAGACCCGCATCCATTCAGGGTTTTTAGAGGTAGAAATTTGCTCTGCGGCGCGAGCGTTTGCCCGTGCCTTCTAGTAAGCTCAATATTCTAGAACTTGAACAAATAAGCAGGTCGGTTACCTCAATGCCCCCGCAATCCCCCGCCGCCGCGGCCCTCGAGGCAGGACCGCCCGAGGGCGATGCCGCTGTCCTGCGGATGTCCGGACGGCTGGACGCCTATTCTGTCGCCCCGCTGTGGAACGCGGCGCTCGCCGCGCTCGCTGCTCGGGGTTCGGTTCCCGTCATCATCGATGCCACCGGTGTGGAGTACTGCGATGGCGCGGGCGTCGCGCTGCTGGTCGATCTCCTGCGCCAGCCTCGTTCTGCAGCCGCCGAGGTGACTCTGCGCGATCTGCACAGCCCCTTCGACCGCTTGTTCCGGCAGTTCGACCCGAAGGGCTTTACGACGCAACCGCCACCGGCACGGAAGCCGGACCCGCTGCCGGAGCGCGTCGGCGAGGTGGGGGCGGTCGTTTTGCGCGAAGGCTATGAGCGCATTGCCTTCGTCGGCGAGTCGGCAGCCGGGGTCGTCCAGGCGCTTTCCAACCCGCGCCGCATACGCTGGCGCGACGCCTTGGTCATCGCTGAGCGTGTGGGGGCGGATGCGGTGCCCATCGTGGTGCTGATCGGCTTCTTGATCGGGGTAATCCTGGCCTTTCAGACCGCCGTCGCGTTGCGCGATTTCGGCGCCGATATCTGGGTGGCAAACGCGGTGGCGCTGGCTGTGCTGCGAGAGCTGGGCCCGTTGATGACCGCGATCATCCTGGCGGGCCGCTCCGGCTCGGCCTTCGCCGCCGAGATCGGCACGATGAAAGTCAACGAGGAGATCGATGCGCTCGTCACCATGGGGCTGTCGCCCGTACGCTTCCTGGTGGTGCCGCGCCTGCTCGCCGGGTTTCTGTTATGCCCGCTGCTGACGGTGATCGCCGATCTGCTCGGCCTCTTTGGCGGCGCTGTCGTGATGCGAGGCTTCGGCATCCCGATCGTGACCTACTTTCAGCAGGTGGAAAGCATTGCAACGCAGGGCGACCTGTTCGGAGGCTTGATCAAGGCCTTCGCCTTCGGTCTGCTGATAGCTGGGGTGGGCTGTTTCCAAGGGCTGAAGACAGGCGAGGGGGCCAGTGCCGTTGGTCAGTCCACGACGCACGCGGTGGTCGGCGGCATCATCCTCGTGATCGCTGCGGACAGCGTGTTCGCGGTGATCTTCAACGTCCTCGGCTTCTAAGTCATGGACCAGACCATCATCCGGGTCGAGCATTTGACCGTCGGCTACGGGGGCAATGTCATCTTGAGCGATTTGAACTTCGAGGTGCAGCACGGCGAGGTGTTCGCGATCCTGGGTGGCTCGGGTAGCGGCAAGAGCACCTTGCTCAAGCACCTGATCGGGTTGCATCCACCGATGCAGGGCCATATCTGGCTCGACGGCACCGACATCGCTACGGTCGAGGGCGATACGCGGCTTGCCGCCCTGCGCCGCATCGGGGTTGCGTATCAGAGCGGGGCGCTGTTCGGCTCGATGACTCTTGCGGAGAACGTGCGCCTACCGCTGGAGGAATACACCGAGTTGCCAGATGAGGCGATCGATCTGATCGCGCGCATGAAGCTCGACCTGGTTGGTCTCAAAGACTTCGCCGAGAGCTTGCCGGCTGAAGTCAGCGGTGGCATGCAGAAGCGCGCCGCGATCGCCCGCGCCATGGCGCTGGATCCGGCCATTCTGTTTCTGGACGAGCCTTCCGCCGGGCTCGACCCGGTCACGTCCGCTGGGCTCGACCAGCTCATCCTTCGCCTCAAGCACGGGTTGGGTATTACCTTCGTGGTGGTGACGCACGAGCTGCCCAGCGTCTTCACGATCGCGGATCGGGTGATCATGCTCGAAAGGCAGACGCGCGGCATCGTCGCCGAGGGCCGTGCGCAGGAGCTGCGCGATCACAGCGACAACACGGTAGTGCGCCGGTTCTTCAATCGCCAACCCGCGGCCGAGGAGGCGATGTGAGGCCCGCGGCGGGAAACCGAGCAGTCCTGTGAACCAAAAGTTGCCCTATTTCCGCCTCGGCATCTTCATCCTGCTCGCGCTGGCTGCGACTATCGCCCTGGTGCTCGTTCTAGGCGCCGGGTCGCTGTTCCGCAAGCAGATCGCCATGGAGAGCTACTTCAACGAGTCGGTGCAGGGTCTCGAGGTCGGCTCGAAGGTGATGTTCCGCGGCGTCATGGTGGGTAATGTCACGCTGGTTACGTTCACATACGTCGAATATGAGCAGGACCGCCCGCTCGGCCAGCGCAGGCCGCTCGTGCTGGTGCGGTTCCAGATCCGTCCAGATGTGCTCGGCCGTCTACCTGAGGAGGAGATCGCGCAAATCATTGGCGCGGAGGTGCGAAAGGGCCTGCGCGTGCGCCAGGCCCCGTTGGGCATCACCGGGCTTGCCTATCTGGAGATCGACTACGTCGATCCGAAGACTAACCCGCCGCTCGCGATCGACTGGAAGCCCGAGCACTTCTATATCCCTTCCACGGTCAGCGCCGTGGGACGCATCTTCAGCAATGCCCAGGACCTGATGGACCACCTGGCGAAACTGGATTTGGAAAGCTTGGCGACCAACATCAGCACGCTGGCTGCCACGCTCAATCGTAAAGCGGAGGAGCTAGACCTGGCCGGTGCGTCGAAGGAGGCTACAGCCTTACTGGTCGATGCGCGCCAGACGGTCAAGCAGCTGCAGCGGATACTTTCCAACCCCGCGTGGGATGGTGTGCCCGGTAACATCGCCAGTGCCTCGCGAGATGCGGCGGAGGTGGGCCACGACGCTGCCGCGGCAGCCGCGCGCATTCGCAAGATCGCGGAGTCCGAGGAGTTCCAGAAGATCCTGGCGAAACTGGATCACTCGCTCGGCCGCATCGACCGTCTCGTTGCGGGGCGCGAGAACGACGTGGCAGTGACGATCAACAATCTGCGCCAAATTACCGACAACCTGCGCGAGCTGTCCGAGAATGCCAAACGCTACCCCTCGGGCGTGATCTTCGGCGAGCCGCCCAAACGCGAACCACCCAGTAGGCGATGACCAGTGAAGAACCCTCTCGGTTCACTATTCTTTTCGACCCTCCTGCTGCTGAGCGCGGGTTGCGTGGATCTATCGCGGCCGGCATTGGCCAAGCACTATTACCTCCTCGAAACGTCGCCGAAGCCGTCCGACGCTCCGCCCGCGCACGCCTTCGCCATCAGGGTGACCGGCGTCGAGGTCGCCGCGCCGTTCTCCGAGCGCTCTATGGTTTACCGCCTCGATCAGGAGCGCTACGAGTCCGATTTCTACAACGAGTACTTCGTCGCCCCCCGGGCGATGATCACCTCGAAACTGGTGGAATGGCTGAGCGTGCGCCGCGTCTTCGCCACGACGTTGCCACCGTCGAGCACCCTGGATGCGCCTTACGCCATCGAAGGGCAGGTCACCGCGTTGTATGGCGATCTGCGCGACAAAGCGAAGACTGCGGCGGTGTTCGGAATGCAGGTCTTTGTGACCGACTCCCTCGGCCCCGACAAGCGCATCGTGCTGGAGCGCGCGTGCGCCCAGCAGGTGCCGTTGCCCGATCGCAGCGCAGACGCTATCTCGAAGGGGCTAAGCCAGGCGCTGCAGCAATGCTTCGCAGAGATCGAAGCGGATTTGCGAGCGCTGAAGTTGAATCCTTGAGCAGCGGGGGGCAGACGCGAACCTCGTCATTCCGGGGCGGCCTGTGAGGGCAGCACCCGAAAGCGCGGCGCAGGAGCGCTTCGAGGAACGGCCAAGCGCCGCGCAGGAGCTTTTCGAGGAACGGCCAAGCGCCGCGCAGGAGCTTTTCGAGGAACGGCCAAACGCCGCGCAGAAGTTTTTCGAGGAACGGCTATCCAGATCGGTTGACCCGACACCTGGATCCCGGGTTCCGCTGCGCGGCCCCGGGATGACGGACTGTAGCGTCTAACGCGCCTCGGCTTTTCGCGCAGGCCCGTCGTTGAGGAACGTAACGATCAGGGGTATGACCTGTTGCGGCGCCTCTTCCATGAGCCAGTGCCCGGAGCCCTCGACGACGACCCCTTGCACATTTGTGTCGACCAGGCGGCCCTGATCGATCAAGAACGTTCCACCCGCCTTCTCGCCCGAAATCACCAGCATCGGGATCGTCAGCTTTGCTTTTGCAAACCCCTCGAAGTCTTTGGCGTCTTGCTCGAAGGCCTTGAAGTACTCGAAGCCCGCCCGCATTCCCTCGGCACGCGCGTAGGCTGCAGCATAGAGTTGCCGATCGGCCTCGGGCACTGACTTGGTCTTATCGGCCGCAAAGTCGTTCCAGAAATGTTCGAAGTAGATGCGTTCGCGCCCCTTGACCAACGCGAGGGGCGTCTCGCCATAGAAATGGAAGTGCCAGAGGTCCCGCAGCAGCCAGACGTGGGTCCAATCACCCACGCCCGGCAAGAAGGCGTCCATCAACACGATCTTGCTGACCTCGCTGGGGTACTGCGCCGCGTACGCGTATGCCACCATCAAACCGATGTCATGCCCGACGACCTCGACCTGTTGATCGTAGCCCAGCTTGTGCACGAGCTCTCGAATGTCTACGGCCATGGTCTTTTTGTCGTACCCGCCCGGCGGGCGCTCCGAGTCGCCGGCGCCGCGCAGGTCGGGCGCGATCATCGTGCGCGTCTTCGCGAGCAGTGGCAGCAGCGGTACCCACATGTGGCTCGTCTCGGCGTAACCGTGAAGCAAAATGACCACCGGCCCGTGGCCTCCGATCTTGTAGTTGATCTTGACTCCGTTTACGTCGGCGATCTTTTCGGTGAATCCTTCGGGCAGGCCGGCCGCGGCAGAGGTGCTCGTGTCGGTGGCCGCCTGTACAAGAGCGGGCAGACTGCTCACTCCCGCTGCCAGGACCATCAGCAGAGAGGAAATGGCGCGTCGAAGGACGATGGGACGAGAAGAAGCTAACCCAAGATGTGCTGCCGGGGAAAACGAAGTCGATGGGCCGTGCATGACCATATGATCTCGGTTGTTAGGGGTGGAAAATGGGATGTGACTGGCGTTGGCTCGAGCCTTTTGGCGATGCTCGGCTCTTCCCTTATACCGCCGCCTTTGCGACAGAGGATGTCAAGGCTCTTTGCTGCGAGGGAACCGACATCTCCCGCAGCGCACGATGCACGAACTGAACGCAGATCGAACCCTCACCGACCGCAGAAGCAATGCGTTTGACGCTGTCGGAGCGCACATCACCCACGGCGAACACCCCGGGCAGGCTCGTCTCCAACAAGTACGGGGCGCGCGGCAGCGGCCAGCGCGCCGCCGCCAGGGCTTCAGGGCGCAGCTCTGTTCCGGTCTGCACGAAGCCCTTGTCGTCCAGGGCCACGCAGCCTTGCAGCCACTGCGTATTGGGCACGGCGCCCGTCATGAGAAACACGTGCTCGATTTCGTGCATCTCCACACTGTCGCTCGTCCCGTTTCGCCAGCCTATTCTCTCGAGGCGATCATTGCCCTCGAGGGCCGTGACCTGAGTGCGGGTATGCAATGTGATGTTCGGGCTCTCTTCGATGCGCCGAATCAGGTAACGGGACATACTGTCGGCGAGACCGTCAGAGCGAACGAGGATGTGCACGTGGCGACAGCCGCCGGACAGAAATACGGCTGCCTGACCCGCCGAGTTGCCACCGCCCACTATCACGATGTCCTCGCCTGTACACAGCTTCGCTTCCAGGTGCGTGGCCGCATAGTAGACGCCTGCACCGATGAATCGCGGCAGATTTGCAATGTCGAGCTCACGGTACTGGGCACCCGTCGCGATGATGACAGCGCTCGCTTGCACGACGCGCCCGTCCGACAGCTCGAGGGAGTAGGGACGGCGCTCGCAGCCAAGCCGCTTCGCGACGCACGCGACATTGACGTTGGCGCCGAACTTTTGCGCTTGCACCAACGCGCGGCCTGCCAGTGCCTGACCGGAGATTCCAGTCGGGAAACCGAGGTAGTTCTCGATCCGCGAGCTGGTTCCAGCTTGCCCGCCCGGGGCGGTCGCCTCGAGCACGAGGACGTCCAGCCCTTCCGACGCGCCATAGACCGCCGCCGCCAGTCCCGCCGGTCCGGCGCCGACTACGACGAGATCATGGACCGCCACGTTGTCGAGCGCCTGATTCATCTGCAGGAAATCGGCGACGGCGTGGTCGCTCGGGTTCTTGAACACCCGCCCACCCCTTGCGATGACCACTGGGATGTCTTCTATTGCCACATGGAAACGATCCAGCAATGTCTGGACACCGGGGTCGCTGTCGATGTCGATGCTGACGTAGGGATAGTTGTTCCGGGTGAGAAATTTTTGCAGCCGCAGGGTATCGCCCGAATGACGGGACCCTAGCAGCGTCACTTCGCCCAGACCGGACGACACCAGTCCCATGCGGCGCAAGATGAAGGCGCGCATGAAGATCTCGCTGAGTTCGGCGTCGGTCTGAACGACGTTGCGCAAACCCTCTTCGGGGACCGCGAGAACCGCGCCGGCCTCACGCACGCGGATGCGCGAGAAACCCGCGATACCGCGCAACGTGCTCATCTCTCCGGCGAAATCGCCCGCCGTCAAGACGGTCAGAAGTTCGTCACCGAGCGGCCCGGGAAGGGCGAGCTCGAGGCTTCCGGCAAGAACGACGAGAAGATCCCGATGCGGCTGGCCCGGTTCAACGAGAACCTCGCCGGCGCGCGTTTCGACGCGCTCGCCGTGCGCTTCGAGGCGGGCGATCTGCTGCGCCGTGAGCTTGGGAAACATCTGCTCACGACGCTTTTCGAGAAGATCGTTGACCATGGTTGCTGAACTTGGCTGTTGGAGGTGGGAAGGCGATGGCGCCGAAGCTTGCGCATCACCTCAGCTGCATCGCCAGCTTGTCGACGTAGCACCAGCTCCAGTCTTCACCGGGCTCGAGGGATGTGATGATCGGATGTCCGATCGCCTTGAAGTGCTTGGTGGCGTGCTTGTTCTTGGAGTCGTCACAACAGCCGACGTGCCCACAGGTACGGCACAGCCGGAGATGCACCCACGTATCTCCCATCGCGAGGCACTCCTCGCAGCCGGCACTATTCGGCTGGTCGGTCTTTACGGAATTCAGGTGGCTGCATCGAGCTGCCATGGACTTTCCCCGTCGCTCTTGCCCCAGGCATGCCCCGGGGTCATGCGCGCAATGCGGCCTCGACTCCTTGGACCAGCGATTGCAGGCCGTACGAAGCGTCGTGGAGTATGCCGTTGATGAAGAATGAAGGTGTGCTGCGCGCACCGCTCTTGACTCCGCCGGCGATGTGCTCGCGAACGCGTTGCAAGTAGACCTCGTCGTCCATTTCGCCGGTATAGCGCGGCATATCGAGCTCCAAGCGATCTGCGTAGGAGTGCAGTTGAGGAAGTTTCAAATGACGCTGGTTCTCGAACAGAAGATCGTGCATAGGCCAGAACTTGCCTTGCCCGCCTGCTGCCTCCGCGGCCTGGGCCGCAAGCAGGGCATGAGGATGAACGTCTTCCAGTGGGAAGTGACGAAACACGAGGCGGACGTGGCCCGCGAACCGGTCCAGCAGTAACTTGATGGCTGGTGCCGCCTGTTTGCAGTTGGGACATTCGAAATCGCCGTACTCGACGATCGTGACGAGAGCGTGTCCTGGACCGAGTACGTGATCGACGGTGCCTACCGGTACTGCTAGTTCAAACGCCCGATGTTGGTTCATGTGGTGCGCGGATCCCGCACGGTGTTTGTCGTATCAGCGGCCGGGCGCATCACCTTTTCGGCTGGTCTCGAACAGGAACCACACCCGCTGTTCAGCCTCGTCGATCCAGTTTTCCAGGAGGCTTGCAGTCGCGACATCGCCGTGCTCGTCGCAGACGCTGTGCGTTTCGCGCATGCGTGCCGCCAGCTGCTTGTTGTCGTCGCGCAGCTCGGCCAGCATATCGAGCGGGGTCACGTAGTCGGCATCGTTGTCCAGGACACGCTGCAGGCGAGCGATGTGGCCAATCGAACGGATCGTCGCGCCGCCGACCTTCCGGACGCGTTCGGCGATGACGTCGGTGGTGGCATAGAGCTGTGCCGACTGATCATCCAACAGCAGGTGATAGTCGCGGAAGTTGGGCCCTGACATGTGCCAGTGAAAGTTCTTCGTTTTCATATACAGGGCGAACATGTCCGCGAGCAGTGTGTTGAGCGCACCGGAGATGTCCTTTGTGGCATCCGATCCCAAGTCTGTCGGCGTGTCGATGGCAGCCGCCCGCCGAGCCTTTGCATCCCGAGCATTCATCGTTTCAGTCTCCTTTGTTGTTGGTCCCTGTGGAATCACCTGAACAAACCGGGGTCCCGGCGCAAGCTGGGGACCCAGTGGGGTTTTGTCGCTGGCGCTGGATGGCCGTCCCTCAAAGCCTTTCGCGGCGTGCGCCGCACGGCTTTCGCCGAATGATGCCTTGCTGGATCGCCCGCTGTCAGTAGGACAGGATACCAGAGCGTTGTGTTCCACATCGCACGTCACCAGCGAACGCGAACGCCTCAACCAAGTCTAGAGAACTAGCCTCCACCCTGATTGCCCCGCCTTGCTGAAACTCTCGGAAGATTGCTGTTTTGTTTGGAATACCGGCGCAGCGCAGCCGGGCGGGACCAACCTCCGGTCTGCTCCACATCGCCACAACTGTCATGTGGACTTTAGCATTGCGACAACTGCGTGGCGTCATGGAGGTGATTTTGCGGAAGGTAGACGTGAAGTGGCGCTGGTGCGAACGAGACCTTCCCACGCTCCTCTGATGTGCTTCTCGTTCGTTAGATCGGGAACACTCGACAGCGGATTCACACGCGCGCTGCTCGCTCGACTGCCGCTCGTTCGACCGTTGGGATGGCCGTGGCTCGCCGTGACTTTTCCTGGCAGCGAGATCCAAGTCCGCGATTTTAGTTCGCTGGCGTGCATGCGCAGATTGTATTCTGCAGCGCAGCAATTGTGCAAGGGTCGTACAGTAACGCGTTGGAATATCAGTATCTCATAAATACCGCAACGCAAATAGATTAGCTAGCGAGGGCGCTTCGTACATCTGCCCGCTGCGTTGACCCCGTCAGAAGAAGATGAGACCGAGCAGCGCGCGGCACGGCGCGTACTTGATGGCGTGCCAGAGTGTTTTGTTGTACAGCTCGATGCGTTTGGCCAACAGCCGCATGCGGTGGACGCCCGCGAAACGGGCCCGCCTTCAGCAGAGGGGCTTGTTTATTATCTTTGCTGCGTCAACAAAATCACCGCACCAGAATCGTACCGAACCGGTCCGCAAGCTGCGACGGGCCTTGCACGACTGTGGCGCGCGCAAGGTCCGAATGGTCGGGCGCGTGAGCTCTTGGGAGCGGTTTACGGAGGGCTTCGAAACGGCGGACGTGAAAACCGCCGAGGCACTGATCGCGATGCTTCGATAGCGCTCGGACTTACTCGCGGCAGCGGTCCGCCGGAGCGAGTCTGCGCAAACGCGCGGAGAGAACGAGGCTCATGGCGCGGCGGCTCTGAGGAGTTGTCCATACGCACCCATTGCGACACCGCGCGCAATGTTGCGCGTCTGCTGGACCGCGCAGCCTAATTCAGAGCTAGTTGTACGCGGTCTCGCCGTGGTCGCTCAAATCCAGACCGTCGCGCTCCTGCTCTTCAGTAACGCGCAGCCCGATCGTGGCATCGATCACCTTGTAGATGATCAGACTGCCTACTCCGGACCACACGAAGGCGGTCAGCACTGCAGTGATCTGCTTCACGACCTGCTCGCCCATGGACACGCCTTCAGGATAGCCTACGCCGCCCAAACCAGTTGACATGAGAATGCCGGTGCCGATGGCACCGAGCGCGCCCCCGACGGCGTGGACGCCGAAGACGTCCAGGGAATCGTCATAGCTGAACATGCTTTTCAGGCCGGTACACGCCCATAGGCAGATAATGCCGGCAAGCGCGCCCAGCACGATGGCGCCCATTGGTCCGACGAACCCACAAGCCGGCGTGATCGCGACCAGGCCGGCAACCGCGCCCGACGCGGCCCCCAGCATGCTCGGCTTGCCCTTGACGGTCCACTCGGCGAACATCCAGCCCAGCACCGCGGCTGCGGTAGCGAGCTGGGTGTTGACGAGAACCATCCCGGCGATGCCGTCGACGGCCACCTCGCTGCCGACGTTGAACCCGAACCAGCCGACCCACAATAGCGAGGCGCCGACCATCGTGAAAGCCAGGCTGTGCGGCGGCATCGCCTCCTTGCCGTAGCCGGCACGCCTGCCGAGCACCAGGCAGCCAACCAGAGCCGCGATGCCCGCATTCACGTGCACGACGGTGCCACCGGCGAAGTCCTTGGCCCCCAGCGTGGCAAGCCAGCCGCCGCCCCACACCATGTGTGCTATCGGCG
>JBGPPC010000106.1:0-12091 GCA_041488355.1 Gammaproteobacteria bacterium
GTCGCCTTTCTGGGCGGGGTGACCGGCACGTTGTACAAGCAGTTTGCCATCACCGTCGCGATCTCGATGGTGGTTTCGGGGATCATGGCGCTCACGCTATCTCCTGCGCTCGCCGCCATCATCATCAAGGCCCACCATGGCGAGAAGAACCGTGTGTTCCGGGCCTTCGAAAGTGGCTTCGAGCGCCTGCAGCGCGCCTACATAAGCGGGGCCAAGGCTACTCTTCGGATCTGGCCGATCGCGCTCATCGCCTTCGGCGGGGTGATCGCCGGAATACTGTTGATGTTCCGCATCCTGCCGGCCAGCTTCGTGCCGGACGAGGACCAGGGTTACTTCTTCGTCCTCGCACAGGTGCAGGATTCCGCGAGCATGCAGGTCACCAGCCGGTTCACGGCGGAACTGGAGAAGATCATCCTCAAGGACCCTGCGGTGCAGGACGTTGGCACCGTGAATGGCTACAGCTTCATCGACGGACAGACCAACAACAGCGCCGCGCTCATGTTCTGTCTGCTCAAGCCGTTCGAGGAGCGCAAGGACCGCTCGCTGCTGTCGTTCGACACGCTCAAGCGGCTGAACGCCCAGTTTTCAGTTCGCCAGGACGGGACAGCGTTCGCGGTCAACCCGCCGTCGATTCCCGGGCTGGGCACCACGGGGGGGTTCGAATTCTACATCCAGAACCGCGGCTCCGGCGATCCGCGTGCCACGGACGCGGCGGTCAAGGCGTTTATCTCTAAGGCGGGGCAGCGGCCGGAGCTGCAGGGCGTCAACACGACTTTCCGTGCCTCCAGCCAGCAGTTGTTCGTGGATCTCGACCGCAACAAGACAGAGGTGCTGGGTGTGAAGGTGAGCGATGCGTTCCAGGCGATGCAGACGCTGTTCGGTTCGCAGGTGGCGGGCCAGTTCTCCCTGTTCAGCCGGGTGTGGTTTGTCATTGTCCAGGCCGACGCCAATTACCGCGCCAGGCCCGAGGACTTCCAAAGAGTCTATGTGCGCTCGGCGAGCGGGGCCAATATCCCGCTTTCGACACTGATCACCACGCGTTACGTCACCTCACCCAAGCTCGTGACCCGCTTCAACGGTTTCCCGGCGGTCAAGGTCACCGGGAACCCGGCACCGGGCTATAGCTCGGGCCAGGCGCTGCAGGCGATGGAAGCGGTCGCCGGCGAAACCCTGCCCGGCGACTTCGCCTATGCCTGGGCCGGGCAGGCGTTGCAGGAGAAGGAATCGGGCAGCACCTCGTCGTCGGCCTTCATCTTCGGCCTGATCGTGGTGTTCCTGCTGCTCGCCGCCCAGTTCGAGAAGTGGACGCTGCCGATCGCCGTGGTGCTTACGGTTCCGTTCGCAATACTGGGCGCTTTGCTGCTGACCTGGCTGCTCGGTCTGCAGAATGACGTCTACTTCCAGGTGGGCCTGGTCACGCTGGTTGGATTGTCGGCGAAGAACGCGATCTTGATCTGCGAGTTCGCGATCGAGCGCGTGCACCATGGCATGTCGCCGCGTGACGCGGCGATCGAAGCGGCGGGATTGCGGCTGCGTGCCATCGTCATGACCTCCTTTGCGTTCATTCTCGGCTGCGTGCCGCTCGCCATCGCCAGCGGCCCGGGCGCGAACAGCCTGCGCGCTATCGGCACGGGTGTGATCGGCGGCATGCTCGCTTCGACTTGCATCGCCATCTTCTTTGTGCCGCTGTTCTTCTGGTTGCTCGAGAGCATGAGCGAGAGATTCGCCCGCAAGAAGGTCGCGGCGGGCGGCGCCGCGACGAGCGCCGCGCACGCCAAGCGAGAGGGCGACTGACGTGCGGCGGTCAGCCATCGCCGGACTGGCCGGCGGGCTCCTCGCGGGCTGCATGGTGGGGCCCGATTACGTCAAGCCCAAGGTCGAAACGCCCGCCGCTTATATTTACGAGCCCAAGCAGACGGCCGAGACGGCGAACACCGAATGGTGGAAGCAGTTCGGCGATCCGACGCTCGACAAGCTGATCGCCGATGCGCTCGCCAACAACAAGAACGTCAAGATCGCCGCGGCCAATGTCGAGCAGGCCGCAGGCGTGCTTACCCAGACCCGCTCCCCGCTCTACCCACAGATCAACTACGCGGGCGATGCGGCACGCCAGCGCTTTTCGCAAAATACGGCGATTCCGGCAGGCAGCCCCAACCCGGCGAACAATTATCAGGTGTTGGCCGGTGCGAGCTGGGAAATCGATCTGTGGGGCCGTGTACGACGGCTCACCCAAGCCGCCCAGGCGACTCTGCTGGCTACGGAAGAAGCCCGTCGCGGTGTGATCCTGAGTCTGGTCGCCTCGGTGGGTAGCAGCTATCTGACGCTACGCGGGCTGGACGACCAGCTGGAAATCTCCAAGCGCACGCTGAACGCCTACGCCCAGTCGCTGAAGCTGTTCGACCTCAAGTTCAAGCACGGGCAGATCTCGCAGATGAACGTGGAGCAGGTGAAAGTCCAGTACCAGACAGCCGCGGCCCAGATCCCAATCATCCGCCAGCAGATCGCCGTAACTGAGAACGCCCTCTCAGTCTTGTTAGGGCGTAACCCCGGGCCGATCCCGCGGGGCAAGAGCCTGCTAGACCTCACGCTGCCCGAAGCGCCCGCCGGAATGCCCTCTGAGTTGCTCGAGCGGCGCCCTGATCTGCTGCAGGCCGAGCAGCAGCTCATCGCCGCCAATGCTCAGATCGGCGCGGCCAAGGCTCAGTACTACCCCTCCATCTCGCTCACGGCCGCGTTCGGTGTGGCGAGTTCGCAGCTCGACAGCCTATTCAAGGGCCCGGCACAGGTCTGGAACTACGGCGGGTCGATCATCGGCCCCATCTTCACGGGCGGGGCCATCTCCGGCCAGGTTGCGCAAGCCACAGCGGGGCAGAAGGCCGCGCTGTTGTCCTATGAGCTTGCGATCCAGAGCGCCTTCGCCGATGTGGAAAATTCGTTGGTCACGCGCCAGGAGCTGGTCGAGCAGATCGCCGCACAGCAGGCGCTGGTGCAAGCGCTTAGCGAATACTCGCGGCTTGCTTATCTGCAGTACAACGGGGGCTACGCTCCGTATACCGACGTGCTGCAGGCGGAGCAGCAGCTGTTCCCCGCCGAGCTGAACTTAGCCGCGGCGCGTACCGCCCTGCTCGCTTCCGTGGTCCGCATCTATCAGGCCACCGGCGGCGGCTGGGTGAACATTGCCGAGAAGGCGGCCGACTTGCCCCCGAAAGCGGCTGACGCGGCCGCGAACGCGCCCAAGAGCCCAGGCGGCGCCAGCGACCGGATCGAGGTCGTGATGGAAGGCGACGCGTCGGTGGTGAATATTTACCACGTGCGCGGCATAGGCGGCGCAGAGGTTCGTCCACCCAAGAGCGGCTGGCCACCCCGCGTGGTGGTGCGCCTGCACGGGTTCCCGGCGCTGGAGAGCTTCACGGCGAGGGGGCATGGCGAGATGCTCGACTGCGAGCTGAATCGTCCTGAAGGGCGGCCCGCGGAAAACAAGTGCAGGCTCGGCGGCGCGCAGGTCAATGCCCTGACGCGGACGTCCGAGTACTTCCAGATCAAGCTGCCTGCGTCGTTGCTGGCGGCCGACGGCACCCCGGTAGAGCTGCACTGGGTCGACCAGCTCCGCTAAGCCTCTGCACGACCAAAAAAACAATTGGGGTCAGGCCTATACTTTATAGCTCACCGCCGGAGCGTCGAGCTGCCATCTCGCACAGCGAGTGCACCCTGGCCCCGATACCTCATCAACCTCATGGTACCGCGGTTGCGACTTTCCGCCTGAAATTGTCGCTGAGTGCGAGCGGCTATACTAAGCGCTGGTCGTGCGCGCTTCAAAGCATGCGACCGGTTCCTGAAGTCTCTCGTGTTTCACGCCGTAAGCAGGTTGCCGCAAAATACCAGAGCATGGCTCACTACCCATGAGGCCGATTCCGATCGTTGTCATCGCTTGCGTTGCAGCGCTGAGCGGAGCTGCAACCTCCGCCCCCGCCTCGCCGCTTCCCATCTCCGAGGTGGTCAAGATGAGCGAGTCGGGCGCGCTCCCGCGGGACGTGATCCAGCGCATCCGGGCCTCACAAACCTCCTTTGCCTTGCGCGGGTCCGACTTCGGTAAGCTCAAGGCAGCCGGCGTGTCGGATGAAGTGTTGGATTACCTCCAACAGTCCTTCGTGAGCGACGTAGACCGGCTGACACGCTACTCGGTGATCGGCCCCCGCCTCGGAGGCTGTTCGTACTGCTATCCCCAGCCCGTCGATCTGGACAGGATGGTCTCCGGCTACGGCGTCGCGAGCAGCGAGGTCCCCGGACGCCATCGGCCCGGTTTGCCGGCGGGCGTACCGGACTGGGTGCTACCCGGCTTGGGCGGCGGTGCAGCGAACCGGGTCTCGGTGTCGGCCGTCGTGGACATGAGCAAGCGCGGCGTTCCCGATTCGCAGATCATCGACTTGTTGCGCCGCTCACGCCTGGAGGATGTGACTGGTGTTGGGGGATTCAACGTAGCCCGCGAATTCCTGGTCGCTGGTCCTTCCGGATCGCAACTCGCACGCTGGAGGGGCGAGGGCGTGTCCGACGCGGTGCTGGATGCGATCCAAGGACGTTTCCTTGCCCAGTTTGTCGAATTGGACCGGCTCCGTTATCAGAACTGGCTTTGAATCCGGTGGGGGTCACCGGTGTGTGGTTGCGCGATTGCGGGGTCACGATTGCGGGGTCAGGCCTATACTTTATAGCTCGCTCAGACACCTGGCCAAGCTCTCGTCAGTGGCGCGCGATTCGATCTCGCCTTGAATCTGAGATATTCGCCCGATGGACACTCCGGCCATCGCTGCCACTTCCTGCAACGAAAGGTTCGCCTGGCGGCGGAGCAGGTATACCGCGTGCTTGAAGCCTTGCCCACTGTCGCGTTCCATCGTGGCGGAGAGTGGGATCTTGTGCGCCCTGGCGACCGCCCGCAGGATGCGATCGGCGGTGGGCCGTGCGGGGTTCAGCTGACCGCGAGGAATCCCCTTTGGCTTTCGTCCGCCTAGTAGCTTGTGCATCCGGGTGGTAAAAGCCTGCGAACCCAGAAAGATCTGGCCTTTGAGCTGTGGCCAAGGCGAGGGACCCCTAGTTCCTTCTGCCACGAAGCGCGCATACGCGCGGCGAGCGTGGGAGCGCTCGGGTGAGAACAGGCCCAATACGTGGTCCGCAGAAAGCCAGTCTGGACAGGCCATCTTGCCGGCCGTGGCGAGATAACTCGACCAGGGCCAGTCTGCGGCGGAGGAGGCTGTCCCAGCGCGCACCGGGTTCAGCACGACGTACCGGCACAGCTCCAGGAGGTAGCTGTCCTTGTCCACGAGGATTGCTTTGTAACGCCCCTGGAGCACATGGCCAACCCGGCCATGTCGTCGATTGAATGCTTGCGTGTATACGCCGTTGAGGCGACGCATGCCGCGCACCAAACTTGGCTCGGGGGTTTCCAGCAACAGGTGATAGTGGTTGCCCATCAAGCAGAAGGCATACAGCAGCCAGCTTTGCTGGCTCACCTCCTTGGCCAGCAGCTCGATGAAGGCAAGCCGGTCAGCGTCATCTTCGAAAATGGTTTCCTGCCGGTCTCCGCGGGCGGTAATGTGGTAGACAGCACCAGGAAACTCGAGTCTAAGGGGCCGAGCCATGCAACCGAATCTACACCGTGCAAACTATAAAGTATAGGCCTGACCCCGGGTAGGTTTTCCAATCATTCCGCACGCAGCGCTTGAGAGAGGCTTACGAGATTTTGCGGGTTCACGCGAATGATACCCCCGCGTGGGCTGTCGATATCCGCTATAAGAAAGAAACCGATGGAAACAACAAACGGTAGGACCGGAAGCAGGATGGCTTCCGCGGTAACCTTTCTGGCTCCAAAGCCGACCAGCACATTGGAGCAAATAGCAATTGCCAACATCAGGCCCCATGCCGCAATCGGGATTCGGTTCCACCAGGCAGCCTGGGTGTAGCCCTGCGAGTTCAATACGTCGTTCATGCTCGCAACCGCCAGCGCGACAATAGGTGTCGGCTGGACAGCAGCGCGAGCCTGGACCGTCGACCATAGCTCGGTCTGCAATTTAGCGGTTTGGGTATTGATCTGCCGAAGCTGTTCCTCATCGCGGGTCTTATAGAACAAGACACGCTGATCGAGGTAGTTCAGAAGCAGTGCCCGCAGTCTCGCCGTATCGGCGGCTGGCAGCAGCCCGGCCCGGACGTATTCTGTGCCGATCGCATTGGCCTCTGCCTCCTCGTAGTTTTTGCGCTGATCGTACCGGCTTACGGCCATGGAGAAGCTGAATCCGATGATGAGCCCGAGCAGTGTCAGCGTCGCGGCCAGGATAACCCCGAAGTCTTCACGCACCTCATCTTCGAGGGTTCGCTTCCTCTTGAGAAAAGACGCGCCGATCCACGCCGAGAGCCATAGCACGAAGAAGGAGAATACGAAAACCAGCAGCGGGTGATCCGTCAGACTATCCATAGCAGTCTGTGTCGCTCATCAAGTCTGCGGATACCCCACCGTCTGCGCGAACGTGACGAACTGGCCGTCCTCGAGCCGCATGGCTTGTTTCAGCTTCTCGTAGTCGACCGCTCCGCGGAACACGGTGGCCAGACCTTCAGACGCGCAGTAGAGATATACATTTTGGCCAGCAAATGCGGCATCGACCGACGCATAGAGCCGCCGCTCCTCGGGCGAGATGTCTTTCATCCTCTCGCCGTGGGCCACGTAGACCAGGTTAAGCGGGGCCGTGGCAACGAAATCCTGGAGCCCTGTCTTCGCGCGAATGTCGGTCTCGAGATGGGGACGCAGCGCATGCTGCTTCGGGTCGTACAGCCAGACACCGTCGGCCATCGCTGCATAGACATCGATAACCATGATGTGGCGCCAGTAAGGTGCCGTGCGATCACCGCTCGGGCGGTTGACGCCATAGGCGGCCCACAGCAGGTCGGAGAGGAGTTGCGGCGGCAGCGGGCGCGGCGAGAACTCCCGGATCGAACGACGCAATTGAAGAGCTTGCATCAGTGGCTTGCCAGCCTCCTTTCGAGGGTTAGGTAACATCCTAGTAGCCTCCTGCGCGAGCGCAGCCATCGGCATAGCGGCCAGTGCTGCGCCCGCTAGCAATGCGGCATTCGCTTCTCGTCTTGTCATTGTCCTGACTCCTTCGTTCTGGATGCATTCGCCGGCGGAAGCCGCAGCTTCGCCGAGAGTTCGAAGTTGCATTTGCCTGCTGTTCATACCCGACTCGCCGCGCTGAGAATGGTCTTTCTGTTCACCAATATGCGAACTACGACAGGGATTGGCCAACCATATGCGCTCATCCGGAAGGCGCTTTGATCTGGATCAAGAGGCGAATCCGCCCAAATGTCATAGCTTTGCGTCGGGCCAGATACGCCCAAACGTGTTCTCTCGTGTTCGCAGCAATGGCCGGGGCCCAGACCCACCCAATGGACCGTAACAGTGAGTTCGGCAGCGATTGCCCCCTCCCTCTCCCTCCCCCGCGAGCGGGGGAGGGAGAGGGAGGGGGAATGCCATGAGGCCACTATCGAGTCACTGTTACAGTCCACTAGTATTCGAGTGGACCCACCGCTCGTGGCGCGGCTGGTGTGGCGGTGGCGGGGCAAACACAAAGGAGCGGAGATGAAGCGTGGCGTTCTACAAGGCCAACAAGTGCTTGTCGCCCGCGCCGCGGATTGCGCTCACCGCGATCGCGCGATCGAACGTGACGAGGCGCCCGCTGTGGCGGACTGCAAGCGCGAGCAGATAGAGGTCGGTCAACTGGCGCGGGCCGTGGATCCGGGTTGCGTCGGCGACGCGCTCATCAAGCAAGGTCACATCGTCGGGCCAGAACGCGTGGTGGCTGCTCGCCGTGGCTTCACGCAACCGCTCCATCCCGGCTCGCACGGAGACCGGGCTCGGATAATGATGGTGCGACATGATCCGGACGCAGCCGTTCTGAGTAAGCGGGCACGATGCCCAACCCCCGCGCGCGCTGCGGTTGAACCACTCCCTCGCATGGTCGTGCGATGCGTGGTCGGCGTCCAACAGCGCGATTAGCACGTTGACGTCGAGCAGCGAGCGCATCAGTACGCGTCGTCCTCGCGCAACGAATCGATCAGCTCGTTGGTCACGATGGCGCCACGCGCGGCAAAGGGGCGGAACCCGTATACGGCGCGCGGCTCGCGGGCGGCTTGCGCCCCGCGCGGTGCAGTGAGCGCGCTGCGCGCGAGCATCGAGAGCACTTGGCCGGCGGTCTTCTTCTCGCGGCGAGCGATCTCCTTCGCGGCCTGCAGCACGTCCTCGTCGATATCGAGCGTGGTGCGCATGCATCAGATGCTAGCGCATCACCCATCCCACGTCAAGACGGCAGTGATTACAAAGCAAGGAAAAAGTCCGCCATTCTGGTTGCCCGCCGGAAAGTGCTAATGGGAGGGATGATGAAAGCCTGCGACAGGCGATCGAACTTGATCGACCGGCGGCGCTGATAACTGGGTAATACTCGATCCGCAACGGCCTGTCGTTGGTCCTCGTCCCCGGCACCCCGTATACGCTATCATGACGGAGCATACGCGCTGGCTTGGACGTTGCGCCGTATCACACCATGTCCCCGCACCAGTACGCGGGCAACGCAGTCAGTCCTAAGAAAGGAGCATCTCATGAAGCTATATAACGTCCTCACTGTTGCAGCATTGGCCCTGTCGATCGGGGCGTGCGCAACCCCGTCGGCGAGCGAAAAGGCCAGCAAACAGGCTGAAGTTCGCCAGGCTACACAGAAGTCACTCGAGAAGTTCTACAAGGCTGATCCGAAGTTGCAGAGCGCAGTCGCGAATGCACCGGGCTACGCGGTGTTCACCACTTACGGGCTGAGTTTCATCGTCGGCGGTGCCGGCGGGGAGGGCCTTGTTCACAATAGCCGGACCTACGCCGACACGTTCATGGACATGGCGCAAGCGAGCGCGGGCTTGCAGATCGGGGCCGCGCAGACCGATACGCTGATCATCTTCAAGACGCCGGAAGCGATGCAGAAATTCGTGGACAAGGGCTGGGACGCCGGCGTGGGTGGTGTAGCTCAAGCGGGCGCGAAAGGCGAATCGGCCGGGCCGGGATCCGGCGAGAATGTCATCGCCGATGCGAAATACTTCACGCTCACCCCGAATGGTCTACAGGCCGGAGTAGCGGGCGCGGGGACGAAATACTGGAAGTCCACTGACCTCAACTAGCGGCAGCTCCGTACCCTATCGGTAGCCTTGAGCCAGAGGCGAAGAAGCAGGCTGGATCACCATCAGCATGAAGAACGGCTGGAAGCGGTTCCGGGTGGCGCCTCAACCGACTTGAGGCCCAACCTTCAGCAGTCTGAAAACCTGGTGCTTTTGCTGGATCCCCGGAATCTGCCGCGGGTCAAAGGTGGTGGTGGCTGATCGCCGGGAGGCGGACGGTGTGTTGTGACGGAGCGGGCGGCCCGAAAGGGCCGCCCATCTGTTGAATGGATCTGACAATCTATCTGCTGATCCTCATCGTCGCGTTCGTCGGCATCGTGGTCTGGGTGTTTAGTCGCAAGCGCAAAGCGCGCTTCGAGAAGGACGCCAAGATCCCGCTCGACGACGGGAAGGGTTGATGTCGGCGCGCGCAAGAACGCAGGATGAAACAGACAACCAGAGAGACAAGCTTCTTCGCTACGGCGTGGCCGTACTCACCGCGGCGTCGGCGCTGATGTGCGCCGTTCCGGCACTGGCAGCGGAGAACAAACCCAACGTCGTGTTCATCCTGGCCGACAACGTCGGCTACGGCGAGTTGGGCCCCTACGGCGGTGGCGAGCTGCGCGGGGCGCCGACGCCGCCCATCGACCAGCTCGCCAGCGAGGGGCTGCAATTCCGTAGTGGTGGCTGATGGGGAAGGTCGCGATTGGGCGGAGATAACTGCAAGTGAGCCCGCGCACATCGCGAGAGATCGGACCATGAACGAAGTGAGAGAACGATGCAACCGTCACGCATGTTCCATGACCGCGGATTCAGCGCCCAGAGCGCGACAGCGCTCCTGGCTCTTACCCTGGCGCTGTTACCGTGGGCCAGCACGCGCGCCGACGAAGGCGGTGTGAGCTTCTGGCTACCGGGCCAATACGCCAGTCTCGCGGCGGTGCCCTCGCAACCGGGCTGGTATATACCGACTCAGCTCTACTACTACAACGGCAGCGCGGACGCCACCAAGACATTCCAGCGCGGCGACTCGGCGAACGCTGGCCTCAGCTCGCAGGCAGCGCTCATCTTCTTCACGCCGACCTGGGTCCCGAACGAGAAATGGTTCGGCGGCCAGCCATCGTTTTCACTGACGTTCGGGGGCGGGTGGAACTCGACCTCTGCGAACCTCTCGCTGTCCACGGTGAACCTCGGCACCCAGACTCTAAATCGCAGCGACTCCGACTCGGGCGGAGCGGATCTCTATCCGCAGGCACAAATCGCCTGGACCAGCGGGAACAACAACTGGATGGCCTACATCACAGGCGACCTGCCGGTGGGCAGCTACAGCAGCACGCGGCTGTCCAATATCGGGCTGGGCCACACCGCCATCGACGTGGGCGGCGCCTACACGTACATGAACAACACCAGCGGACTCGAGGCCTCGGCCACACTGGGTTTCACCTACAATGGCATGAACACGAGCACGAACTACCAGAGCGGGGTCGACTCGCATCTGGACTGGGACGTCTCGCAGTTTCTGTCGCAGAACTGGCAGGTGGGTCTGGTCGGCTATGTCTACTACCAGCTAACCGGCGACAGCGGCAGCGGGGACCACGTCGGATCGTTCGAGTCGCGGGTCGCATCGATCGGCCCCGAGGTCGGCTACGCATTCACGGTTGGCGGCCAGCAGTGGTATGCGAACCTGCGCGGCTACTGGGAATTCTGGGCCCAGAATCGGCTCGAGGGCTATACCGTGTTCGCAACCCTGAGCATTCCGCTCGGCGGCGGCCCGAAGAAATAGCGGGAAATTGGAATAAGTTGGTCGCAGGGTGCCGAGAATAGGCCGCGAAGCGCCCGTCGAGCAGAGGGCGCAGAGGGATCTGTTGCGGCCAGTCGCGCGCAAGAGAAGCGGCCGTTCGCGGACTTGCCTGAACGCGAGAACCGGTCACTCGTGACCTCTCCCAGTTGCGAAGACACCGGACATTAGTTGATGTCCGAACCATCCGCGCCGATCACCGCCGGTTGCTCTTGCGTACGGTGGGATTAAGCCTTTCGATATCACCTTGAACTTGCTCGCGGCTCCGCTCGTATACGATCTCGCGCCCCATCACGCTCCCAGCGTAGGCCAGCCCGGTGCGCGTTGGAGTCAACGCGCACCTGACACTGTGCACTCCTTCGCCAAGAACAACCTCTATCCGGTCAGCTCGTTTGCTCAGAACCACGACGTCCATGGTCTGGCCGGTCTCGGTTACACGAACCCTGATCGTCTCGTTGTTCATAAGCTCTTCGTGAGTCATTGTTCCGTTGGTTTCTCGATGCGGAAGAAGATTACACCACAGCGGCTGGGTCTGCTGCCAACCAGCTCTCGATTTACCACGGCTGCCTTGTGATCCAGGCTCCGCAAGCGCGGCTTGCCGCAGTGGGACCAAAGTCCCATAGCGGCCTTGCAGCATCACGCGTATCATCCGCGTCCGCCTGACGTGGCTGCTGGATTGGGGTTTCACCCAGTAACCACATCCCAACAAATAGTTATCAACCAAAGAGACTTACTTAACGCCAGGAATGCCACGATGAAAACAAAGACGCTTTACTCGATTGCGATTGCGGCCACGGTCGTCGCTCTGGCGCCGGATGTTCATGCCCAGGTCTCGCAACAGACCTTGGAGGTCATCTCGGCACCGGACAAGGTCGAGACGCGGCTCGGCACGCTCGAATACAAGGACGGCGTGCCCACGTCCGCCACCGTCCAGAAGATGTACGACAATCTCGATTTCATGCACGCGGTAGATGTGTACCTCAACGCGTTCGCAGGGGTGTCCACGTATGCGGCGCGCGATGGGTTCCACAGCATGGGGCTCGAGGACAATCAGGTTGTGGTGTTCCCCCGCCTGATGGACTCGAAGTCTCTGTTTCTGACCGCTAACGCCGATACCGTCTA
>JBGPPC010000107.1:0-12069 GCA_041488355.1 Gammaproteobacteria bacterium
CGCCTGCCGCGTCGCCCCGGCTCCTCTCCGGGCATTCTCATGGCTACTGCTCCCATTTGTGACTTCGGCTGGCGCGCCGTCGATTTCGACCTGCCCGCCACTGACGGCAAACGCTATCGACTGGCGCAACTGCAAGGGTCTCACGGCCTGCTGGTCATGTTCATCTGTAATCACTGCCCTTACGTAAAGGCGGTCATCGACCGCATCGTTCGTGACACCCAGGAGCTACAGGAACACGGCGTCGCGTCCGTGGCGATCAGTGCCAATGATCCCAGCGAGTACCCCGAGGACTCGTTCGACAACATGAAACGGGTCGCAGCGCAGAAGCGTTTCCCCTTCCCCTATTTGTGGGACGAGTCGCAGGATGCGGCGCGAGCCTACGGCGCCGCGTGCACTCCTGACTTCTTCGGCTTCAACCAGAAGCTGGAGTTGCAGTATCGCGGCCGGCTGGACGCCTCTCGCACCACGCCGGTCCCCGACGCCAAGCGCGACCTGTTCGAGGCCATGCTGCAGGTAGCGCGCACCGGCAAGGGTCCCGCCGAGCAGATTTCCAGCATGGGTTGCTCCATCAAGTGGAAACAGCCTGGATGATGCAGGACAGGGGGAGCGCCCGCGCGCCGAGTTGCTGAGCGCGGCGCAAACGCGCAGAGCAATGCTGATCCAATGAACCCGAACATGGAGACGCTCAGCGTTGTCGCGGCCCAGGAGCGCACGATCGACCGCGTGATCGCCGCGGTGCGCACAGTCGCCGCCGAGCAGATCATGCCTCGCTATCTCAAGGTGGCCCAACAACGCAAATCCGACGGCAGCCTGTTCACCGAAGCTGATCTGGCGGCCCAGGAAGCGCTGACGCGTGCACTGCAATCGATCTACCCGGGCCCGGTGGTGGGGGAGGAGATGAGCGAGGAGCAGCAAGTTGAGCTCTGGCTCGGAGGCGATGCGGGATTGTGGTGTGTGGATCCAATCGACGGCACTTCCAACTTCGTCAACGGGCTCCCTTATTTCGCCGTCTCCGTGGCGCTGATGAAGCATGGCCGTAGTGTGCTGGGCGTGGTTTACGATCCCGTAGCCGACGAGGTGTTTCATGCGGAGAAAGGCGGGGGCGCCTGGCTCGGGAGCGAAATGCTGCCGATCAAGACGCATGTCCCGCATATCCGCAACGCGATGGCCAACGTGGACTTCAAGCGGCTGGGGAAGCGTCTCGCCGCCGAGCTCGCTGCGATTCCTCCCTATTCCTCGCAGCGCAACTACGGCGCTGGAACGCTAGAGTGGTGCTATCTCGCCGCGGGGCGCTTCGACTTGTACCTGCACGGCGGGCAGAAGCTATGGGACTATGCGGCGGGCGCGCTGATTCTCGAAGAGGCCGGCGGGTGCATGTGCACGTTGACCCACGACGAGTTCTGGGCCGACGACCTGTGGCAGCGATCGGTGATCGCCGCACGCGATCCGGGTCTGTTCCAAACCTGGAAGAGCTGGATTCGAGCGCATAAGTGAATTGCGTGAAGGGTGAAGGCGTGAATGAGTGGAGGGTGCGCGTACCCCATACTCGCCCTTAACCGTTCCCCTTTTTCCCCTTCCCTTCCTCACCCCAACCTTCTCTTTATCCAAGCAATTCCTTGACCGCTCGCGGTTCCGCAGGTATCTTTCCCTAGTTCCCCGCTCGGTTTCAGCCAGCCGGGGAATTTTTGTCCTAACAGACTGATTTCGCAGTCAAGGGTCACGAACATGGAAATGACCGCCCCGGGCGTCATGTCGTCGGTCGATCTAACCGGCGCTGAGATCACCATCCGATGTCTGCATGCGGAGGGGGTCGAGTTCGTATTCGGTTATCCGGGCGGCGCGATCCTGCCGATCTACGACGAGATTTTCAAACAGGACAAGTTCAAACACATTCTCGTGCGCCACGAGCAGGCCGCCGTGCACGGCGCGGACGGCTATGCGCGCTCGACTCATAAGGTTGGCGTCGTCATGGTGACGTCCGGTCCAGGCCTGACCAACGCCGTCACCGGCATCGCTACGGCCTTCATGGATTCCATCCCGCTGGTCATCATCAGCGGTCAGGTGCCCACACCCGCCATCGGTCTGGACGCATTTCAAGAGGTGGACACCGTCGGGATCACGCGTCCTTGCGTCAAGCACAACTTCTTGGTCAAGGACGTCAAGGACCTCGCGCTGACCATCAAGAAGGCGTTCTACATTGCAAGCACGGGCCGCCCCGGGCCGGTGTTGGTCGACATCCCGAAGGACGTGCAGCAGACAAAGACCCAGTTCCACTACCCGGACAGCGTCAGCCTGCGTTCCTACAATCCGGTGGTCAAGGGGCATGCCGGGCAGATCAAGAAAGCGATCCAGCTCATTCTGCAGGCCAAACGCCCGATGGTGTATACGGGCGGCGGCGTGATTCTGGGCAACGCATCGGGGGAGCTGACTCAGCTCGTGCACACGCTCGGCTTCCCATGCACCAACACGTTGATGGGTCTGGGTGGATTTCCCGGCACGGACCCGCTGTTCACCGGCATGCTCGGCATGCACGGCACCTACGAGTCCAACATGGCCATGCAGCATTGCGACGTGCTGCTTGCCGTGGGTGCACGGTTCGATGATCGCGTCATCGGCAACCCGAAGCACTTCAACCAGGAGCAGCGCCAGATCATACACATCGACATCGATCCATCGTCGATATCGAAGCGGGTGAAGGTGGACATTCCGATCGTCGGCGACGTGCGCGAAGTCCTGCAGGAGATGCATCGGCAGCTCGCAGCCGGCCGCGAGCGCCCAGACCCCGAGGCCCTCAAAGCCTGGTGGGCGCAGATCGCGACGTGGAAGGAGCGCGACTGCCTCAAGTTCGACCGTGCTGCCGCCATCATCAAGCCGCAGCTCGTGGTCGAGAAGCTCTACGAGGTTACTCAAGGCGACGCATACGTGACGTCGGACGTGGGCCAGCATCAGATGTGGGCCGCGCAGTTCTACAAGTTCAACCAGCCACGCCGTTGGATCAACTCCGGCGGGTTGGGGACGATGGGCGTGGGTCTCCCGTATGCGCTGGGCGTGCAGCTCGCCCATCCTGGCGCCACGGTCGCCTGCGTTACGGGCGAAGCCAGCATTTTGATGTGCATCCAGGAGCTGTCCACCGCGAAGCAGTACCGCCTGCCCGTGAAGATCGTGAACCTGAACAATCGCTACATGGGTATGGTGCGGCAGTGGCAGGAGTTCTTTCACGGCAATCGCTACGCCGAGTCCTATATGGACGCGCTGCCGGATTTCGTCAAGGTTGCGGAGTCGTTCGGCCATGTCGGCATGCGCATCGACAAGCCGGCCGACGTCGAGCCCGCACTGCGCGAAGCATTCAGCCGCAAGGACGACCTGGTGTTCATGGATTTCATCACCGACCAGACCGAGAACGTGTTCCCGATGGTCCCGGGCGGCAAAGGGCTGTCGGAGATGATTCTGGTTTGAGCTTTACGTGAAATTCTAGGTCGGGGCGGTTGGCCTCGGCCCAGATATTCCGGCGGGCGTTTCGCCAATGTCGGCCGGCCCCACAAGGGCCTGCTGAGGGCACCGATCCTTCTCAAGGACGGCGTTGCCGCGAAAGCCCACCGTCTATCGATGTCTTTTGTGATGGCCGGCCCATGCGACACATCATCTCGCTGCTCTTGGAGAACGAGGCGGGCGCGCTCTCTCGCGTCTCCGGGTTGTTTTCCGCGCGCGGTTACAACATCGAATCGCTTACCGTGGCCCCGACCGAAGATCCAACTCTGTCGCGCATGACCGTCGTGACCACTGGATCCGACGACGTCATCGAACAGATCACCAAGCAGCTCAACAAGCTGATCGACGTGGTGAAGGTGGTCGATCTGTCCGACGGCGAGCACATCGAGCGCGAACTGATGCTGGTGAAGGTGCGCGCTGCGGGCAAGGATCGCGACGAGATGAAACGCATGGCGGAGATCTTCCGCGGCCGCATCATCGACGTCACCGACAAGTCCTACACCATCGAGCTGACGGGGACTGGCAGCAAGCTCGATGCCTTTTTGAACGCCATCGAGCGCAGCGCGATACTGGAGACGGTGCGCACGGGTGCTTCGGGCATCGGGCGTGGCGATAGGGTATTGAAAGCTTAGTGAATGGAAAACGAGGAGATACTCGAATGAAAGTCTATTATGACAAGGACGCGGACCTCTCCCTGATCAAAGGCAAGCAGGTCACGATCGTGGGCTACGGTTCACAGGGTCACGCGCACGCGCTCAACTTGCACGAATCGGGAGTGAACGTCACGGTCGGGTTGCGCAATGGGCCGTCCTGGACCAAGGCCGGAAACGCCGGCCTCAAAGTGCAGGAAACCGCCGAAGCGGTGAAAAGCGCCGATTTCGTGATGATGCTCATGCCGGACGAGCATATCGCAGCGACTTATCGCAAGGATGTCGAGCCCAATATGAAGAAGGGCGCCACGCTCGGCTTCGCGCACGGCTTCAACATCCACTTTGGCCAGGTCATCCCGCGCGCCGACCTGGATGTGGTCATGATCGCGCCGAAGGCGCCTGGCCACACGGTCCGCAACCAGTACGTCCAGGGCGCCGGCACACCGTGCCTGATTGCTGTGGCCCAGGACGTGAGCGGCAGAGCGCGGGATCTCGCGTTGTCCTATGCGGCGGCCATAGGTGGCGCGCGCGCTGGCGTTATCGAGACTAACTTCCGCGAAGAAACGGAGACTGACCTGTTCGGCGAGCAAGTGGTGTTGTGCGGCGGGACCACGGCACTGGTGCAAGCTGGCTTCGAGGTTCTGGTTGAGGCCGGTTATGCGCCCGAGATGGCCTACTTCGAGTGCCTGCACGAGTTGAAGCTGATAGTCGACCTCATGTACGAGGGCGGCATCGCGAACATGCGCTACTCGATCTCCAACAACGCGGAATACGGCGACTTCACCCGCGGCCCGCGCATCATCAACGAACAGACCAAGAACGAGATGCGCAGAATCCTCAAGGAAATCCAAACCGGCACCTACGCCCAGGAGTTCCTGCTGGAGAATCAAACTGGAGCCACGAAGCTCAACGCCATGCGTCGTATCGGCCGCGAGCATCCCATCGAAGTCGTGGGCGGGAAGCTACGCGAGATGATGCCGTGGCTGAAGCAGGGCAGGCTGGTCGACCAATCGCGGAACTAATGCAGTATCCCAGTGAAGGCGTGAATGCGTGAAGGGTGAGGGGTAAAGAATCTTCCGGAGGTGCTCGGGACAGAAGACCCCCTCCCCCGGGCTTTCGGGGCGAACGCTCGGGTGGAGCTGACCCTTCACCCTTCACCTGCCCCTTTTTTCCACTGAACTGGAATCCATCCTAAGCGTGCAAGAATCCCATCCTCTCATCGCCCGTGAAGGCTGGCCCCACGTCGCCATCGCAGTCGGGCTGGCTCTGCTCGCGACCGCCTTTCTGGGCGGCTGGGCGCTGCTGTTCTGGGGGCTTGCGGCATTCGTCGTCCAGTTTTTTCGCGACCCGCCGCGCAGCGTGCCGCTGCAGCCCGGTATCGCGGTGAGTCCTGCTGACGGCCGCGTGCTGTTAGTGCAGAAGGCGCGGGACCCTTATCTGAATCGCGAAGCGCTCAAGATCAGCGTGTTCATGAATGTGTTCAACGTGCACTCCAACCGTAGCCCGGTGGAGGGCGTCGTCAAGGAACGCTGGTATAGCGGCGGCAAATACCTCAACGCCTCGCTCGACAAGTCCTCCACCGAGAACGAGCGCATGGCGCTGTGGATCCATATGGACGACGGCACCGAAGTCACCTGCGTTCAGATCGCCGGGCTCGTCGCCCGGCGTATCCTCTGCTATGCCTCGCCCGGAGATCGGCTCCCACGCGGCCAGCGCTACGGCTTCATACGCTTCGGCTCGCGCGTCGACCTCTATTTGCCGCCTGGCAGCATCCCAAGGGTCAGTGTTGGCGACAAGGTCACCGGCGGCGAGACGATTTGCGCGGAACTGTCCGCGGCGCGCTAGACCGCGAAATCGCACGGAACCGCCGTGTCGAAGCTGCGTCACCAGCCAGCCATGAGGGAGCGCGGAGGATGATCGCCGCCTGACGGCGACCCCGGAGGGGTTAGAATGGATCGCATGAACTACCCCGAGCGGCCGCCGCTCAAACCGAAGTGGCTGGCGGGCGGACGCATCCGCCGCCATGGCATTTACTGGCTGCCCAACGCCATCACCACGGTGGCACTGTTCGCCGGGTTCTATGCCATTGTCCAGGCGATGAACAACCGCTTCGGGCTGGCGGCCGTGGGGATCTTCGTGGCCATGGTGTTCGACGGCCTCGATGGCCGGGTGGCGCGGCTCACCCGCACCCAGAGCCCGTTCGGCGCCGAGTACGACTCGCTGTCGGACATGGTGTCCTTCGGGGCCGCACCCGGGCTGGTGATGTACGAGTGGGCGCTCAAGGGCATGGGCCAGATGGGCTGGGTCGCCGCGTTCGTCTATTGCGCCTGCGCCGCGCTCCGCTTGGCTCGCTTCAACACCAATCTGGGCGTAGTCGACAAGCGCTATTTTCAGGGACTGCCCAGCCCGGCCGCGGCGGGCCTGATCGCCGGTTTCGTGTGGACCATGTGGGCCTTCAACGTCGAGCCCGAAGACGTGCAATGGGGCGCATGGGCACTGGCCATGTTCGCCGGCCTGACCATGGTGAGCAATGTCAAGTTCTACAGCGGCAAAGACATCAACCTGCGTAAGAGCGTGCCGTTCGGCGTGGTCGTGGCGATCGTGCTTGTGGTGGTGGCCATCTTTCAAGTGGTGGACAACCTCCCCGAATTGCTGTTCAGCCTATTCCTGATCTATGCCGCTTCCGGATACATGATGTGGGTGATCAACCGGATCCGACGCAAGGCTGCGTTGCCGCCACCGCCGATGCCACCGGATGGGCTGTAGGCGTGAGGGGTTAAGAGTAAAGGGTGTCTCGCCCAGCAGCTCCTTGCATCAGCAGCGTCGTTACTTTCGGTCGTGGCTCCTGGCAGACACCAGAGCCAGAAGGAGAACGCCATGAAAGAGCGTCTCATCATTTTCGACACCACGTTGCGCGACGGCGAGCAGAGCCCGGGCGCGTCGATGACGCGCGACGAGAAGATGCGCATCGCGCGTCAACTCGAGCGGCTGAAAGTGGATGTGATCGAAGCTGGCTTCCCGGCTGCCAGCAATGGCGACTTCGAAGCCGTTAGGGGCATCGGCGCCGCTATCAAAGACAGCATCGTTTGCGGATTGGCGCGCGCCAACGACAACGACATTCGCCGCGCAGGCGACGCGTTGAAGGGAGCCAACGCCGCGCGCATTCACACCTTCATCGCGACCTCGCCGATCCACATGGAGCGCAAGTTGCGCATGACGCCGGACCAAGTCGTGGAGCAGGCTGTGAAGTCGGTCAAGCTGGCGCGGACCTACCGCGACGATGTCGAGTTCTCACCCGAGGACGCGGGCCGCTCGGAGGTGGACTTCCTGTGCCGTATTCTGGAGCAGGTGATCAAGGCCGGTGCCACGACCATCAACATCCCCGACACGGTCGGCTACACCATTCCCGAGCAGTTCGGCGGCCTCATCCGCACCTTGCGCGAGCGGATTCCCAACTCCGGTAAGGTCGTCTGGTCGGTGCACTGCCACAACGATCTGGGGCTAGCGGTGGCCAATTCGCTGTCGGCGGTGATGAACGGGGCGCGCCAGGTGGAATGCACGATCAATGGCCTCGGCGAACGCGCCGGCAACGCCTCGCTCGAGGAGGTCGTGATGGCAGTGCGCACGCGCCAGGACTTCTTCCCCTGCGACACGCGCATCGACACGACGCAGATCGTCCCGTCCAGCAAGCTCGTATCCGGCATCACCGGCTTCCCGGTGCAGCCCAACAAGGCCATCGTGGGCGCCAACGCCTTTGCCCACGAATCGGGCATCCACCAGGACGGGGTCATCAAGAGCCGCGAGACCTACGAGATCATGCGCGCAGAGGACGTGGGCTGGGGCGCTAATAAGCTGGTTTTGGGAAAGCTATCCGGCCGCAACGCCTTCAAACAGCGTCTCCGGGAGCTCGGCATCGAGCTGCAGTCCGAAGAAGCGCTGAACGCAGCTTTCGCTCGCTTCAAGGACTTGGCCGACAAGAAATCGGAGATCTTCGACGAAGATCTTCAGATGCTGGTCAGCGACGAGGCAGCAAGCCACGACCAGGAGCAGGAGCACTTCAAGCTGCTGTCGATGATGGCGCACTCGGAAACCGGAGAGACGCCGGTGGCAAAAGTAGTGCTGGCGGAAGACGGTGCCGAAAAAAAAGCCGAGGCGCAGGGCAGCGGGCCGGTCGATGCCACGTTCAAGGCCATCGAGAGCATCGTCATCAGCGGCGCCGAGCTGACGCTGTACTCGGTCAACGCGGTGACCAGCGGCACCGACTCGCAAGGCGAGGTGACTGTGCGTCTGCGCAAGAGCGGGCGCATCGTCAACGGCGCCGGCGCCGATACCGACATCGTGGTGGCTTCGGCCAAGGCATACATCAACGCGGTGAACAAACTGCACTCCAAGCAGGAGCGATTGAATCCCCAGGTGTGAAAGAAGTGAAGGGTGAATGAGTGAAGGGTAAAGGGCTAGGGAATTTACTCATTCACCCTTCGCCCTTCACCCTCCAGCCGAGAGCCGGGCGTTGGCGAACTCGAGCCGATCGGCGAGCGTGCGCAGCAGCGCACGGTTGAGTTGCAGCTGGCATCTGGGAGACAAGCCGTCTATGGCGGAGCTCCCCAGTTCGACCATCAGCGCGTCGGTGCTGGTTTCCACCGTGGCCTGCCGCACCGAAGCTTCACCCCGCGCGTAGGCCATCTCGCCAATACAGTCGCCGGCCCGCAGAACGTTGAGCAGCCGGCCTCGCGCGGTTACTTTCGCCTCGCCGCGCGCGAGGATGAACAAGCTGTCACCGGTTTCGCCTTCGGTCACCAGAACCGTTTGCGAAGGCAGGCGGCGCCATTGGCCGACACGCGTCAGTTCCCACAGATCCGCGTCGCTGAGTTGACTGAGCAGCGCCGCGGGACGCAGCGAGAGGAACTTCTCGCTGTCCCTGACCACCTGATCGTAGACGCTGAGGCGGCCGAGCCGCGCCAGCTCGAGCGCGAGCTCGGCCCAGTCCGGATAACGGTCTTCCGGGTACTTCTGCAACATGCGTAGCACCACCGCGTCGAGCTCCACTGGCAGGTCCGGCCGCCATTTCGACGGTGGCGTCGGCTCCTCGCTGAGCACCGTGTTGAGCAGCTCCGCAGTGTTCCGCCCGTAGAAGGGCCTGCGACCGACCAGCAGCTCGTAGAGCACCACCCCCAAAGAGTACATGTCGCTCTGATGGGTAAGCGGATCGTCCCGGATCTGCTCCGGTGCGACATAGGAAGGCGATCCCATCCGCAGCTTCTGGGTTGTCTCCGCGGTGCGCACGAACGCGGCGCCGAAGTCAGCCACCTTCACGTCCGTCCCGCGCGCGACCAGGATATTGGCCGGCTTGATGTCCAGGTGGACTACACCCTCCCGGTAGGCGTAGTCGAGAGCGCCACAGCACTTGAAAGCGATCTCGATCACGTCGGCGACCGGCAGCAGGCGATCGGCGCTGGTGTAGCGGGACAGGTTTCCCCCGTGGACGTACTCCATCGCAACGTAGGTGAAGTGCTCGTCGACGACGGCATCCAGGATCGTCGCGATGTGAGGATGCGACAGCTTGCCGGCCAGCGCTGCCTCGCTGACGAACTGGATCTTCAGGACGCCGCTTTGCCGAGCACTGCCGCCGTCGTCGTAGACCTTGACGGCCACGTCCGAGCCGTAGAACTCATCGTAGGCCAGGTAGACCGTACTGTTGGTCCCTTTGCCTATCTCTCGCTTGATCTGGTACTTGCCTACCCGCTCCAGCATTCGAGCACTCTACTCTGCCCGCCGACAGTTCGTTCTGGCGGCATCGCCCTGACTATCGACAATAAAGTCCTAGGCTGAATGGTTTCGCTGATTCGCCGGCGCGTGTATCTTTATCCTTCTACACGAAGAGGGAAGGGAGAGGCGTTGCATGATTGAGCTTCTGCTTGCTGCGGTACTGACGGCAGACCAGCTCGCGCTCGATAACGAGTATGTCCAGATCAGCCGAGACGTAGCGCCTTGTGCATCCCCTGCGCCGGTGTGCGGAGACCGCGTGATCGTAGCGCTGGGTGACATTGAGCTCGCGTCCGGCGACTTGCGCCGGAAGATAACGCGTGGCGACATCGCGGTCTTCGCAGCTGGCGAGTCCTATGAGGTGAGTGGCGGAGGCGAGTTCTTTGAGGTAACAATAAAGCCGAAGCACCCCCCTGTCCAATCGCCTCGCGAGATCATCAACCCCGACAAGAACGCGATGCGCTACGATGGGGAGCACTTCTTTGTCTTCGAGGAGAAACTAGCTCCCGGCGACACGCGCACGCGGCACAGCCACAGTCAGCGTGTGGTGATCCAATTGAATCGGACCCGTCTTCAGCAATGGCGCGACGAGGGGCCGCCGTTCTTCGTAGAGACGGTGCCCGACCGGGCTAATTTCAGCCCGCCCGTGATCCACGTGGTGAAGAACGTGGGAGACACACCACTGCGCGGGATCGTGATCGAGTTCAAACCAGAGCCGACCAGCGGGACGCTCAGGTGAGTACCGATCCCGTCGGCATCGATCTGGTCAAGGTCCAGACGCCGTATTAGTATGCGTTGGAGTTCCCATAGCCACTACTCATCAGGCATCCATGTTCGAAACGACAATCGCGGGCAGCCTGCCCAAGCCGTCCTGGCTCGCCGAGCCGGGCAAACTTTGGCCGCAATGGAAACTGGGGGGTGAAGCGCTTGCCGAGGCTAAGCACGATGCGACGCTCCTCTGGATCAAAGCGCAGGAAGACGCGGGGATCGACATCCTCAGCGACGGGGAGCAGTCCCGCCAGCATTTCGTCCATGGCTTCCTCGAATCGGTGGAGGGGATCGACTTCGATCACAAAGTCAAGATGGGGATCCGCAACAACCGTTATGAGGCAATGGTGCCGATGGTTGTCGCCCCACTGCGCCTGGCAGCGCGTGTGCATCAAACCGAGGCGCGGCTGGCGCGCGCACACACCACCAGAAAACTCAAGATCACGTTGCCTGGTCCCATGACCATTGTCGACACCATCGCCGACAAGCACTACGGGGACAAGGTGAAGATGGCGATGGCGTTTGCGGAGCTGCTCAATCAGGAAGCCCGCGCACTCGAGGCCGATGGCGTCGACGTGATTCAGTTCGACGAACCCGCCTTCAACGTCTACATGGACGACGTGAAGCGCTGGGGCATTGACGCGTTGCATCTTGCGATCGAAGGGCTGCGCTGCAAGACGGCCGTGCACATCTGCTATGGCTACGGGATCAAGGCGAACATCGACTGGAAGAAAGCGCTCGGCAACGAGTGGCGGCAATACGAGGAAATCTTTCCCGCGTTGGCGAAAAGCCGACTCGATCAGATCTCGCTCGAGTGTATGCACTCGCACGTGCCCCTGAGCCTGCTAAAGCTGCTGCCCGAGAAAGATGTTCTCGTCGGGGTCATCGACGTGGCGAGTGACCGCGTCGAGACGCCCGAAGAGGTCGCCGATCTCATCGCGGAGGCGATGAAGCATGTCGCGAAGGGACGGATCCGGCCCTGCACCAACTGCGGCATGGCGCCGATGAACCGCGAAATCGCGTTGGCGAAGCTCGAAGCGCTAGGGGCCGGCGCGGCGCTGGCGCGCAGTCGCTACGCGTGAGGGCACAAAGCGCGGGCTTGTCCTGTTACTTACAGGTGAAACGCTTGGCTACGGGCGAAGCGAACGCCTTGTCGTATTCAACCTCGCAGGATGTGACATCGGCTGGAAGCTGGCGAGCGACAACGACACTAGTGTCTGCGTAGACGCACGAGATCCAGTACCCCCCTGAGGCGGGGGCCGCAAAGACCCAGACGTCGACTGGGGTACCTTTGCGCTTTTTCTGTCGAGACGGCGCTAGGGTGACCAGTTGGCTGGGATCACCGTCCGAAAATCTTACATTTACAAAAGGGTGCAGCGATCGGGTATTGTGGGCCGAC